>NZ_JAMYQY010000020.1:0-133936 GCF_040321125.1 Mesorhizobium sp. M0518
ATCCTCCCAAAAACACGGGGGCGATCATGCCCCCGTGTCGTCAAAAAGCTACCAGCCAAATATCCTGTCAGAACACTGAAGGTGCCTAAGTGAACTGCATTAGCGCTTTCGAGCGCCGTTTTTAATTTTCCTATTGCAGATAATAATTATCCACGATAGTATATATCCATGATAAAGGAGCCGATCCAATGAAGCTGGGCGAGGGCGTTGAGGCAGCTATCCATTGCGCTGCCACGCTGGCTAGTGTGGAGGGGAACAGCACCATGCCTGGCGCCGCTCTGGCCGAGTCCTTTGGCCTGTCGCCTAGCTATCTGCTGAAGCATCTCAACATGCTGAGCGCGGCGCGCATCCTGGAATCGGTGCCCGGGCCTGCCGGTGGCTATCGGCTGGCGCGGCCGGCCGAGCGCATCACGCTGCTCGACATCGTGCTGGCCATCGAAGGGCGCGAGCCGGCTTTCCGTTGCGGCGAGATCCGCCAGCGCGGTCCGGTGAAGCTCGATGCTTCGGCCTATGTCAAACCCTGCGGCATCAACGCCGCGATGCTGAAGGCCGAGCGTGCCTATCGCGCCGCGCTCGCCGAGACCAAGCTGTCCGATATCGTGGCCACCTATGCGGCAGAAGGCGATCCCAGGTCGCTTGCTGCGAGCTGCGCCTTCGTCGAGCGCCACCAGCGGCCGCAGAAATCCAGTTAACCCCGTAGACCCAAACCCAAAGCAGATTTGAAAGGACAGGAAGATGAAACAGAGGCTGCAATTTTTCGCCAAGGCGCCGGAGATCATGAAGGCTGTGTCGGCGCTCAACAAGGCGGTGGACGAATGCGGGCTCGAGGTGAGCCTGCTGCACCTGATCAAGCTCAGGGCATCGCAGATCAATGGCTGCTCGTTCTGCGTCGAGATGCACAGCCGCGAGGCGAGGCGCGACGGCGAGACCGAGCAGCGGCTCTATCTGGTTTCAGCCTGGAAGGAATCGCCGCTGTTTTCCCTGCGCGAACGCGCTGCCCTGGCCTGGACCGAAGCCGTCACCTTGATCGCCAGCAATGGCGTGCCGGACGAACTCTATGCAAAGACGCTCGAGCATTTCTCGGAAGAGGAACTGGTCAAGCTTTCCGTTGCGCTCGGCATGATCAACACCTGGAACCGGCTGTGCATCCCGTTCCAGGCCATTCACCCGGTGCCGGCGGCGAAGGCCGCCTGATTGTCCGGTTATGTTGGGAGCGCCGTCGAAAGGCGGCGCTCCACTTTCAAAGGGAGCGTTTGATGCCTGCCGATTTGCCTTCGACCTTGTTGTTTCTCGCTCGCCTGTTGCTCGGCGGCGCCTTCGTCTTCGCCGGCCTGCGCAACATCCAGAACGCGGCCTTCCTGACCCAGCTGATGGCCGCGCGCGGTGTGCCGCAGGCAAGATTGGCGCTGTGGCTCGGCATCGTGCTTCAGATCGCCGCCGGCGTGCTGGTCATCGCAGGATTGTGGACGGCACTCGCGGCCGCGGTGCTGCTGCTGTTCCTCATCGTCGCCACGCCGATGTTTCACAATTTCTGGGACCATCAGGGCCAGGACCGTGCGTCCCGCATCAACGGCTTCGTCGGCAATGTCGCGCTGAGCGGTGGCTTTCTGACCCTGATCGCGCAATCTGTTTGACGCACAGTTCCATGCCGACTGCGGCCTCTGGTGCCCACGGCTCGATCATAAAATCGGAACCAATCGAGCCGTTGACGCATTTCACACCTGCATGCCCAGCATCCAGGATGGAATATGAAAATCGCCCATGTCGCGCCGCTTTATGAATCGGTGCCGCCAAGGCTCTATGGCGGCACCGAGCGCATCGTCTCGTATCTGACCGAAGCGCTGGTCGATCTGGGCCATGAGGTGACGCTGTTCGCCAGTGGCGACAGCCAGACTTCCGCGACGCTGGTACCCAGCCGGGAACGCGCGCTGCGCCTCGATCCGCGTCCGCTTAAATCCGAGATCGCGGCGCATCTTTCGATGCTTGCGCAGGTGAGGGAACGGGCGTCGGAGTTCGACGTCATCCACTTCCATCTCAGCCATTTCCTGCACTTTTCCTTCTTCGAGGATCTCGCCGACCGCACGGTGACGACACCGCATGGCAGGCTGGATTATGTCGACCTGGCGCCGGCCTATGAACGGTTTCCGCGTTTTCCCCTGATTTCCATTTCGCACAGCCAGAAGGCGGGCTTTGCCAACGCCAACTGGTTGGCGACGATCCATCACGGATTGCCGACCACTCTCTACGAACCGACTTTTGAGACGACGGCGGAAGAACCCTACCTTGCCTTCCTCGGCCGGTTCTCACGCGACAAGCGCCCGGACCGCGCCATCGAGATCGCCTTGCGTTCGGGGCTCAAGCTCAAGCTCGCGGCAAAGATCGGCGACGACGACCGCGCCTATTTCCACGAGGTGGTCGAACCGTTGATCGACGGCGATCGCATCGTCTATGTCGGCGAGATCGAGGAGGACCAGAAGGCGGAATTTCTCGGCAAGGCGGCCGGCCTGCTGTTCCCGATCGACTGGCCGGAGCCGTTCGGCCTTGTCGCCATCGAGGCCATGGCCTGCGGCACGCCGGTCATCGGCTGGAATTGCGGCGCGCTGCCCGAAATCATCGATCAAGGCGTCACCGGTTTCATCGCTGACACGGTGGACGGCGCGGTCGCCGCGGTGCCCGACTTGCTGCAACTCGACAGGCGAAAGGTGAGGGCCGTTTTCGAAAAGCGGTTCTCCGCTCGAAGAATGGCTGGCGATTATCTGGCCGCCTATGCGGGCCTGATCGGCGTCCCGAGCGCGGCGAAGGCGTCTTGAGCAACGACGTGCTCGAGCCACGACAACGAAACAACAGGGATCTTTGACGAATGGCCCAACTCGATGAGCGCCAGCTCGATCCCGCGGTTGCGCTTGCATCGCTCGACGCCACCGCCCCTCGCGAGCCGCATCGGTTGTTTGCCCTCAAGCAGGGCGATTGCTTCGCGGTTGCCGACGCCTATGGCGACATACGCGGAGCCGGCGACGGTTTCTTTCGCGACGACACACGGGTTCTTTCCGAGTTCCGGCTGACCGTCGGCGGCAGGCAGACATCGCTGCTCGGCGCCTCGCTCAGCCAGGACAATGTGCTGTTCACCACCAATTTGACCAATCTGCCGATACAGAGCGCCGGTGGACGCGACATCCCGCAGGGAGCCATTCACATCGAACGCGTCAGGCTGCTTTGGCAGGACAGGCTGTTCGAACGCATCACCCTTTCCAATTACAGCCGGGAACACTCGACGATCAGCGTTTCCCTGCACTATTCCGCCGATTTCCGCGACATGTTCGAAGTGCGCGGCTCGACACGGCTGAAGCGCGGGCTGGCCCATGCCGCCGAAACAGACGCGACGTCCGTCCTGCTGCGCTATGACGGGCTCGACGGCCTGGCCCGCCTCTCTGCGATATCGTTCTCGCAGGCGCCGGACCAACTGACAGCCACCCGTGCCGATTTCCTGATCGCCGTCACCAAGCGCAGCAGGAAGGTGCTTTATGTCGAGGTCGGTCCCGAGGTGGCCGATAAGCCCGACCGCGACCGGTTTCGCGCCGCTGCCGCCCGCGCCCGCTTTGGCATGCGGGCCAAACGTCGCCATGGCGCGACGGTGCGCAGCTCGGGCCGCGTCTTCAACGACTGGGTCGAGCGCGCCCGCGCCGATGTCGCGCTGCTGACCACCGAACTGGCGACCGGCCCCTATCCCTATGCCGGCATCCCCTGGTTCTCGACGGCGTTCGGTCGTGACGGCGTCATCTCGGCACTGCAGATGCTGTGGCTCAATCCGGGCCTGGCGCGGGGCGTGTTGGCCTTTCTGGCCCAGCATCAGGCGACCGAGACATCGCCGTTCAGCGATTCGCAGCCGGGCAAGATCATGCACGAGACCCGCAAGGGCGAAATGGTGGCGCTGCGGGAGCTCCCCTTCGGCCGCTACTACGGTGGCGTCGATACGACACCGCTCTACATCTATCTTGCTTGTGCCTACGCCGATCGTACCGGTGACATGGCGTTCATCGACGGCTTGTGGCCATCGCTGTGCGCTGCGGCCGAATGGACGGAGGAGGCGGGCCGGGAGACCGGATTCGTCACTTACCAGCGAGCGGCCGAGTCCGGCCTCGCCAACCAGGGATGGAAGGACAGTTTCGATTCGGTCTTCCATGCCGATGGCCGCATTCCCAAGGGTCCGATCGCCCTGGTCGAAGTGCAAGGCTATGTCTTTGCCGCTTTCCGGGGGCTGGCCAAGCTTGCCCGCCGCCGTGGGGAGGACGACAGGGCCGACCATTGGGATGGTCGCGCCGAGGCGATGCGGGTCGCCGTGGAACGCGATTTCTGGCTTGACGATCTCGGCTTCTATGCCCTCGCGATCGACGGTGCGGGCGAGCCCTGCAAGGTGCGGACCTCGAATGCCGGGCATCTGCTTTTTGTCGGATTGCCTGAGCCGGCGCGGGCCCAGATGGTCGCCGACCAGCTGCTTTCCGCCTCCTTCCATTCCGGCTGGGGACTGCGGACGCTCGCCGACGATGCCGTGTTCTTCAATCCGATGTCGTACCACAATGGCTCGATCTGGCCGCACGACACCGCCCTGTGCGGTGCCGGCCTGGCGCGCTATGGCGAGCGCGAAAGCGTGGTTCGCCTGATGAGCGGCACATTCGAATCCGCAGTCCATTTCAACATGCGGCTGCCCGAACTGTTCTGCGGTTTTACACGTGCGCCGGGCGAAGCACCCATCGCCTATCCCGTCGCCTGCCTGCCGCAGGCGTGGTCGGCGGGCTCCGCCTTCATGCTGATGCAGGCCTGCCTTGGCTTGGAGATCGACGGCTGGGATGGTGAGATTCGCGTTAGCCGTCCCAGGCTGCCGATCGGCATCGACACGCTGACACTGCGGCACCTGGGCGTCGGCGACCGGGTGGTCGATCTCACCTTCCAGCGCGTCGGCGACCGGGTCGTCGCTTTCGTTGCCGACCGCCATGAAGGGCTGGTGCCGCTCATCGTAAGGACATGATCCGAACAAAATTGGCGGAACCGATCCGAGCTTTGTGCGTTGCAAAAATACAGGTCCGAACGCTGACCACGTGGTCGGCGGACCTTTTCAAACGGGAAACACGAACAAACGGTCGCCAACGGCCGGGTGAGTTGACATTCAATGACAAACTACGGTGCGGAACTGCTCTGGGTTCTGACCTTCGCGAGCCTCGGTTTTTCCGCTCTTGCCGTATTCCTCTCCCTATCGCGGCAGCGCCGCAGCCACCCTCCGGCGGTTGCCCATACAGCGGGCGAAGACGTGGCCGCGGAGGCGGCGCGCAAGGTGATACGTGAGTTCGAAAAGAACGGCCAATCGGCCGATGCGGCGCTGGTGACGTGGTCGCCCGAGACATTGCGCAAGATCCTCGCCGACGATCTGCCCGATGCGCAGGTCATCGTGGTGTCGAACCGCGAACCCTATATCCACAACATCAGGGATGATGGCGTCGAATTGTTGGTGCCGGCCAGCGGGCTGGTGTCCGCGCTCGAGCCGATCACCCGCGCCTGTGGCGGCACCTGGATCGCCTATGGCGGCGGAACGGCGGACCGCCTCACCGTCGACGACCACGACCGGGTACAGGTGCCTCCCGGCCATCCGTCCTATACGCTGCGCCGGGTCTGGCTGACGGAGGAAGAACATCAGGGTTATTATCTCGGTTTCGCCAATGAGGGGCTCTGGCCGCTTTGCCACATCGCCTTCACCCGACCGATTTTTCGCGCCTCCGACTGGGCTGCCTATGAAGCCGTTAACCGGAAGTTTGCCGATACGGTGGTTGCCGAAGCGCGCAACGAGCGGCCGATCGTGCTGGTCCAGGATTACCACTTCGCGCTGCTGCCGCGCATGATCCGCGAGCGCCTGCCGGAGGCGATCGTCATCACCTTCTGGCACATCCCATGGCCGAACTCGGAGGTGTACAGCATCTGCCCTTGGCGTGAACGCATCCTCGAGGGGCTGCTCGGCAGCTCTATCATCGGTTTCCACACCCAGTTCCACGCCAACAATTTCACCGAAAGCGTCGATCGCTTCCTGGAAAGCCGCATCGAGCGGGCCGATGCGGCGATCTCCTACGGTGGCCAGACGACGCTGGTGCACGCCTATCCCATCTCGATAGAATGGCCGGCGGACCTGTTGGCAAAATTGCCTGACGTCGATGACTGCCGGGCCCGCCTGCGCAACAGGTTCGGACTGAAGGCGGATGTGAAGCTGGCCGTGGGTGTCGAGCGTCTCGACTACACGAAGGGCATTCTGGATCGATTTCAGGCGCTGGACGAATTGTTCAAGCGATACCCTGAATGGATCGGAAAGCTGGTTTTCCTGCAGATCGCGGCTCCCAGCCGCGGCACGCTGCCGGCTTACAAGCTGCTCCACGACGAATGCCACCGCTATGCCGAGGAGCTCAACCAACGCTATGGCAGCGAGGGCTACAGACCGGTGATCATGGTGGCCGAGCATCACTCGCAGGAACAGGTCTATGAGATCTATCGCGCCGCCGACATATGCATGGTCACCAGCCTGCATGACGGCATGAACCTGGTCGCCAAGGAGTTCGTCGCGGCGCGCGACGACGAACAGGGCGTCTTGATGCTCAGCACCTTCGCCGGCGCCTCGCGCGAATTGCTGGAGGCGCTGATCGTCAACCCTTACGACGCCGCCATGATGAGCGAAGCGCTGCTGCAGGCGCTGATCATGACTTCAGACGAACAGCGCGAGCGTATGCGGCCCATGCGCGAGACGATCCGCAACAACAATGTCTATCGCTGGGCCGGCAGCATGCTTCTGGATGCAGCGCGCTTGCGCAAGCGCGGTGACCTCGACCGGGTAACCGGTGTCGGTGACCGGCTGCCTAGCGTCGACAATGTCGTGTCCATGTTCGAGCGCAAGCGGGTAGTCATGTCATGAACGAGGTTCTGCAAAAGATGATCAGCGAAAGCCCGCAAAAGCCGCAGGCCGTCATGCCGAAACCGCAGACTGTGCTGACCGGCGAATGGGCGTTGTTCCTCGACATCGACGGCACCCTGCTGGAACATGCCGAACACCCGGACGCCGTCTCGGTCAGCGACGAGCTTCGCTCCTTGCTGCAAGGCCTGGACCGCAAGCTGGACGGGGCATTGGCCTTCATAACAGGCCGCTCCGTTGCGGCTGTCGACCATCTGTTTCAGCCTCTGAAACTGCGCGCCGCCGGGCTCTATGGACTGGAGCACCGGCTCCTGCCGAACGACGACGTCGAAGTAGCAGACGAGCCGGCGGATATTTCTGCGCTTGCCGACGAGATCGAGGCCGAGCTCGGTCGTGGGGCTTATATCGAGCGCAAAGGACGGGTGCTGGCCATCCACACGCGCGCCGCCCCCCATCTGCTTCCGCGTGCGACGCAGCTTGTCGAGCAGGCGCTGGCCACGCTGCCAAAGGGCTACCGGGTGATTGCCGGCAATGCCGGTGTGGAGTTGCTGCCGCTCGAGGCCGCCAAGGGCGCCGCGATCCGGCGATTCATGGACATCGCGCCATTCACGGGCCGCCGCCCGGTCTTCCTGGGCGACGACACGTCGGACGAAAACGGCTTCGAAACCGTCAATGATGCGGGCGGCATATCGATACGGGTCAAACCACCGGCGCAAACCACCGCGCAGTACGGGCTGGCCGGCGTTGCCGAGACGCTAGCCTGGCTGAGAGGTCAACTTTAGGTCCAGCTGACGCACCGCGATCGCGCCTCCTGGAAAAGACAAGGAAAGGAACGGTTTCGATGGGACGCTTTGCACAATTGGTCCGAGAGATCACCCCGAACTGGCTGCACTCTCGCTCCTCCCGCCATGAGATTGCCGACGTTTCACCGTCGGACGCGGATTTCAGCTGGCAAGAAGCGGTCGACAACAAGATGTATGGGGCGGATACATCTGACTATTCCCATGTGCCGGAAAAGCCTGTTTCGGCAAAACCGACAGGCGACAGGCCTGCGGACGAGAACGACCGTGTTCCAAAGAAGGCCAATTAAGGGTCCCGCCGGAGCCCGATAATCGCTGTTCCTATGCCGCAAATCGCAGGCCGCCATCGCAGGTCAGCACCTGGCCGGTCATGAAGCCGTTGGAGACGAGGAAGGCGATTGCGTCGGCTACGTCTTCGGCCCGGCCGACGCGGCCGACCGGGGTCTTGCCGGCATAGTCGGCAAAGATCGTTTGCTTTTGCTCCTCGGCCAGAAAATCCCACCATGGCGTGTCGATGACGCCCGGCGCCACGACATTGACGCGCAGCGGCTTCAGTTCCACCGCCAGGATCGGCACCACGGTCAACAGCATGCCGTTGATGGCGGCGATGCCGGCGACGCCCGGCGCCGCGAGCTGCGCCGACACCGCCGAGACGAAGGTGACCGATCCGGCCTTGTTCAGCGTCGGCAGGGCCGCCTGCAGGCAGGACAGCTGCGGCCGGACTTTCTCATCCACGCCACTGCCGATGTCGCTCAGGTCAAGCGTCGGGAAGGGGCCGAGGCCCTTGCCGCCGCTGGCCGCCAGCACCAGATGGTCGAAAGGACCGAGGCTCTCGAAGAACTGGCGGACCTCATCCGGCTTCGCGGCGTCGAAAGCAGCCTTCCCGGCAGTGCTGCCAAGGCTTGTCCAAGCGCTCTTCAGTTTGTCCTCGTTGCGCCCAGTGATGGTCACCTTCATGCCCGGGCCAAGCAGTTTTCGCGCCGTCGCCAGGCCGATGCCGGACGAGCCGCCGATGACGACGGTGTGTTCGATTGTCTTGGTCATCAATGGTCTTCCTTCGATATGGGGGAGGCCGTGCCGATGAGATCGAGGCTCAAGGCTCGCAACTGTTGCCTTGCCTTGGCGTCATAAGCCTGGGCGTCGGCACGGGATTCCCGCAGGCCGTCGAAATAGAGGCCGCTTTTTCCGTCGAGCGCGGGTGAGGCGGCGAGGTTGAGGATGGCCTCGGCACCGGTCTCGACCGAACACCACGGCGTCACACCAGCCTGCCGGACCATGGTGGTATTCATGTAACTCGCCGGGTGCAGCGCGTTGACGGTGACGCCGGTACCTTTCAACTGTTCGGCCAAATCGACGGTGAACAGGATCTGCGCCAGCTTGCTCTGGCAATAGGCGCGCACGCCGTCATAGGAGCGGGTCAGCATGACATCGCTGAAATCGACCGCCTGCTGTCCGGCCGAGGCGACATTGACGATGCGGGCCGGCGCACTCGCCTTCAGCAACGGCAGAAGCTCCGATGTCAGCACGAAACCGGCGAGATAATTCACCGCGAAGCGCAGTTCGTAGCCGTCGGCGCTGATCTGTCTTTTGGCACCTTGGCCCGCCGTGCCGATTCCGGCATTGTTGACGAGGATGTCGAGCCGGCCCGTCCGGGCGCGCACGGCTTCGGCAAGCCGGCGCACTTCGGCCAGCGAAGAGAGGTCGGCGACCAGAAGCTCCGCCATGCCGCCGGCCGCTTCGATCTCGGTGACAACAGCCTTGCCGCGCCTCGCATCGCGGCCATGCACCATCACACGGGCGCCCGCGGCGCCGAGCCGTTGCGCGACGACGCGGCCGACGCCATCGGTCGAACCGGTGATGAGGATCGTCTTGTCTTTGAGTTCCATGTTCAGAGCCTCCGTTCTGTTGCTCTGAACGGAAGATGGGACAGTTGGCGCGAGCCAAACAGTTCAAACTTTATCCTGGTATCAATACTGCTATACTGGGCGCATGGAGTCCCAACCCCACGCGGCCCCAAACCACTCCGCTGAAGACAGCCGCCGGCGCGAACTCGGCGCCTTCCTGCGCTCGCGCCGCGAAAGGCTGACGCCCTCGGCCACCGGCATCGCCACCGGTCTCAGGCGGCGCACGCCGGGACTACGGCGCGAGGAGGTGGCGATGATCGCCGGCGTCGGCACCACCTGGTACACATGGCTGGAGCAGGGGCGGGAGGTCAGGCCCTCGGTCGAGGTGCTGACGGCACTCGCCGAAGCACTGCGCCTCGACGCCGCCGAAAAACAGCATCTGTTCATCCTTGCCGACCGCCAGCAGCCGGAGCGCCGTGCCGTGGCGCCGGAAAGGGTCGACGGCCCCTTGCTGCACATGCTGCAGAGCCTGGTGCTGCAGCCGGCCTATGTCGTCGGGCGGCGCTGGGATGTGCTGGCCTGGAACCCGGCGGCGGTGGCGGTGTTCGGCGACTATGGCCTGCTGGAAGGGGATGCCCGCAACATCGTCCACATGGTGTTCACCAGCCCGCACCACCGGCGCCTGCTGGTCGACTGGGAGCAACTGGCGCGCACCGTGCTGGCCTCGTTCCGGGCCGCGAGCGCCCGCTATGTCGGCGATCCGGATTTCGAGCGGCTGATCGAGTTGATGACGCGTTCGAGCCCCGAATTTCGTGCCTGGTGGCCGCAGCGCGACGTCGCGCACCGATTGTCGGGGGTGAAACATGTCCGGCACCCGAGCGCGGGCGCCATGAGCTTCGAGCATATGAGCCTGTCGATCGGCGACGGCTCGGACATGAAGCTGATCGTCTACACGCCGCTCGCCGAGCAGAATTCGATCGCCAAGCTGCAGACATTGCTGGATGAACTGCCGGCCAAGCGGCGCAGCGCCTGAAGCGTCAGGTCTTCGGCTTCAGCCCATCAAGAAACAGTTGTTCCAGGAAGCGGGCCGCATCCTCGAAGCGGCCGTCGCCGCCGCGGTTCGGCCCGAGCACGGCGCGGACCTGGACGTCGAAATCGGCATAATGCTGCGTCGTTGCCCAGATCGAGAAGATCAGGTGCCACGGATCGGTCTTGGCGATCTTGCCAGCGCGCATCCAGCCCTTGATGACGGTCGCCTTCTCGTCGACCAGCGTCTTCAACTCTCCGGCCAGCAGCGGCATGATGCGCGGCGCGCCTTGCAGGATCTCGTTGGCGAACAGCCGGCTCTCGCGCGGAAAGTCGCGCGCCATCTCCAGCTTGCGCCTGATGTAGCTGCGCAGTTCGGTAAGGGGATCCCCAATGTCGTCGAGTTCGCGCAGCGGCGCCAACCAGGTGTCGAGCAGGCGCTGCATCAGCGTTTCGTGGATGTCTTCCTTGCGGCGGAAATAATAGAGCAGGTTGGGCTTCGACATGCCTGCGGCTTCGGCGATCTGGTCGATGGTCGAGCCGCGGAAACCGTTGGCGGAGAAAACCTCGAGCGCCGCCTCCAGGATGAGTTCGCGCTTTTCCTGCTGGATGCGGGTGCGGCGAGGGGCGTCCGTGGCGATGGTCACCGTTGCAAGCCCTCGTGTTGAGGGTCCTCTGGACCAATTCTCTGGACCAGTTTTTCCCTAGCCTGTGGAACGCACTTCAGGTGCCGCATTTCCGCTAGTAATCCTTGACCGCTGAGAGGGCGGTGCTAACGTTTGTCCAATCGGTCAAAAATTTGCGTAGCATGAAAACGCGGCAAAGACCAAGCGTTGGGCGCAGCGAAACAGTTTACAAGGGGAAGTCCTGGTCATGTCCAACCGGCTGAAAGTCACGCCGAACGATCTCAGCGCATTCTGGATGCCGTTCACGGCAAACCGGCAGTTCAAGCAAGCGCCGCGCATGATGGTGTCCGCCAAGGACATGCACTACACGACCAGCGACGGCCGCAAGGTGCTCGACGGCACCGCCGGCCTGTGGTGCGTCAATGCCGGCCATTGCCGGCCGAAGATCACCGAAGCGATCCAACAGCAGGCCGCCGAGCTCGACTATGCGCCCGCCTTCCAGATGGGCCATCCGATCGTCTTCGAACTGGCCAACCGCCTGGTCGACCTCGCGCCCAAGGGCATGGATCATGTCTTCTTCACCAATTCCGGTTCGGAATCGGTCGAGACGGCGCTCAAGATGGCGATCGCCTATCACCGTGTTAAAGGCGAGGGCTCGCGCACCCGGCTGATCGGCCGCGAGCGCGGCTATCACGGCGTCAATTTCGGCGGCATCTCGGTCGGCGGCATCGTCACCAACCGCAAGATGTTCGGCACGCTGCTCGGCGGCGTCGACCATATGCCGCACACGCATCTGCCGGAAAAGAACGCCTTCACCAAGGGCGTGCCGGAGTATGGCGCGGAACTCGCCAACGAACTGGAGCGCATCGTCGCCCTGCACGACGCTTCCACTATCGCCGCCGTCATCGTCGAGCCGGTCGCCGGCTCCACCGGCGTCATCCTGCCGCCGAAGGGCTATCTCGAGAGGCTACGCGAAATCTGCACCAAGCATGGCATCCTGTTGATCTTCGACGAGGTCATCACCGGTTTCGGCCGTCTCGGCACGCCGTTCGCCGCCGACTATTTCGGTGTCACGCCCGACATCATGACCACCGCCAAGGGCGTCTCCAACGGCGTCATCCCGATGGGCGCGGTGTTCGTGAAGAAGGAGATCCACGACGCCTTCATGACCGGCCCCGAGCACATGATCGAGTTCTTCCACGGCTACACCTATTCGGGCAACCCGATCGCCTGCGCGGCCGCACTCGGCACGCTCGACACCTACAAGGAAGAGGGCCTGCTGACCCGTGGCGAGGAGCTGGCGCCGTACTGGGAAGACGCGCTGCATTCGCTGAAGGGCGAGCCGAACGTCATCGATATCAGGAACATCGGCCTGATCGGTGCGATCGAGCTGGCGCCGATCGCCGGACAGCCGACCAAGCGGGCCTTCTCGGCCTTCGTCAAGGCGTTCGAGCGCGGCGCGCTGATCCGCACCACCGGCGACATCATCGCGCTGTCGCCGCCGCTGATCATCACCAAGGGCCAGATCAACGAATTGATCGACCATGTGCGCGAAGTGCTGAGGTCCATCGATTGACGGACTGACACGATATCCCTCGCCCTGGAGGAGAGGGTCGCCGCGAAGCGGTCGGGTGGGGTCGGTGCGGCAGCGCGCCGACCTGATCTTTTGCTGCAACGAACGGTTATAGTCAGGCGGGCAACGCGCCGATCCCGGTCAGGATCACCCGCTTGATATTTTCCTTGGCTTCCCGCCATTGCCGGTCGGACAGCGGCTTGCCGCCATTGAGCGTCTCGATCTGGTGACCGAAATCGGCGTAGTGCTGGGTCGTAGCCCAAAGCATATAGAGCAGATGGCGCGGATCCACCGGGTCCATCTTGGCTTCCTCGATCCAGCGCCTGATGATCTCGACGCGGCCGTCCGTCCATTCGCGCAGCGTCGATTCCATATAGTCCTGAAGCACCGGCGCACCGTGCATCACTTCAGAGGCCCAGACCTTCGAGCCGTCAGGATGGCGGCGTGATATTTCCATCTTGGCGTCGATATAGGCACTGATGCCGTCTATGGGTCCGCGCGCCGCGTCGAAGCAATTGGCCGCCTGTAGCCAGATTTCAAAGATGTTTTGAACGACCGACCGGTAAAGCTCTTCCTTGGTGGCGAAATAGTAGTGGAGATTTGCCTTCGGCAGTCCCGCCAGATCCGCGATCAACTGCATCGTGGCGCCCCCGAACCCTGCCTCCGCAAACACCTTCTCGGCAGCGACGAGAATGGTTTTTTCATTCTCTCGTCGGATCTCCTGTCGCCGCATGGGGCGGGTGGGTTCTGCCATGTCTACCCCAAGATTCTAGTTGACCGCTTGGTCAGGTTGTGTAGTTTAAAAGCTGACCATACGGTCAAGCTGTAAATCACTCAAGGGGCGACAAGAACCCTGGCGTAGATGGGAACTCAAGATGGCCGCACCCGGTGAGAATCTGCGAATCAATTCAGACCGTTTGTGGGATTCCATCATGGAGATGGCGAAGATTGGCCCCGGCATTGCCGGCGGCAACAATCGTCAGACCCTGACCGACGAAGACGGCGAAGGGCGGCATCTGTTCAAGCGCTGGTGCGATGCGGCCGGGCTCGAAATGGGCGTCGATGAAATGGGCACGATGTTTGCCCGCCGCGAAGGCACCGATCCCAGCCTGCCGCCGGTCTATGTCGGCAGCCATCTCGATACGCAGCCGACCGGCGGCAAGTATGACGGCGTGCTCGGCGTGCTGGGTGGGCTTGAAGTGGTGCGCTCTCTCAACGATCTCGGCATCAAGACCAAACATCCGATCGTCGTCACCAACTGGACGAACGAGGAGGGCTCGCGCTTCGCGCCGGCGATGATGGCGTCCGGCGTGTTCGCCGGCGTGCTCGACCAGGCCGATGTGTACGGGCATGTCGACAAACAGGGCAAGAAATTCGGCGAGGAACTCGAGCGCATCGGCTGGAAAGGCAGCGAGAAGGTCGGCGACCGTAAGATCCACGCCTTCTTCGAACTGCATATCGAACAGGGTCCGATCCTCGAGGACGAAGATATCGACATTGGTGTCGTCACCCATGGCCAAGGCCTTAAATGGCTGCAGGTGACGCTGACCGGCAAGGAAGCCCACACCGGCTCGACGCCGATGCCCAAGCGCCGCAATGCCGGGCTCGGCATGGCGCGGGTGATCGAACTGGTGCACGAGATAGCCATGGACTACCAGCCCGATGCCGTCGGCGCGGTCGGCCACATGGAGGTCTATCCCAATTCGCGCAACATCATCGCCGGGCGCACCGTCTTCACCGTTGATATCCGCTCGCCGGAAAAGGAAGTGCTGGACGCGATGGATGGCCGCATCCGCGAAGGCATCGACACGATCTGCGATGCACTCGACATTCGCTACGAGATCGAACAGGTCGGTGCTTTCGATCCGGTGACCTTTGATGCCGGCTGCGTCAAGGCGATCCGTGATGCCGCCGAACGCCTCGGCTATTCCCACCGCAACATCGTCTCCGGCGCCGGTCACGACGCCTGCTGGATCAACCGCGTCGCGCCCACCGCCATGGTGATGTGCCCCTGCGTCGACGGGCTGAGCCACAACGAAGCCGAGGAGATCACCAAGGAATGGGCCTCGGCCGGGGCCGACGTTTTGTTCCATGCGGTGGTGGAGACGGCGGAGATCGTCGGGTGAGAGGTCGGCGCTGTACCCCCACCCCTAACCCCTCCCCACAAGGGGGAGGGGGACTTCCGTTGGTGCTAATCTTGGCAAATTGTCTACGTTTCCACACCGAGAGGAAAGTTTGGGCTCGCGGCAGCGTTCCCTCCCCTTTGTGGGGAGGGTTAGGGTGGGGGTCCACCTTCGCAAGAATCCTTTTTATGCATTCTTTCAAAGGCTTTGAACGTCGGGCTGTGATAGCGCGACGCCAAGTCTCCCTCCCTTGCGGGGAGCGATTGAGGGTGGGGGGTACTCTTGGCACCGACCGGAATTGATCCTGCTGCTATCGAACGTGCCAGGGTCCTGCGTCGGAACATGACGGAAGGCGAGCGGAAGCTCTGGTCCGAGTTGAAGGAGTTCCGTCGCCTATACGGTTTACACGCCAGAAAGCAGGCACCGATCGGCCCTTACGTTGCTGACTTTGTTCTGCATGAGAAGAACCTCGTTATCGAGGTGGATGGAGAGCATCACTTCACGCCGGAGCAAATGGAGAAGGATCGGACACGCGACGCATGGTTTGGCCGACAGGGCTATCGTGTATTGCGGTTTTCGACCGGAGATCTGGCGAACTCTTTCGATGGTTGCATCGAGGAGATATTGGGAGAAGTTGGAGTCATGTAGCGCCGCCGCTTCGGTCCTGAACCGATCTGAAACACTACCGAGACGCTCGTAAGAAGCGCGGCAAGAACAAGGGAACAACCAATGACCAAAGTCATCCGAAACGGCACCATCGTCACTGCCGACCGCACCTGGAAGGCCGATGTGCTGATGCAGCACGGCAAGATCGTGGCCATCGGTTCGGGCCTGCATGGCGACCACGAGTTCGATGCCACCGGCTGCTATATCATGCCGGGCGGCATCGACCCGCACACCCATCTCGAAATGCCGTTCATGGGCACCTATTCGGCCGATGATTTCGAATCCGGCACGCGCGCGGCGCTCTCCGGCGGCACGACGATGGTGGTCGATTTCTGCCTGCCGGCGCCGCAGCAGTCGCTGCTCGAAGCCTTGCAGATGTGGGACAACAAGACCTCGAAGGCGTCCTGCGACTACTCCTTCCACATGGCGATCACCTGGTGGGGCAAGCAGGTGTTCGACGAGATGGCCACTGTCGTCGACAAGGGCATCACCTCGTTCAAGCATTTCATGGCCTACAAGGGCGCGCTGATGGTCGACGACGACGAGATGTATGCGTCGTTCCAGCGCTGCGCCGATCTCGGCGCGCTGCCGCTGGTGCATGCCGAGAATGGCGACGTCGTTGCCGCCCTGTCGCAGAAGCTGCTGGCTGCCGGCAACAACGGCCCCGAGGGCCACGCCTATTCACGGCCACCCGAAGTGGAAGGCGAGGCGACCAACCGCGCCATCATGATCGCCGACATGGCCGGCGTGCCGCTCTATGTCGTGCATGTCTCCTGCGAGCAGAGCCATGAGGCGATCCGCCGGGCGCGGCAGAAGGGCATGCGGGTGTTCGGCGAACCGCTGATCCAGCACCTGACGCTGGACGAGAGCGAGTATTTCGACAAAGACTGGGATCATGCGGCGCGCCGCGTGATGAGCCCGCCCTTCCGCAACAAATTGCACCAGGATTCGCTGTGGGCCGGCCTGCAGGCGGGCTCGCTGCAGGTGGTGGCGACCGACCATTGCGCTTTCACCACCAAGCAGAAGCGCAACGGCGTCGGAGATTTCACCAAGATCCCGAACGGCACCGGCGGGCTCGAAGACCGCATGCCGGTGCTGTGGACGACGGGCGTCAACACCGGCCGGCTGACGATGAACGAGTTCGTCGCGGTGACCTCGACCAACATCGCCAAGATCCTCAACATGTATCCGAAAAAGGGCGCCATCGTCGAAGGCGCGGATGCCGACATCGTCGTCTGGGATCCCAAGCGAAAGAAGAAGATCACTTCTAAGCAGCAGCAGTCCGTCATCGACTACAACGTGTTCGAAGGGTTCGAGGTGACCGGTCTGCCGCGGTTCGTGTTCTCGCGCGGCGAACTGTCGATCCAGGAGGCCGAGATCAAGGCCAAGCCCGGGCATGGAGAATTCGTCGGCCGCGAGCCGAATGCGGCGGTCAACCGGGCGCTGTCGACGTGGAAGGAAATCTCCGCGCCGCGGAAGGTGGAACGCACCGGCATCCCGGCGACCGGGGTTTGAGCTTGGCGCGTTCGGCCGCGCTCATTTCGTTGGTCCTGATGGCAACTGCCTCAGGTCCGGCAGCAGCGGACGGCCTACTGGCCGGCTCCTGGGGCAATGATGTCGGCTGCGCCGGCGTCAAAGCCGGTTATCAGGAGAGCGATGCCTATATCGTGCTGACCGCCGAAGGCGTCGAGACCTATGGCAGCGGCTGCCGGTTCACACAGCAATTGACATCGGTGCTGGGCGCGCAATCGCTTGGCGCGACCTGTTCGGCGGAAGGCGAGGCGGGAACGACAATCGAAACCGTCATGGTCACCAACAAGGGGGAGGATGGTTTCTTCGTCACCATCCCCGGCCTTGAGGAAATGGGGCCGCTGCAATTATGTTCGTGACGGTGCCGATGGCGGCCATTCCGTCGATGCTGGCCTCACGCGACCAGCGCATCCAGTTCCGGCAGCAGGACGACGCTTTCCTGTTCGTTGGGATCGGTGCGCGCAATGACGGCCGAAGACGGGGCGCTGCTCAGATTGGCCGGCAGATGCGGCACGCCGGCGGGAATATAGAAAAGGTCGCCGGCCTTGGTGACGATATGATGCTCGAGCCGGTCGCCGTACCAAGTGTGGACTTCGCCGGAGAGCACATAGATCGCCGTCTCGTGGCTCTCATGCATATGCGCCTTGGCGCGCGCGCCGGGCGGGATGGTGAGCATGTGCATGCAGATGCCGGAGGCGCCGACGGTTTCGGCGGTAATGCCGGCGAAATAGGTCAATCCCTGCTTGCCTTCATAAGTGCTTTCAGGGCGGATAAGATGACAAGTGGGTTTGGGCGACATCGGGGAAACTCCGGGCGTCGATCGAGTGGGACAAGACCAATGGGACAGGGCGAGTGGAAAACAACATCGCGATAAAAGCAATCGGATTCCAGCCGCCGCAGGGACGGAAACAGGCAGGCGGCAGCCGATGACGGGGACTTCGCCAGCCGTCGTCGCGGCAAGCAAACTCGGACTGACCTTCCAGACCAATGACGGGCCGGTGCAGGCGCTGTCCAATGTCGATCTCACCATCGGCAAAGGGGAGTTCGTCTCCTTCATCGGGCCTTCGGGCTGCGGCAAGACCACGCTGCTGCGCGTCATCGCCGATTTGGAGAAGCCGACCTCGGGGACGATTTCGGTCAACGGCATGACAGCAGAACAGGCGCGCGAGAAACGCGCCTATGGCTATGTTTTCCAGGCCGCCGCCCTGTTTCCGTGGCGGACGATCGAGCGCAATGTCGGGCTGCCGCTGGAGATCATGGGTCTGTCCAAGGCGGAGCAAGGCGAGCGTATCAAGCGCACGCTCGACCTCGTCAACCTCTCTGGTTTCGAGAAGAAATATCCCTGGCAGCTCTCGGGCGGCATGCAGCAGCGCGCCTCGATCGCCCGTGCGCTGGCCTTCGACGCCGACCTGCTGCTGATGGACGAGCCGTTCGGCGCGCTGGACGAGATCGTGCGCGATCATCTCAACGAGCAATTGCTGGAATTGTGGGGACGCACCAACAAGACCATCTGCTTCGTCACGCATTCCATTCCGGAAGCCGTCTATCTGTCGACGCGCATCGTCGTCATGTCACCGCGCCCGGGCCGCGTCAGCGACATCATCGAATCGACGCTGCCGAGAGAGCGGCCGCTCGACATCCGCGAGACGCGGGAGTTTCTGGCGATCGCAGCGCGCGTGCGCGACGGGCTGCGGGCAGGGCACAGCTATGATGATTGAGGGAGCAAACGACGGGCTCCTTCCTCTCCCCACCGGGGAGAGGGTGGCCGGAGCGAAGCGGAGGTCGGGTGAGGGGGCGGCCACCCGCGCCTTCGTCATCCTAGGGCGGAGCCGATGCGAAGCGGCGAGCGCAGACCCTAGGATCCATGCCGTGACGTCTGCCGAAAGGCCAAAACGGTTGAGAATATCGGCCAAGCAGGGCGAGGCAGAGGGGATCATGTTCGGCACCGTTGCGGAGCGGAGAGGTAACGGCATGGATCCTAGGGTCTGCGCCGCGTCGCTTCGCTCCTTGCTTCGCCCTAGGATGACGAACGCGTGGTGGGTCGCTCGCGTTACGCAGAGCGCACGCCTGTCCGGCGAGGCCTGCTAGATGGACACCTTCCGCGACAAACTCATCCCCGTCACCTCGATCCTCGCTGGGGTGGTCGTGCTCTGGTATGTCTTCGCTGTCATCCTCAACACACCGTTCCAGCGCGATCTCGACCGCCGTGCCAATGAGACCTCCACGTTCAGCGAACTCATCGGCAAGACGTTGTCGCAGCCGAAGCCGACATTGCCGGCGCCGCATCAGGTGGCGGTGAATTTCTTCGAGAACACCTTCCTGCGGCCTATCACCTCGAACCGCAGCCTCGTCTACAATGCCTGGGTGACGCTGTCGTCGACGCTGCTCGGCTTTGCCTTCGGCACCGCGCTCGGCATCATCATTGCGGTCGGCATCGTGCATGTGGCGACGCTCGACCGCAGCCTGATGCCGTGGATCATCGCCTCGCAGACCATCCCCATCCTGGCGGTGGCGCCGATGATCATCGTCGTGCTGGGGGCGATCGGCATCAGCGGCCTGATCCCGAAGGCGATGATCTCCACCTATCTGTCGTTCTTCCCGGTGACTGTGGGCATGGTGAAGGGGCTGCGCTCGCCCGAGATCATGCATCTCGACCTGATGCACACCTACAATGCCAGTCGTGCGCAAACCTTCTGGAAGTTGCGCGTGCCGGCTTCGGTGCCGTTCCTGTTCACCTCGATGAAGGTGGCGGTGGCGGCAAGCCTGGTCGGCGCCATCGTCGGCGAACTGCCGACCGGCGCTGTCGCCGGCATCGGTGCCAAGCTTTTGGCTGGCGCCTATTACAGCCAGTCCATCGACATCTGGTCGGCGCTGGTCGCCGGTTCGGTGGTGGCGGCTCTTCTGGTCATGGTGGTCGGCATTGCCGGGCGCCTCGTCGACCGCGCCATGGGCGGGAGGCCGGCATGAACCGGCTGAAACCCTCCTGGCAAGCGGTGCTGGCGATCACGCTGTGCTTGATCGCTGTGGCGCTCGGCCCGATCGCCGCGCCGAAAGTCGATGCACTGGCGCAGCCTTCAGGGACGTTGATATACCCCTATGTGGCGACGAACTGGCTGATCTTCGGCGTGCTGCTTCTTGTTGCCTTGATCACGATGGCCAGAATACCGTCCGTCGTCGAAGCGGTTGTGCTTTTCATCGGCGCACATCTGGTCGCCTGGCTGCTGATTGGCGGCATCGCCGGCTTCGAGGGCCTGGCACGGGCGCCCTATTTCCTGCTGCTCACGGGTGCCTGGCTGCTTGGCTGGCGCTGCGTGGCGGTGCTGTCATCATTGCGTCCCTTCGCCAAATGGGCTCGCACCGCGCTGCGCCTGATCATCCCGGCCATCTTCGGCGCCTGGATACTGATCATCTGGGAAGCGGTGACGCGCGGGGCCGGCATACCCTTCATCCTGCTGCCGCCGCCAAGCGCCATCGGCGCACGCATCGCCGGTTCGCTGCCGGTGCTCGGCGCCGATGTCCGCCAGACCATCTTCAAGGCGGTGATCTTTGGCTATGTCGTGGGCAGCGGCGCCGGCTTCATCACCGCGGTCCTCGCCGACCGTGTGCCGTTCCTGCGGCGCGGGCTCTTGCCTATCGGCAACATGGTCTCGGCGCTGCCGATCATCGGCGTGGCACCGATCATGGTGATGTGGTTCGGCTTCGACTGGCAGTCCAAGGCGGCGGTGGTCATCATCATGACCTTCTTCCCGATGCTGGTGAACACGGTCGCCGGCCTTGCCGCCTCCGGCCACATGGAGCGCGACCTGATGCGCACCTATGCGTCGGGCTACTGGCCGACGCTGCTGAAGCTCAGGCTGCCGGCCGCAGCGCCCTTCATCTTCAACGCGCTGAAGATCAACTCGACGCTGGCGCTGATCGGGGCCATCGTTGCCGAGTTCTTCGGCACGCCTGTCGTCGGTATGGGCTTCCGCATCTCGACCGAGGTCGGGCGGATGAACATCGACATGGTCTGGGCCGAAATCGCAGTTGCAGCACTTGCGGGTTCGGTCTTTTATGGCGTGGTCGCTCTTGTCGAAAGAGCCGTCACGTTTTGGCATCCCTCTGTCCGTGGTGGATAGGGGCGGTGGGTTTAGGGCACTAACTTCAGAGGGTAAAAAAATGAAAAGACTGATTATTCCCGTTCTGGCCGGCGCGATGTCGCTCGCCGCGTTCCAGGCAATGGCCGCCGACAAGGTGACGTTGCAACTGAAATGGGTCACGCAGGCCCAGTTTGCCGGCTACTATGTCGCCAAGGCCAAGGGTTTCTATGAGGCCGAAGGTCTCGACGTCGACATCAAGCCGGGCGGTCCCGATATCGCGCCCGAGCAGGTGATCGCCGGCGGCGGCGCCGATGTCATCGTCGACTGGATGGGCGGTGCGCTGGCTGCCCGCGAAAAGGGTGTGCCGCTGGTCAACATCGCCCAGCCGTTCAAGAAGGCCGGCATGGAACTGGTCTGCCCGAAGGACGGCCCGATCAAGACCGAAGCCGACTTCAAGGGCCACACGCTCGGCGTCTGGTTCTTCGGCAACGAGTATCCGTTCTACGCCTGGATGAACAAGCTCGGCCTCAAGACCGACGGCGGCCCGGACGGCGTCACCGTCTTGAAGCAGAGCTTCGACGTGCAGCCGCTGATCCAGAAGCAGGCGGATTGTATCTCGGTCATGACCTACAACGAGTACTGGCAGTTGATCGACGCCGGCTACAAGCCCGAACAGCTGACCGTGTTCAACTACTCGGCCATGGGCAACGACCTGCTCGAGGACGGGCTCTATGCGTCCGAAGACAAGCTCAAGGACCCGGCCTTCGAAGACAAGATGGTGCGTTTCGTGCGCGCCTCGATGAAGGGCTGGAAATACGCCATCGACAACAATGACGAGGCCGCGGGCATCGTCATGGACGGCGGCGGCCAGGACGAGAACCACCAGAAGCGCATGATGAGCGAAGTCGCCAAGCTGATCGACAATGCCGACGGCAAGCTCGACCCGGCGACCTACGAACGCACCGCCAAGGCGCTGCTCGACCAGAAGATCATCACCAAGGAGCCGACCGGCGCCTACACCACTGCCATCACCGACAAGGCCGTGAAGTAAGCCTAGTCGGCAACACATCTATCCAGAAAGCGGCGCCTCCGGCAGAAATGTCAGAGGCGCCGTTCCTTTATGGTGTTCATGACGAAACTGGTTTCGATCGAGGCGACGCATTTCAGCCGCGCGATCTTTTCCTTGATGAAGCGCTCGTACTGTTCGAGGTTTCCCGTCACCACCTTCAGCACATAGTCGCGTGAACCGGTGACGAGGTGGCATTCCAGCACCTCTTCCCAGCCGCGGATCGCGTCCTCGAACATCACGATCTCGTCTTCGTTCTGACGGCTGAGCCGGATGGTGGCGATGGCGACCATGCTCCAGCCAAAGGCTGAGGGATCGACCAGCGTGGTGTAGCCCCTGATAATTCCGGTCTCCTCCAACCGCCGCACCCGCCTCAGGCAGGGCGATGGCGACAGACCGATCCGCTCGGCAAGCTCGTGGTTGGTGATGCGGGCGTCGGCTTGCAGCTCACGCAGGATCTTGCGGTCGAAATCGTCGGCTATCTTCTGCTGCACGTTCGGTCTCTCCGGGCAATTTGTTGCGGGAATGCAGCCATGAGAGCCCCAAAATAGCAAGAACTGGTGGAACAGGATCGCATAAATTGCCGTTCAATATTTCACTCGAACAGGCAGGAAAGATCATGACCGCGCCACGCCCGTCGAAAACCCATATCGGCAACCACAAGCTCCACCCGCAGACGCTGATGCTGAGCTATGGCTTCGATCCGCAGCTTTCGGAAGGCGCGGTCAAGCCGCCGGTGTTCCTGACCTCGACCTTCGTGTTCAAGTCGGCGGAAGAAGGACGCGACTTCTTCGATTACACCTCCGGCCGCAAGGAGCCGCCGAGCGGCACGGCGTCCGGCCTGGTCTATTCGCGCTTTAACCATCCCAACAGCGAGATCGTCGAGGACCGTCTGGCGATCTATGAAGGGACGGATGCCTGCATCCTGTTTTCATCAGGCATGTCGGCGATCGCCACGACACTGCTCGCCTATATCAGGCCGGGCGACGTCATCCTTCATTCGCAGCCGCTTTACGGCGGCACCGAGACGCTTTTGACGCGCACGCTCTCCGGTTTCGGCATCGGTGCTGTCGGTTTCGCGGACGGCGTCGACGACACGGCGGTGCGCACGGCCTCCGACGCCGCCGTCGCGAAGGGCCGCGTGTCGGTCATCCTGATCGAGACGCCGTCAAATCCGACCAACAGCCTGGTCGATATCGCGCTGATGCGCAAGATCGCCGACGAGATCGGCGCGAGCCAGGGGTCGACGCCGATCGTCGTCTGCGACAACACGCTGCTCGGCCCGGTGTTCCAGCGGCCGATCGAACATGGCGCCGACGTGTCCGTCTATTCGCTGACCAAATATGTCGGCGGCCATTCCGACCTGATCGCGGGCGCCGCCATGGGCGGCAAGGCGGTCACCAAGCCGATCAAGGCGCTGCGCGGCGCGATCGGCACGCAGCTCGACCCGCATTCCTGCTGGATGCTGGGCCGCTCGCTGGAGACGCTGTCGATCCGCATGGAGCGGGCCAACGACAATGCGCGGCTGGTCGCCGAATTCCTGCGCGACCATGCCAAGGTCGAGAAGGTGCATTACCTGCCGTTCCTGGGCGAGGACACGCCGGCTGGCCGCACCTACAGGGCGCAATGCACTGGTGCCGGCTCGACCTTCTCCTTCGATATCAAGGGCAGAGAGAAGGCGGCTTTCGCCTTTCTCAACAACCTGCAGATCTTCAAGCTGGCGGTGAGCCTGGGCGGAACGGAGTCCTTGGCCAGCCACCCCGCGGCCATGACGCACTCGGGCATACCCTTCGAGGTGCGCGAGCGCATCGGCGTGCTGGAGACCACGGTCAGGCTGTCGATCGGCGTGGAGCACCCGGACGATCTGATCGCCGACCTGACGCAGGCGCTGACGGCGGTCTGACGCTCCCCGTATCCGGGGTATCGCGCGGTCCATTAGTTTGCACGTAAGTGTTACTCGCGCGCAGCCATTCGCTCTTATAAGCGTTGTGCCGATACATCCGCGCGCCGGGGAGCCGTGGCTGGATGTCATCAGCAAACGGAGATCCTCATGCGTATCCAATCCTTGGCGCCGATGCTTTCGGCGCTGGCCATCTCGGCGTCCTTCCTTACGGCAGCGCCGGCCCTGGCCGAGACGGTGAAGCTGAAAGCGACGCTCGACGGCGCCCAGCAGAACCCGCCGGTGACCACAAAAGGCAAGGGCACCGCAGCTCTTACCTTCGACACGGCCACGAAGAAACTCAGCTGGAACGTCAAATATTCCGGCCTCAGCGGGTCGGCGACCGCCGGGCATATTCACGGCCCAGCCGCGATGGGTGAAAACGCCGGGGTGGCGATCCCGTTCAAGGGCAAGCTCAAGAGCCCGATCAAAGGGTCGGCCGTGCTGACCGACGCGCAGGCCGCCGACCTGATGGGCGGCAAGGATTATGTCAATTTGCACACGGCAGCCAACAAGGACGGCGAAATCCGCGGACAGATCGAGGCCGCGAAATAGCGCAAGCCGCATGACGAAAAGGGGCGGGCGACCGCCTCTTTTTTTGTTTGGACTACGCCTTGTCGCGTATCTGCGTCATCGTCTTGGTCGGCGTGATCGCTTCGGGGTCGAGGCGGATTTCCACGATCGCCGGCTTGCCGCTGGCGCGGGCACGTTCGAAGGCGGGAGCGAAATCGGCGGTCTTGTCGACCGTTTCGCCATGGCCGCCATAGGCGCGGGCGAGAGCCGCGAAGTCGGGGTTCTTAAGATCGGTGGCGACGACGCGGCCGGGATATTCGCGCTCCTGATGCATGCGGATGGTGCCATAGATGCCGTTGTTGACGACGACCACAATGATAGGCAGGTCATACTGCACGGCGGTGGCGAATTCCTGCCCGTTCATCAGGAAGCAGCCGTCGCCGGCGAAGGCGACCACGGTGCGCTCCGGAAACAGCTCTTTGGCAGCGACGGCCGCAGGCGTGCCATAGCCCATCGAGCCCGATGTCGGCGCACCTTGAGTGGCGAAGCGGCGGAAGCGGTGGAAGCGATGCACCCAGGTCGCGTAATTGCCGGCGCCGTTGGTGAGAATGGCGTCGTCGGGCAGCATCTTTTCGAGGTAGTTCATGATCGGGCCCATCTGGACCGAGCCGGGGCCGCCTTCCGGTGGCGTCGACCAGTCGAGATAGGAGGCATGCAGCTTTGGTGTCTCGGCTGCCCAAGTCGGCTCAGAGGCCGGCTTGCGCTTGGCGAAAGCGTCGATGAAGGCAGAAGGCGAGGCGTTGATCGCCAGTGTCGGCCTGTAGACGCGGCCGAGCTCGCCAGCGTCGGCATGGACATGGACCAGTGTCTGGTCGGGGTAGGGGCTTTTCAGCAGCGTGTAGTCCGAGGACGGCATTTCGCCCATGCGGCCGCCGATCAGGAGCACGAGATCGGCCTGCTTGATCGCTGTGGCCAGCTTGGGGTTGATGCCGATGCCGACATCGCCGGCATAGTTCGGATGTAGATGATCGAACAGCATCTGCCGGCGGAAGGAACAACCGACCGGCAGCGACCACGCCTCGGCGACCGTGCGCATTTGCGCCACCGCCTCGGCGTCCCAGCGCGTGCCGCCGAGGATGACGAACGGCCGCTTGGCCTTAGCCAGCAGCTTTTCCAGCGCATCGAGCTCCGCTTCGCCCGGCCGTGTCTCAACCGGCGTGTGCGGCAAGGCGATAGGTGCTTCGACGATGCTGGTCAGCATGTCTTCGGGCAGCGAGATCACCACCGGGCCGGGCCGGCCCGATGTCGCCACCGCGAAGGCGCGGGTGACGAATTCGGGGATGCGCGAGGCGTCGTCGATCTCGACCACCCATTTGGCGATATCGCCGAAGAACCTCTTATAATCGACCTCTTGGAACGCTTCACGCTCCTTGGCGTGGCTGGCGACCTGGCCGATGAACAGGATGACGGGTATAGAATCCTGCATGGCGATGTGGATGCCGGCCGAGGCGTTGGTGGCGCCGGGGCCGCGGGTGACGAAGCAGATGCCGGGCTTCCCGGTCAGGCGGCCGTGGCAATCGGCCATCATCGCGGCACCGCCTTCCTGGCGGCAGACGATGGTGCGGATCGCAGAATCGTGCAGCGCGTCGAGCACCGCCAGATAGGATTCACCCGGCACACAATAGATGCGGTCGGTGCCGTTGGCTTCGAGCGCGTCGACGATGAGTTGTCCGCCGGTCTTCATTGTCCAGACTTCTCCAGTTCGGCAAGGATTTCTTGCGTGTGCTCGCCCAGGCGCGGCGAGGGGCGCTCATAGACCAGCGGCGTGCCCGACATCACCATCGGCGCACGCACCGAAGGCAGAAGATTGCCATGGCCGTCGTCGAGATCAAGCCGCATGCCGCGCGCGATCGTCTGCGGATCGGCAAACATCTGGCCGATCGTGTTGATCGGGCTCGCCGGCACGCTGGCCGCTTCCAGCTTGGCCAGCAGCGGATCGCGGTCAAAAACCTTCAGCGCCTCGATCATGCGCTCATGCAATTTCACCCGGTTGGCGACCCGGGCGGGGTTGGTGGCGAAGTCGGGATTGGCAGGCAGGTCGCCCAGTCCGACAGCGGCGCAGAATTTGGCGAACTGGCCGTCATTGCCGACCGCCAGGATGATGTGCCCATCCCGGACCGGCACCACCTCGTAGGGGGCGATGTTCATATGCGCATTGCCCATCTGCACCGGCGATTTGCCGGAGACGAGATAGTTCAAATTCTGGTTGCCGAGCGCCGAGATCTGGGTGTCGAAGAGCGCCATGTCGACGTGCTGGCCTTCGCCGGTTTGTTCGGCATGGCGCAATGCTGCCTGGATGGCGATGACCGAATAGAGGCCGGTGAAGATGTCGGAGATGGCGACGCCCGCTTTTTGCGGCTCGCGGCCGACCTCGCCGGTGATCGACATCATGCCGGCCATGGCCTGGATGATGAAGTCGTAGCCGGCGCGCGGCGCATAGGGTCCGTCCTGGCCGAAGCCGGTGATCGAGCAATAGACGAGGCGCGGGTTGATCTTGCGCAGGCTGTCATAGTCGAGGTCGTATTTCTTCAGACCGCCGAGCTTGAAGTTCTCGATCAGCACGTCCGAGGTGGCGACCAGCCGGCGCACGGTCTCGGCCCCTTCCGGTGTCGAGAAATCGATGGCGATGGAGCGCTTGCCGCGATTGCAGGAATGGTAATAGGCGGCCGACAGGTTCTCGCCGTCCTTGCCCATGACGAAGGGTGGCCCCCATTTGCGGGTGTCGTCGCCGCCATCGGGGCTTTCGACCTTGATGACATCGGCGCCGAGATCGGCAAGCAACTGCCCGGCCCATGGCCCGGCAAGGATGCGGGCGAGTTCGACGACGCGGACGCCTTTCAGCGGGGGCTCAGCCATGGATCACCGTGGTTGCCGCAATCACCGTGACTGCTGCGAAAGCAGAGCCTCTATCAAGCCCTGCAACGGCTGTCACGGCTCTTGCAATGGGCCAATCCGTCACGCTTTGAGGACTTTGTCGGCCCAGGCGGCGAAATCATCCATGATGATGTCGCGATTCACCTCGTTCAGGCTTTCGTGGCGGGTGTCGACGTAAACCTTTGAAACCAGATTCGAAAAGCCCATCGCGCGCATGCGGCTGGCAAGATGCGTGATCCCTTTGCCATAATCCGAGGCGGGATCTCTTTCGCCGCCGACGATGCTGATGGGCAGGTCGCGCCGGATGCCGGCAAAGCCGGCATCCTTGCCGCCGTTCAGCGCCATCGAGACCACATCGCGCCACATCGATACCGAGGCATCCCAGCCGCAGAGCGGATCGGCGATGTATTTCGCCACTTCCGCCTCGTCGCGCGACAGCCAGTCGAACAATGTGCGGTGATTGGGCACCGCCTTGCCCCAGGCCTGGAAGGTGAGCTTCGGCAGCAGACGCGATGGCACGTCGGAGCCGAGCCGCATCCGTTCCCAGGCAAGGATGCCCAGCGCCACCTGTCCGAGCAGGCCTTCGGAGAAATTGCCGTTCCAGATAGCGGCGGCATGAATGCGCGGCGAGTGGCGCAACAGGTAGTTCAGCGCGACCGACGCTCCCATCGAATGACCAAACAGGATGACCGGTCTGTTTGGCTGTTCGCGGGCGATAAGATCATGGATGGTGCCGATATCGGCTATCACCTTGGCCGGGCCGTCGCTGGCGGCGAACCTGCCGAGCGGCGCGTCGGGGGCCTTGGTCGCGCCATGGCCGCGATGATCGTGGACATAGACATCGAAGCCGCGGGAGCCAAGAAAATCGGCAAAGCGGGCATAGCGCGCTGCGTGCTCGGCCAGGCCATGATTGATCTGGACGACGGCGCGTGCCCGGCCATCGGCCTGCCTGACGAAAAGATTGAGCTCGGCACCGGTTGGGGAGCGAACCACGCGCTGCTGGCTGAATGACATGCCGCTCGGTCCCGCCCTTGCATTATCGTCGTTGGCTTTGTTTGCGCCGGCCCACATTATGCGTCAATCCAGCAAACCCGCTTTTCGCGACGATGTTTCTTGCGTTTGGCCAGCAAAATATCGCAATTCTGACATGGAGACAGCTTCAGTCTGTCGCCCACTTGTCCAGCCGAGGATTTTCCATGCGCATTGGTGTCGTTTTCGGATTGGCCATGCTGGCCGCGTCGCTGGCCGGTGCCGCGCGTGCCGACGTCAAGATGAGCGGCTCCTTTGTGGCCGACGCTGCCTGTCCGGCAACGCAAGCCATCAAGAACGGCAAGAACCCCGGCAATGTCTCGACCGATGCCGGGCAGAGCTATCAGCTGCTTGCCGGCAACAAGGATACGCCGACGCATTATCTCATCCTGGTGCCGGGCGCCGATCCGGAGCGCCGCTGGGTGAAGGTCAGCTGCGGCCACGTTTCCGGCAGCAGCGCGGCGACCGTGCCGGCCGCACCTGACGGGCAAGGCAAGCCGGCGGCATCGGGGAAACCCGAATACGTCTTCGCGCTGAGCTGGCAGCCGGCGTTTTGCGAGACAAAGTCGAACAAGACCGAATGCAGGGCGCAGAGTGCTGGTGATTTCGACGCCACGCATTTCACCTTGCACGGTCTCTGGCCGCAGCCGAACGGCAATTTCTATTGCCAGGCGACGGCGAGCGACAAGGCCAACGACAACCCGGCCCACTGGAAAGACCTGCCGCCGGTCAATCTTGACGCCAACACCCGCACGGAACTCGATCAGGTGATGCCTGGCACGGCCTCCCACCTCGATCGGCATGAATGGATCAAGCACGGCACCTGCTACGGCAAGAGCCAGCAGGACTATTTCTCCGATGCGCTCAACCTGATGCGCGCGGTGAACAGCTCGCCGGTGCGCGAACTCTTTGCCAAGAACATCGGCGGCAAGCTGACGGCGGACCAGATCCGCGGCGCTTTCGACACTGCCTTCGGGGCGGGAGCAGGGGATCGCGTGCGCGTTTCCTGCGTCATCGATCCGTCGAGCGGCAGGCGGCTGATCGGCGAACTGACGCTCGGCCTCGCGGGTCCGATCGGGCCCAACAGCTCGCTTAAGGATCTGCTGCTGGCTTCGGTGCCGACCAACAAGGCCGGCTGCCCGACAGGCAATGTCGACGCGATCGGCTTCCAGTAACTCTCAACAGAGATACCGGACTGTCGCGCTGCCGCGCCCTGGTGCTATGCTGCGAGCGCATCATTCTGGCGGGGGCGGCAATGGATGGCATGACGAGCAGCGCGCTGGCGCGGCTGGCTTTCTGGGCCAAGGGCATGGTCTCGATAAACGATGCCCGCATGGAATGGCCGGGCTTTTCGTATACCGACGCCGAGTGGGCACGCATGCGGACGCTCTCCGAACCGATCGGCGTCGGCACCTACCAGCTGTTCACGATCGTCAATGCGGCGATCTTCATCACGATCGCGGCGATCGGCATTTTCGGTGTCTTCCTGCCGCTGGCGACGCTGCTGTTTCCCATAGCGGCGGAAACCAGCGCGCTGAAGTTTTCGCTCCTGCTGGCCGCTTGCGCTTTCCTGATCATCGGGCTCGGTCTGCCGATCTCGATGCACCTTTCGGCCATGCTGGTGGGCGGCAAGACGGTGCGGGCGGTGCTGGTTCCAGCACTCGGCGACGAGGCGTTGGCGTCAAAAGTGTCCTGGCAGATCAACCGCATCATGCTGGTCATGTGCGGCTTGCTGGTGCCGGGCATCCTGCTGTTCATTGCCTACGATATCCAGGCCGGGCCGATCATCACGGTGCTGAAATGGCTGGCGATCGCGCTGATGGCGGTTTCGACCGTGACGGGCTTTCGACGGCAGAGGAATTCGTAACGAACTAGATCTGTGCGGATTTGGTCCGCGCAGCGGCTGTGTCGGCTTCTTGGCCGCCCGGCTCGCCGACGACGCGATCGCGGCCGGTCGACTTCGCCTTGTAGAGACGCTGGTCGGCAAGCGCGAACAGGTCGGCAAGGCAGCGCGTGGTTTCGCTGACGCTGGAAACGCCAGCGCTGACGGTGAGCTCGAAGCGACTGGTGGCGGCCGAGCCCTTGACCGCGTGGCGAATGCTTTCGCCGAACAGCCTGGCGACCGAGTGCGGACGCGAACTGAGGATGGCGAATTCCTCGCCGCCGATGCGGAACACCTGGTCCTCGGCGCTTGCCGTCTCGCCAAGCAGGGCCGCGACCGCCTTCAACACCTTGTCGCCTTCGGCATGGCCGAAACGGTCATTGATCGATTTGAAATGGTCGACATCGATGATCAGCAGGCTGAGCGGCCTGGCGGTGCGCAGGCTGGCCTGGACGGCGGCTTCACCGTCGGCGTCGAAGCGCCCGCGGTGCAGCAGGCCGGTCAGGCCGTCCCGCCCGACATGTTCGACCAGCGCTTCGTAGCGTTCGCGATAGGTCAGCGTATCGAAGATATCGGTCAATCCGCGCGGCGCGGTGACTTGGCGCTCCTCGAACCATTTGAGATAGGCGACGAGCATGGTGCTGAACGTCACCGCCGCCGCCATCTTGGCGAACCAGCCGCCGAAAAAGACGGCTATCGGCGCGCCGGCAACGAAATGCAGGGCGGTGAAAAACCCGGCCTGGTCGAATGTCAGCACGCAAGCGACCGAAATCAGGATGCGCGCGAACGGCGCCTTGCGCAGATAACGCCCGAGCTTTTCATAAAGCAGGATGATCAGGATGGCATCGACGAACAGCAGCGTCGTGCCCCACACCATCAGCCAGCCCATCTGGTCGATGAAGCCGATGTCTGGGAGCCTGCCGTCGGGAAGTGCCGCGATGACGTGCAGGCGCAGCAGCAGCACCAGCCCGATCATCAGCGCATTGCCGAGCAGCAGGCCGTAGATCGGCTGACGCACAGTTGCAGCGTCCTCTTTCATATAGAGCAGCAAAAGCATCACCAGCTTGCCGGAAAACAGCACCGCCGAGCCAGGCGAGACCATGCCGAACGGCAAGGCGACATAAAAAACGCTGGCGAGGTAGGTCTCGAGGAAGTGCATGACACCGAGCGCGCAGATGAACACGCCGAGGCCGATGCGCCTCCGGAAGCGGAAAAGCGTCACCATGACGCTGAAATAGACGACCGCTTCGGCAAGGAGCAGGAAACTGTTCAGCAATGCCGTCGACCCGATCTCTTTCTCGAAATCGCGAATAGCGAGCGATTCCACTCCGATCCTGTTTTGACGCCGAAGAGTTAACCGGAGATTTCAGCACGCTTCGTGCTGGTGGAAAACTTCGGCGGTTGGCGGACACTTCCGCGTGTGACCGGGCAGATATGGCAAAAGCGATTGCCGTTCGCCGCCGCATCGCCTACATAGCGGCCAACCTCCACTCAATTCGACAGATCCAGTCAGTTTTCTGGGCCAGTCAGTTTTTTTCAGGGAAAGCGCGCGTGGCACGCCAGTTCATCTATCACATGGCCGGCCTCAACAAGGCCTATGGCACCAAGAAGGTGCTCGAGAATGTCCATCTCTCCTTCTATCCCGACGCCAAGATCGGCATCCTCGGCCCCAACGGTTCGGGCAAGTCGACGATCCTCAAGATCATGGCCGGGCTCGACAAGGAGTGGAACGGCGAAGCCTGGCTGGCCGAAGGCGCAACCGTCGGCTACCTGGCGCAGGAGCCGGCGCTCGATCCGGACAAGACCGTGTTCGAAAACATCATGGAAGGCGTCGCCGCCAAGACCGCGATCATCGAACGCTATAACGAATTGATGATGAACTACTCCGACGAGACGGCCGACGAGTCGGCCAAGCTTCAGGACGAGATGGACCGGCTCAACCTGTGGGATCTCGAACAGCAGGTCGAGATGGCGATGGAAGCGCTGGGCTGCCCGCCCAAGGATTCGGAAGTCACCAAGCTTTCGGGCGGCGAGCGGCGCCGCGTCGCGCTTTGCCAACTCTTGCTGCGCCAGCCCGACCTTTTGCTGCTCGACGAACCGACCAACCATCTCGACGCCGAAACCACGGCGTGGCTGGAAAAGCATTTGCGTGCCTATCCGGGCGCCGTGATGATCATCACCCACGATCGCTACTTCCTCGACAACGTCACCGGCTGGATCCTCGAACTCGATCGCGGCCGCGGCATTCCCTATGAGGGCAACTACACCAAATACCTCGAAGCCAAGGCCAAGCGGCTCAAGCAGGAAGGCCGCGAGGACGATGCCCGCCAGCGCGCCATCGGCCGCGAGCGCGAATGGATCCAGTCGAGCCCGAAGGCCCGCCAGACGAAGTCCAAGGCGCGTATCCAGGCGTTCCAGGATCTTTTGGATGCAGCCGACAAGCGGCGTCCGAGCGATACGCAGATCGTCATCCCGCATGGCGAGCGGCTCGGCAATGTGGTGATCGAGGCGGAAGGCCTGTCGAAGGGCTTTGGCGACACGCTTTTGATCGACGGCCTGGAATTCAAGCTGCCGCCCGGCGGCATCGTCGGCGTCATCGGCCCGAACGGCGCCGGCAAGACGACGCTGTTTCGCATGATCACCGGCCAGGAAAAGCCGGATGCGGGCTCAGTGCGCGTCGGCGAAACGGTGAAGCTCGGCTATGTCGACCAGAGCCGCGATGCGCTCGATCCGTCAAAGACGGTATGGGAAGAGATTTCCGGCGGCGCAGAAGTGGTCAAGCTCGGCAAATTCGAGGCCAACACGCGTGCCTATTGCGCGTCGTTCAACTTCCGTGGCGGCGACCAGCAGCAGAAGGTCGGCAATCTGTCCGGCGGCCAGCGCAACCGCGTGCATCTGGCCAAGATGCTGAAGACCGGCGGCAATGTGCTGCTGCTCGACGAACCGACCAACGATCTCGACACCGAAACGCTGGCGGCACTCGAAGACGCGCTGGAAAACTTCGGCGGCTGCGCCGTCATCATCTCGCACGATCGCATGTTCCTCGATCGCCTGGCGACGCACATCCTCGCCTTCGAGGGCGACAGCCATGTCGAATGGTTCGAGGGCAATTTCGAGGATTACGAGCAGGACAAGATCCGCCGCCTCGGGCCGGATGCCGTCAACCCGCACCGCATGACCTACAAGAGGCTGACGCGGTAAGGGGTTTTCCGGGCGGCGAATTCTCAAGAAGACGTGAGGAGTTCACATGGCTGATTGGTCCGCCGCCCAATATCTGAAATTCGAGGACGAGCGCACGCGGCCCGCGCGAGACCTGGTGGCACAGGTGCCGGTGGACTTCCCGCGCCGGGTCGTCGACATCGGCTGCGGGCCGGGCAACTCGACCGAGCTGCTCGTCGAGCGCTGGCCGGATGCGCAGGTGAGCGGCTTCGACACTTCGCCCGACATGATCGAGAAGGCGAGGGCGCGTCTGCCCGAGGTCACCTTTGATCTGGCCGATGCCTCCAAATGGCAGCCGGCGGAGCCGGTCGACGTGATCTTCGCCAATGCGGTGTTCCAGTGGCTGCCCGAGCATCCCGCTGTGTTCCAGCGGCTGATGGGTTTTCTTGCGCCAGGCGGCGCGCTGGCCATCCAGATGCCCGACAATATGGGCGAGGACTCGCACCGCCTGATGCGTGAAACCGCCGCCGAAATGCCGTTTGCCGAAAAGCTCAAGGGCGCGGCACGCGGGCCGTTGCCGCCGGTGTCGTTCTATTATGATCTTCTGTCGCCGCTCAGCGATCGGCTGGATATCTGGCACACCATCTACAACCACCCGCTTGCCGATGCGCAGGCGATCGTCGAATGGGTGAAGTCGACGGGCCTGAAACCGTTCCTCGATCCGCTGGGTGCCGATGAGCGGACGCTGTTCCTCGAATGTTACACGGCCAAGATCGCCAAGGCCTATCCGAAGACGGCTGATGGCAAGGTGCTCTTGCGCTTTCCGCGCATTTTCATTGTCGCAAAACGAGCTTGATTATCCGTGTTGCGCGGCGTCTTAGGGCCGCTTGGCTTTGCCTGTGGCCATGTCAAGGATCGGCTTAAGTCGGCCCAGATCTTTGGTTTAAGCCGGCGTAAACCGCCTCGGTGAGAAAACTGTTGCGCCGGAGCATTCCGGCGCCCACATGAAGCCGCAGCGCCTGCGGATGGGACGGACTGGACATGCATCGCGTCATCATCAGCGGCATCGGCGTTGAAATCCCCGAACCCACAATCACCAATGAAGAACTGGTCGCCAGCTTCAATGCCTGGGTCGACACGGAAAATGCGCGCCGCCAGGATACTGGCGAGCCGCCGCTGCCGAAATCGGACAGCGACTTCATCGTCCACGCCTCGGGCGTGCGCACCCGCCATGTCATCGAGCGCGAGGGCATTCTCGATCCGACCCGGATGGCGCCGCGCATTCCGGCGCGGCCCGACGACGCGCTGTCGCTGGAGGCGGAGTTCGGCATCGCCTCGGCGAAGAAGGCGCTCGACCACGCCGGGCTGCAGCCGTCGGATATCGACCTGGTGATCTGCTCGGCCTCGCATCACCAGCGGCCCTATCCGGCGATCGCCATCGAAATGCAGGAGGCGTTGGGCACCAAGGGCGCCGGCTTCGACATGGGGCTTGGCTGTTCCTCGGCCGCGGCCGCCTTGCACGTCGCCGTCAACCTGGTGCGGTCGGGCGCGCACAAACGCATCCTGGTGACGACGCCGGAGATCATCACCGGGCATCTCAATTTCCGCGACCGGCAGACGCATTTCATCTTCGGCGACGCTTCGGTGTCGATGGTGGTCGAAGGCCTGGCCAAGGGCGACAAGCGGCCGGGGCGCTTCGAGGTGCTCGACACGCGCGTCTGGACGCAGATGTCGAACAACATCCGCACCAATCTGGGCTATCACACCCGCACCGCCCAGGAAGATCCTTACATGATCAACCTGGAAGGCAATCTGATCAAGCAGGTCGGCAACAAGGTGTTCAAGGAAGTCACCGTCGCCGGGCAAAAATTCATCGTCGAATTCCTCGCCGAGCACGGGCTGACGCCGCAGGCGATCAGGCGCTTCTGGCTGCATCAGGCCAATGCGCGCATGAATGCGATGATCCTGAAACTGTCGTTCGGCCACGAAGTCGACCACGACCGCGCGCCGATGGTGCTGGAGCGGCTGGGCAACACGGCGGGCGCCGGCGCCATCGTCGCGCTGTCGGAGAACCACGCCGACATGAAGCCCGGCGATTTCGGCCTGATCTGCGCCTTTGGCGCGGGGTATTCGATAGGTGGTGCGCTGTTGCGGATGCTTTAAGCTTGTCTGGTCAAGCTGGTGCGAACGGGCACTGCCCAACTCGCCGCGTAGGAAGCTTTCTTCCAGTCTTGCCTTGGTCACGATGCCGATGATGAGCAGGGCGGTTCCGGCTATGCCCCAGAGGGTGCCCTTGGCCGCCATGGTGGCGAGGATCGCCAGGCAGCAATCCGGTGTAGATCGGATGCCGGACAACGCCATACGGGCCGGTATTGATGACCCGATGCCCGGCCTTGGCGGTGATGGCGCCCGACCACAGCCTGCCGAGATGCAGGCGCGCCCACCAGGCAAAGGCGATGCCGATGGCGATCAGGGCGACACAGATCCAGGCTTCGGAGAGATCAGGCATCCACAGCCTGAGCCGGCCTTCATAGCCGTGCGCCGGAATGAACAGCAGCACCGCGCCGGCCAGCCATAGACCCCGATAGCGGGCCTCCGCCCTGAACCCGGCGCGCTTCTGGGCAGGGTCGGACCACAGGGCGGCGACGGCCCAGATTCCTGCCCAGATCAACCAAAGCAACGTGATTGCCGTCACAGGTCGCATGATCAGCCTCCGCAAACTGTCTGGACGTAACCATGAAACCGGCACCGCGCGGCGGCAATGCGGCGCGAAATCGATGAAAGGTAAGAAAAGCGTGATCGCGATCCTATCGGTGCTGTTGATCGGACGATCAGCACTTTCGACTGGACGCCTCGGAGCCCGCCCGGCTAACTCGTCGAATGACGATTGGAAAGAACGCCATGTCGGATCTCTTCCCCGAGGCTGAAAAGCCGGTTGAAATCATCCCCGCGCGAAAGCTTGCCGCCAGGGCGGCAGCGCTTTACGTGGCGCCGGCGGATCATTTTCAGACCCGCCCGGTGGACGAATTGCGGCTGGGTTTCGACGGCATTTCAGGCGATTTCCATGCCGGACCGACACGGCGCTCGGGCGGGCGCGAGCCCTGGTATCCGCGCGGCACGGAAATACGCAACGAACGGCAATTGTCCGTCGTGGCGGCGGACGAGCTGGCGGTTGTCGCCGAACGCATGGGCCTGGCCGAGATCAGGCCGGAGTGGATCGGCGCCAATCTTGTGATCGAAGGGGTGCCGAACCTCTCCATGCTGCCGGCCGGCACGCTGCTGTTCTTCAAGGGCGGCGTCACCATCAAGGTCGACGCACAGAACGGCCCGTGCCGCATCGCCGGCCGGTCGATCGCCGAAAACGCCGGATTGGCCGACGTCGGAGCCGGCGCGCTGTTGTTCCCGAAAGTCGCGAAACGGCTGCGCGGCGTCGTCGCCTGGGTCGAGAAGCCGGGAACGGTCATGGCCGGCGAAGAAATCTCGGTGCGCGTGCCGGAGCAGTGGATCTATCAAGCCTGAGGGCAGGCTGCGCTGCCCATGGAGCGTAGCAAAAGTGGTGGCCTCAATCCTTGCGGTTTTTCTCGAGACCTTGCTGACTATCAGGGATAATTCACAGGGCTCGACCACGCCGGATCCTCGTGCTTCTCCCAATAGAGCGCCATCAGCCGGCTGGTGATCGCGCCGACCTTGCCGTCGGCGATCCGAACACCGTCGATCTCCGTCACCGGCATGATGCCGCCTGCGGTCGAGGTGATGAAAACCTCGTCTGCCTCGTGCAATGCGGCAACGCTGACATCGGTGGCGGTGGCTGCAAGACCTTCTTCGGCGCACAGATCAAAGACAGTGCGGCGGGTGATGCCGGGCAGCACACCGATGGAAGGCGTCGACAGTTTGCCATCCTTGACGCAGAAGACGTTGAAGCCCGGGCCTTCGGCGACATTGCCGTTGAAGTCCAGAAGCAACGCAGTCTCGGCGCCGCGATCATAGGCATCGTAGAGGCCGCGCACCAGATCGAGCCAGTGGTAGTTCTTGATCGCCGGATCGATCGAGGCCGGCGGAATGCGCACCTTGTCGCTGATGGCGACACGCAGGCCGCGATGCAGCTGCTCGGCATTGGCGACCGAGCCGAACGGCACGGCGAACGCCATGAAGCGGTTGAGTGCCTGGCGCGGGTCGCGGCTGAAAGTCGGGGAGGCGCCGCGCGTGCACAGCATCTCGACATAGGCGGCGCGATGACCCGACAGCGCCACGCAATTGTGCAGGATTTCGGCCACGCCTTTGCGGTCGAAGGGAATGGTCATGCGCAGTTTTTCCAGCCCGCCGAAGAAGCGGTCGAGATGCAAATCGAGGCGGAAGAAGCGGCCATTCCAGACATGCACGGTGTCGTAGGTTGCGTCGGAATGCAGAAAGCCCCAGTCCAGAACCGAGATCTTGGCCTGCGACATCGGCAAATATTGGCCGTCGAGGAAAGCGACGCCCTCGGGGTAGGAGTGCGGGTCGACATGGCGGTCGCCAACTATGGGCAGTTGCTTCTCGTCCTGTGTTGCCATCGTCCGGCTCATCGAGGCCTCCTGTCAAGCAGGCGAGAGGCTAGCGGCGCTGGGCAGAAGGCATAGAGCCACCCGCCCGGCGCTGTTCGGCCTCCATGACGATCTGGCCGATACATTCGATCGCGATTGCCCTATCGTTCCGGGTCTGAACGGGAGGGGAAAATGGGCAGGTTTGGGGCCGTCACAGCGGCAATGATGATGTTCGCCGCCGCGGGCCAAGCCAGCGCCCAGTGCCCACGCGAAGGCGAGGAATTGTGCCAGAGCGGCCAGACCTATCGCTGCGAGAAAACCGGCAGCGAATTGACGTCGATCTTCCAGAACGTGCCTTGCGCGGTGAATGTGCCGACGCTGAGCGGCACCTGGCTCGGCAGCGGCCACCAGAGCCCGGCCGGCGATGCCGGAGCTGATTGGGCGATCGCCATGACGATCAATGATGGGGGTGCGTCCATCGACTATCCGTCGCTCGGCTGCGGCGGATCCCTGTCGCAGACGTCCAGGGACGACATTTCGGCGGAATACCACGAGAGCATCACCTACGGGCAGGACAAGTGCATCGACGGCGGCAACATCACGGTCAGGTTTTTCAAGGGAAATCTGTCCTGGACTTGGGTCGGCCAGGCCGACGGCCAGCCTTATAATGCGGTCGCAGTGCTAAAGCGGAAGTAGCCGTGGTCATTCCTCCTCGTCGTCGGCGTCGAGCAGGCGGGTTGCGCGCCAGCGGGTGAGCACGATGTTGGTCTGCTCGATGACGAAGAAACGCGCCGAGTCGCGGTCATAGCCTTCGCTGAGCAGTTTTTCGTAATCGGTGTGCATGTGGCGGATATGGGCAATGGTCGCCAGCCATACGGCGATGCCCGGCGGCAGGGTCTTCATGTGAACCGCGCCGGCGTCGGTGCGGATCTTCTCCATATCGGCATAGGGCGCCAGCGGCAGAAGTGCGGTCAGCGCCTTGGCGATGGCGCGGCGGCGGCCGGTCGGCGCTGTCATCGCCGGATCCCATTGGGCTCGTCGCGCCCTTCGATGGTCGCCTCTGATATGGCGTCGGTCGAGGCGAAATAGGGTTTTAGGTCGATGACCGGCGTGCCGTCGAGCACGTCGATGGCGTCGAGATCGATGCGGCCGGTTTCGATGTTGACGGCAATCAGCCTGGCGATGTGCAGCCCGATGGGGTTCGGGCGGGCAGGGGAGCGCAGCGCAAATACACCTTTCGCTTCAACGGCATGGCGCGGTCTCTGCACAATCAGAGTCCGCGGCGCATGATGCAGCCAGGATAGGATGATGACGTGGCTGGCGCGCTCCAGCCCCTGCAGGCCCCTTCGGTAGGGCGCGTCGATGGTCAGCACCGCCTTCTGTCCGGTCTCGCGCGCGACGCGCATGTTCTTCGGGCAGGTTTCGCGCGTCGTCCACGGCGAGGCAATGCGGCCGATGAAGACGATGCCGCCATCAGGCGGCATCAGGGCCGGATCGTTTTCCAGCCTCTGCTCCCCTTCGCGCGCCTCGAACATCTCACGCGTTTCAGTCATGGCCCGCGTCTCTTAAAACGCCACACGAGCGGCATTTTCTGGTCCGGAAGCGACATAGCGCTTGCAAGGTTTCGAAAACCGACATAAACATATGTTTATATCTTTTCAAAGAGAATACGCTGATGCATGTCTCGCTCGACACCATGGTTGATACATTGAAGGCGGCGGCCGAATCCAGCCGATTGCGCATACTGGCACTTCTGTCGCGCGGCGACCTCACGGTTTCCGATCTTACCGAAATTCTCGGCCAGTCGCAGCCGCGCGTTTCGCGTCACCTGAAGCTCTTGCTGGAGGCCGGGCTGATCGGCCGCTACCAGGAAGGGTCCTGGGCCTTCTTCCGTCTGTCGGATGCGGATTCAGCGCGTGACTTCGTCATGGGACTGGTTTCCGGCATTCGCGGCGCCGATCCGCAGGTCGAGCGCGATCTTGAGCGTCTGGCCTCGGTCAAGCGCAAGCGGCAGGACCGCGCGGTCGCGTATTTTTCGGTGAATGCGGCAAGCTGGGACCATATCCGCTCGCTGCATGTGCCGGACCGCGCCGTCGAAGCCGCAATGTTGAAGCTGGTGGGCAAGCGGCCGTTCCAGTCGATGCTGGATCTCGGCACCGGCACCGGGCGGCTGCTTGAAATCTTCTCGCCGCTTTATCGGCGCGGTGTCGGCATCGACATGTCGCGCGAGATGCTGACCGTGGCGCGCGCCAATCTCGACAAGGCCGGGGTTTCGAACGCACAGGTTCGGCAGGGCGACATCTTCGCACCGCCGGTCGAGCGCGATGCCTTCGATCTCGTCACCATCCATCAGGTGCTGCACTATCTCGACGATCCCGCCCGCGCCATCCACGAGGCGGCGCGGCTTTTGCGTCCGGCCGGACGCCTGGTCATCGTCGATTTCGCGCCGCATGCGCTGGAATTCCTGCGCGAGGAGCACGCGCATATGCGGCTCGGTTTTTCCGACCGGCAGATCGCCGACTGGTTTTCGGACGCCGGCCTCGATCTTGAAGACAGTCAGGAATTCGAGCCGCGCGGCGGCAACGAGGCCAGGCTCACCGTAAAACTCTGGCTTGGCCGCGACCGGCGCCTCTTGATCGCCGATCCTTCCAACGACACAAGGCAGGCCAAAGCGAACTCGATAGGGGAAATCGCATGAACCAGTTCCGCTTTTCCCGCCGCCCCGACATTGGCGACAAGGTCAGGGTTTCCTTCGAATTCTTCCCGCCGAAGACGGACGAGATGGAAGCGAGGCTGTGGGAGACGGTAACAAAGTTGGAGCCGCTGAAGCCGAAATTCGTCTCGGTGACCTACGGCGCCGGCGGCTCGACGCGGGAGCGTACCGCGCGCACTGTAAAGCGCATCCTGACGGAAACCGGTATTCCTGCAGCGGCGCATCTGACCTGCGTCGGTGCAACACGCGACGAGGTCGACGCGGTCATCCAGGATTACAGGTCGATCGGCATCAACCGGTTCGTGGCGCTGCGCGGCGACCCGGCCTCCGGCGTCGGCGAACCGTATCGGCCGCATCCCGGTGGCTACGAGAACGGCGCGGAGCTGGTCGCCGGGCTCAAGGCAATCGCGGACTTCGACATCTCCGTCGCGGCTTATCCGGAAAAGCATCCGCAAAGTCCCGATTTCGCCACCGACATCGAGATGCTGAAGCGCAAGGTCGACAATGGCGCGACGCGCGCCATCACCCAGTTCTTCTTCGACAATGATCTCTACGAGCGCTATGTCGAGCGCGTCCGCCGCGCCGGCATCTACATCCCGATCGTGCCGGGAATCCAGCCGGTTCACAGTTTCAGGCAGGTCGCGAACTTTTCCGCCAGGGCGGGCGCGCATGTGCCCGGCTGGCTGGCGGAGCGTTTCGAAGGCCTTGACCGGGACCCGCAGACGCATGCGCTGGTGGCGTCGGCGGTGGCAGCCGAACAGGTGATGGATCTGGTCGAGCGCGGTGTCGGCGATTTCCACTTCTACACCATGAACCGCGCCGATCTGGTCTTTGCCATCTGCCATATGATCGGCATCCGCTCGCACGAGGCGGCGGCGGCCGGATCAGCCGCGGCTTGAGGTCGGGTTCAAACAAAAGGCCGGGAAAAACCCGGCCTTTTGAATTGGTTGGACTATTTGGGTGCTGGTCTTCCCCGCTTTGGCGGTCAGGGAAGGAAGCCCATAATAAGGGCTCCGATAAAGGCGAACGCAGCACAGATCATCAATGCGTTGATAGGCCTCGTAAGTCCCATGACATAGCCTCCTCTTAAAGAGCTATGTCATGGAGTCTAGGTTCATTTGTGCCACAGGCAAGCGGAAAATGTGCTGCATTGCGACGTGATTGTGAAATCCGCGACATGTCTTTTGCCGTTAGGCTTTGAAACTCCTAGGCAAAAACCGGCTTCAGACCTGTGAATAAAATGTGGCCCGCTCGTGTCGCTGCTGTGTCATGGCAGCGCTACCCCCGCGAAAGCCGAATTCGGCTTTCGCGATGCGGGGGCAATTAGGCGGTTAGAGCATTCTTTGCGCGTCCAGTGGACGCGCGGCGCTCTAACGTCGGCCAAACAACCGCCCGTCAATGGTGACGAGGCCGAGCGCGATCAGCACCACGCCGCCGATTTCGAACAGCTCCAGCCGCTCGCCAAGGAACAGGAAGCCGAGCAGCATGGCGCTGGCCGGCACGACAAGCGTGACCAGCGAGGCGTTGGTCGCGCCGGCCGAGGCGACGAGGTTGAAATAGAGGATGTAGGCGAAGGCGGTGGACAGAAGCGCCAGCGCCAGCACCGCCGCCCAGACCGGGGGCGAGGCCGAGAACAGGCCGGATGGACCGTAGGTGAAGAGCACGATCGGGATCATGATGATGGTCGACGCCGTCAACTGTCCGGTGGCGATGACCGGTGAGGGCACGCCCTTGAAGCGGCGGGCGACCATCAGCGCAATACCATAGGACAGCGAAGCACCGATCAGCGCGAACTTGGCCCAGACCGGGCCGCCGAGCCCGGCAAGCAGGCCGGGGCCGATCATGACGGCCGTACCGGCGATGCCGAGCGCAATGCCGGCGAGCTTGTTCCAGGAGAGCTTTTCGTCGGATGTCAGCGCGTTCGCGAGGATCAGCGTCCAGAACGGCGTCGTCGCGTTGAGCACCGAGGCGACGCCGGCGCCAAGCTCCGTCTGGCCGGCGAAGATCAGCGAGAAAGGCACGACATTGTTGGTGAGCGCCAGCAGGAAGAACAGGCCTGCATGCGGAAGCGCGAGGCGGAAGGACGGACCGCGCAGACCGAGATAGATCTGCAGCGCAATGGCGGCGATGGCGACGCGAAACAGCACCAGCACCAGCGGGGGGAGTTCCGCCACCGCGATGCGCGCAAAGAAGAACGAGCCGCCCCAGATCGCGCCGAGCAGCAGGAGTTGCCCCCAATCCTTGAGCACCATCGGCCCGCGTGGTGCGGATGTCGCGGCCATTGCCATGTGAGTCGCCCTCCCAGACTGCCTGAATGCCAGTCACTCAGGCAGAAGCCATATCGGCGCCAGTGACAAGGGCCACCCGAAACCTGATCGCTGGCAAACGTTGCTGGCAAAGACCTAGCGCCGCTGCGTCAGCCGCACGAGACACAGAATTGTTTTCATTAGCCGCTAGCTTGGATTAATTGTGCGCAGGCTAGGTCAAGGATTCGTCGATGCAGCGATTCGAAAATGCCCGCGAGGCGGCACTGGCGCTTCGTCCGGACGATCCGGTCTATTGCTTCCGCCCGCAAGTGCTGATGGCGGATGCCAGGCAGTTCATGGGCATGTTCCCCGGCAAGACCGCCTATGCGGTCAAGACCAATGGCGAGCAGATCGTGCTGAAGACCCTGGTCGAAGCCGGTGTCAAGGCTTTCGACGTCGCTTCGCCGGGCGAGTTCGCCGCCGTGCGCGCGGTCTCTCCGGATGCCGAGATGCTCTACATGCATCCGGTCAAGGCGCAGTCGGACATCAAGCTGGCGCTGGAGAAATACGCCATCCGCGTCATTTCGCTGGATCACGAGGACGAGATCACCAAGCTGACGCGAGTGGTGCGGGCGCTCGACATCGATCCGGGCTCGATCAGCGTGTTCGTGCGGGTGCAGACCAAGGGGCATGCCGCCTACGAATTGTCGAAGAAGTTCGGCGCCGGGCCGGCCTATGCGGTCGAACTGGCCGAGCGGCTCAACCGCACCGGCTACAAGGTTGGTCTGTGTTTCCATGTCGGCAGTCAGATCGAGGATCCCGACACCTATGAGCGGGCGCTGGCTTCCGCCGATTGGGTGCGCAACCGGCTGACCTTCGATATTGCAGGGCTCGACGTCGGCGGCGGTTTCCCCGCCGAATACGGCCACGATCCCAACCGCAAGCAGATCGAGATGCCGTCGCTCGGCCAGATCATGTCGCGGCTTTCGGGCGATCTGAAAGAGTATCAGTTCGACCAGATGCCGCTGGTGGCCGAGCCGGGCAGGGTGATCGTGGCGCGCTGCCTGTCGCTGATCGTGCGGGTGCTGCTGCGCAAGGGCAAGCGGCTCTACATCAATGACGGCATCTGGGCGTCGCTGTCGGATTCATGGACAGGCAAGATCACGCTGCCGGCGCGCTTCATTCCCGATCCGGCGATCCGCTCGCGTAATGGCGAGGAGAAGAACATCGTGCCGTTCAAGGTCTGCGGCGCGACCTGCGATTCCGTCGACATCCTGTCGCGGCCATTCTGGCTGCCGGAAACGGTCGATACCGGCGACTGGATCGAGATCGGCCATATCGGCGCCTATTCGCTGTCGCTGAGGACCCGATTCAACGGGTTTTACCCCGACACCTTCGTCGAGGTGACGACGCCGTTCGACGAGGGCGACGCGCCGCAGGGGTTTGCCAGTTTGGAGACGATGGCGGATTAGGGAATAGGGAATAGGGAATAGGGAATAGGGAATAGGGAATAGGGAATAGGGAATAGGGAATAGGGAATAGGGGTGGCAGGCACGGCTTTCGGAGTAATTTTCTACTGCCTACTGCCTACTGCCTACTGCCTACTGCCCTAAAATTTCCCCAAAAGCTCCGGTGTCGGCCAGCCGTCCACGGCCATGCCGAGGCGCATCTGCTCCTTGCGGATCGCCTCGCGGGTGTTGGTACCCAAAATGCCGTCGACAGTGCCGACATCGTAACCCCTGGCTTCCAGCTTGGTCTGCAGCGCCTTCATCTGCTCGTTGTTGAGGCCGGTCTCGGGATAGCGCGGGTCGAACTGTTTTGCCCCCGCCAACCGGGCGGCGAGATTTGCCGCGGTCAGCGCGTAGGTGAAGGACTGGTTCCACTCAAGATAGACGTCGAAATTGTCATAGGCCAAGAAGGCGGGGCCCTTGCGGCCCATCGGCAGCGCAAGGCCGGCCTTGAGGCCATTGTCGATCAGCGGCGTGCCGTCGGGGTTGGTGACGCCCCATTGCGCCCATTGCGTCAACGGCAGCTTGTTGGTGCGGCCGGTCTGGTCCCACGGCATGTCTTCGGGCGCGCGGACTTCCTGGATCCAGGGCTGGTCGCGTTTCCAGCCGCGCGACAGCACTTTGTTGGCGGTGGTCATGATCACATCGGGCACGCTGCCGCGCAGGTCGATCTTGCCGTCGCCGTCGCCGTCGACGCCGCGTGCCAGATAGTCGGAGGGCAGGATCTGCGTCTGGCCGATCTCGCCGGCCCAGGCGCCCCTGACATCGGCCGGCAGCACGCCGCGATCGATCAGCTCCAGAAGCGGCACCAGCTGCTGCCGGAAGAGCTGCGGCCGGCGGCAATCATGGGAAAGCGTCACCAGGGCGCTCAGCGTGTGGAAGTCGCCCTGCACGGCGCCGAAATCGGTCTCCAGCGCCCAGAAAGCGGCGATGATCGGCGCCTGGACGCCGAACTGCTGGTCGGCGCGGGCGAAGACGTCGGCGTATTTCTTCAGGTTTGCCGCACCTTGCTTCAGGCGATAGGCCGAGATCATGCGGTTGGAAAACTCGACAAAGGTTTGGGTGAAGACGCCCTGGGCGCGGTCGCGTGCCAACACCTTGTCGTCGAAGGTTGCCGCTCCAAGGGCGTCGAGACCCGCTGTACCTACGCCAGCCGCCTTGGCTTCCGCAGCGACGCCCTGCTTCCAGGATTCGAAGTCGCCGCCGCATTCCTGCGCCATCGCCGGCAAGGCCGTGGCGCACAGGGTCAGCGCAGCCGCGAGGACTTTGGAACGCAGTCGCATCAGCTTCCTCTCGAAACGAATAGCGGGCAGTTGTTGTGCTCCCCGGAAGCCCAACGCCCTGAATTACTGGCGGTTGCACTTTTCACCGCTGGCTGTGTCGAAAAGCAGGCGGCAGGCCCGGTGTCAACGGGTGTTCTGCCGCAGCCACTTGTTCCAGGCGGCTTCACTGCCGTTGAAGACGTTGATGTCGGACTTGCCGCTTACGCCCGGAACGATGCCGGTTCCCGTGTATTGCCAGAAGGTGAAGGGGTGGCTGCCGTATTTCTCACGCGGATGGCCGGCGACGGAGCGCAGCCAATAGGGATAGCCGCGAAAGCTCGACAGCTCGTTATCGTCGAAGAAGTCGATCGAGGTGTAGATGATCGGCTTCTTGCCGTAGTGCCGTTCGACGATTTCAAGGAAGGTGGTCATCTCCGCGCGCACCGTGGCAGCGTCGGGACGCAGCCTGCAGGTCGGCGATTGCGGGTTCCATTCCATGTCGAGGACCGGCGGCAGCGCCGAGCGGTCGACGGGGACGTTGCGGATGAACCAGCGCGCCTGCACGGCAGCCGGGGTGCAGAAATAGTAGAAGTGATAGGCGGCTCGCGGAACGCTGGCAGCTTTCGTGCGGGTCCAATGCTCGTTGAAATACTCATCGAAGCGATCGCCGCCCTCGGTCGCCTTGATGAAGGCGAAGGAGATGCCGCTGGCCTTGGCCGCCGGCCAGTCGACCGAGGTCTGGTATTTGGAGACGTCGGTGCCGTGAACGGCATAGTTCCATGGCGCTCCGCTTTCCCATTCATGCGGCTTGGAATCGGCAAAGCGCGGCGCGCGCACGGCAACCGTCGGGCTGCTCGACGCGGACGGCGACAGCGGCGAGAGATCGTCCACGGTCGAGCAGGCGCCAAGCAGCGTCAGCATGATGAGGCCCGCAAGACGGCGCATCGCAATTCCCGAGCCGGATTCAGCCGGTCGCTGATGGGTCTATACACTGATGGCCGGTTTTGTGATCGGGCCCCCTCCGAGCGATCGCCCCACAGCATCGCTCAGCATATCCTGTGATCGCCGATCATGGTTGATAATCCGTTGATGGCGCTCGACAAGCATTGTGATTTGCGGAAGCAATGGCGGCAAATCGATGACATAAGGGTCGCGCAGGGCCCGGAGGAAATAAATGCGGATCGTGGTCAAGATCGTCAAATGGCTGCTTGGCCTGATCGTTCTGGCGATCGCCGCCCTTTTTGGCTGGCTTTATATCGCGCCGCCGGAGTTGATCAGGGTCGGCTCGGGCTACTCGGCCAAGATCGTCTGTTCGAACGTCTTCATTGCCGGCCGCGATCCCAATGAGGTGCTTGCCGTCGACGTGCAGGCGCCCGGGCATCCCCTGCTGCGGCTAATGCGGGTTTCGGTGGACAAGAACAGGGGAACGGTGTCGGCGGGCCTGTTCGGCTTCCTCGGCAAGAGCATCGCCGTCGCCCGTGACGGGCTGGGCTGCGCTTCGGTTCCGGACGGCGATGTAGGCAAGGCGCGGCGGACCGCGATCCAAGCGGAGCCGTCGGCGGCCACCATGGGCGACCTGTGGCCGCAAGGCGAGCGCGTCGAGGCATCACAGGATCCGGTGATTGCCAAGCTGCTGGACGATGCGGCGCTGGCCGGCACCGGCATGCGCGCGGTGGTGGTGGTCAAGAATGGCCGCGTCGTCGGCGAGCGCTACGGCGATGGCTTTTCCGCCAAGACGCCGCTGCTCGGCTGGTCGATGACCAAGACGGTGAACGCCGCCATTGTCGGCACGCTGGTCAAGGACGGCAAGATGGCTTTCGACGACAAAAACCTGTTTGCGCCGTGGAAGGCGGACGGCCGCACTGCCATCCGCCTCGCCGACATGATGGCGATGTCGAGCGGGCTGGAGTTCAACGAGGATTATGGCGACGTCGCCGACGTCACGCGCATGCTCTATCTCGAACCTGACATGGCGGGCTTCGCCGAATCCAAGCCGCTGGCTGCAGAGGTCGGCAAACAGTTTTCCTATTCGAGCGGCACGGCGGTGATGCTGTCGCGCCTCTGGCAGGACGCGATCGGCGACAAGGCCAAGGCGCTGACGTGGCCGCGCACGGCGCTGTTCGAGCCGCTCGGCATGCACAGTGCGGTGCTCGAGACCGACGAGCAAGGCACCTTCGTCGGCTCATCCTATCTCTACGCGACTGCCCATGACTGGGCGCGCTTCGGCCAGTTCCTGCTGCAAAGCGGGGTGTGGAACGGCAACCAGATCCTGCCGGCCGGCTTCGTCGACTGGATGCGGGAGCCGGCAGCTGCCTCGAAAGTCTACGGCAAAGGCCAGTTGTGGATCGAGGCCCCTGGCGATGAGGAAAACCCCGGCGCCGGCGTCGCCGCAGGCCTGCCCAAGGACACCTACTGGATGGAAGGTCATGACGGGCAGACGGTCGCCATCATTCCCTCGGAACAACTGGTGGTCGTGCGGCTGGGGCTAACGCCGGCCAAGCTCGGCTACCGGCCGCAGACGATGGTGGCGGCGTTAATCAAGGCGTTACATTAGACTAGCGCGCCGTAACTCTTGTCTATGCAGCTGTCGCCAAAGGCTTGGCGCGATCAACCCGCGCCCGCTCGTCGGGCGAGTTCATGACCTGCCAAAGATCGCTGCGGCGCTGTACGTTCAACCAGAAATCCGGGCTGTTGCCGAACACCCGTGCCAGAATGAGCGCGGTCGCCGCCGTCACGTTGCGGCGGTCGTTGCACAATTCGTTCACATGTTTGCGCTGGACCCCCATCGCCTCGGCCAAAGCTGCCTGCGTAAGGCCAAGCGGTTGCATGAATTCTTCCGTGAGAATTTCGCCAACCGTTGCTGGCTTGCGTGCGGTCATCAACATGTTCTCACCTCACTTATAGCTGTGGTCGTCGAGATAGATGTCCGACGCCTCACCGCGGCCGCCGTCCCAGCGGAAGATCAGCCGCCATTGCTTGTTGACGCGTATTGAATGGAAGCCTTCGAGAATGCCACGCAGCTTCTCGAAATGATTGCTGGGCGGCACACGCAAATCCTGATCGATCATCGCGTCGTCAATCATCTGGAGCTTGCGGAACAAACGGCTTTCGAGATCGGACGGAATGTTGCGAGAATGGGTGTCTTCCACGAAGAAGGCCCGCAGCCATTCATCCCTGAAGCCGATGATCACCACATGCTTCCATGCATGTGAGATAGTGTACCGCTCTCGGGGTCATAAGGCAACGTTGATCCAACGGATCGTGGCTGCTTCGCCTTTATGTGCCTTTCCCACGGCAATATTCAGGAAGTGATCTTGATAACCGCCAGCCAGGCATAGCCGCGATAAAGCGTGCGGAAACGGAAGCTTGCGCTGGTTCGCCGCGATTCCGATTCCAGCACTTCGCGCAACGATTCACGCGGCGCGACGTGGAATTTTTTCAGCCAGCCGCGCAGCAAGGTCCGGAACCAGCCGGGCAGGCCTTCCTGCTGGCCGAAATCGACGATGTGCAGCGAACCGTTCGGTAACAGCGCGGCCAGCGCTGCCGACACAGTTTTTTCCCAGCCGGGGATCATCGACAGCGAATAGGACACGAAGACGCGATCGAAGCCGTTGCGCCCGAACAGCGCCTTGGCATCGAATCCCGTGGCGTCGGCCTGGGCGAGCGTGACACGATCGACCAGGCCCTCGCGGGCAATCGCGGCGCTGGCCGTCTCCAGCATTTCGGCTGAAATGTCGAGGCCGAAGAAGCCGGCGTCGGGGTAGCGACGCGCGGCCAGGATGATGTTGCGGCCGGTGCCGCAGCCGAGCTCCAGCACGGTGCCACCGACAGGCACGTCGAGCCCCGAGATCATTAGGTCGCGGCCGAGCAGGTAGTATTTGCGGGTCAGGTCGTAGATATGGCGCTGCCAGCGGTAGACGCGGTCCATCAGTTCGGCATGGTTGGCCTTGAATTCGGGGCTGGCCGGCAACTCGCTGGTGCTCATGCCGCACGCTTCACGTAGAGGTGGAAGCCGCCATAGATGGCCGAGCGGTCGCGGGCCAAAAATTCGCGCGAAGCCTGGTCCTGATAGTCCCACTGGTCGAGCAGCGAGCTGGAGACTCGGCCCGGCAACAGGCTGGGTTCGGCGGCGGTGCGGAAGATCACGCGGGCGCCGGCCGATGCGGTGCGGGTGATTTCCGCCCACAGCGCGTTGAGCTGGTCATCGGTCATCCAGTCCTGAGCGTCGAGCAGGACGAAGCGGTCGACCGCGCCTGCGTCCTTGCCGGCGAGGAACTCGATCAGATTGGCATGGTGGATGGCGACGCGGTCGACATTGCCGCGAATGGTCTCGTAGTTCTGTTTTTCGAGATAGGCGGGCAGGGCAGCCTCGCCGGGGTTCGGATAGCGCCGGGCGAAGGCCTGCCAGGCGAAATAGTTGTTCTCCAGCGGAAAATCGCAAGCGAGCTTTTCCAGCCGGGCTTTCAGCACGCTGGCCATGGTGCCGTCGCCAGAAGTGATCAGCGAATCGTACTGCGCCGGCGGAATGCCGAGGCCGAACAGAGAGGCCTTGCGCGACGTCGCCCATTTCAAAAGCTTCTTGTCGAAGACCGGCGCCAACTCCTCGTTGAAGAAGCGGCGCTGCTCGCCGATGTTCTTGGCCTGCATGATGCCGGCAGGGTCGACGCCGAAGAATTTTGCCGTGCGGTGGCCCATGGCGATGAACAGGCCGAGCAGGCCGGTCTGGTAGAAATTGCGGTCGAACACAGTGATGCGACGGCGGCCGCGCCAGTTGCGGCGCTCCCAGTAGTGACGGCTGACCGGATCGAGATGCGGCGCGATGAAACGGTCATACGCTTTCGAATTGTGGCTGGTGTCGGCGGCGCCGAAGAAGCGGAACAGGTCGCCCTGCGATGGCAAATGGCGCACCGCCTCCAGCTTCATGCGGTTCAGCGCGATGTGCGCGGTGTTGAGGTCGACGGCGTCGACCCGGGCCGGCGAGCGCGTGAGGTAGGCCAGGATGTTGCAGCCGCCGGAGGCGATGGTGACGACGCGGTGGCCCTGGCCAAGCTGCATCGCCTCCATGTCGACATCGGGGTCTTCCCAGATCTGCGGATAGACGAGGCCGGAAAACAGGAAGGCGAACAGCCGCTCCGAAATGCCGGCCTTCGACAGCGGGCGGTTCTGGTAGACGGCCTTTCCAACTTCCTTGCCGCGGCGAAAAACCAGATCAGCGGAAACGTCCGTCATGGCAAGATGATTCCCCATTTGCTTTGCCGCAAGCGGGTAGCTCAGGGTCATGACAGGCCGGTGACAGCCTGTTGACGCCTCCTTACAGTTTGCCAAACCCGCCCGGCGTCGGCGTCGTCAGGATGACGGCGTCGCCGGCCTGCAGCACGGTCTGGTCGCAGGCTTTCAGCATGTCGATCGTGCCGTCCTTGCGGCGGACCTTGGTCGAGCCGACCTCGCCATCGCCGCCTCCGTCCAGCCCTTGCGGCGGGCGGTTGCGGTGCGAGGAGAGGATCGCGCATTCCATCTTTTCGAGGAAGCGGATGGTGCGTTTGGTGCCGTCGCCGGCGCTCCATTTGCCCTTGCCGCCGGAGTTTTCCCGAATGTGGAAATCCTCGAGCAGCACGGGAAAGCGCAATTCCAGCACTTCCGGGTCGGTGAGGCGCGAGTTGGTCATGTGGGTGTGGACGCCGGAGGTGCCGGCAAAGCCGCGGCCCGAGTTCATCTGGCCGGCGGGCGAGCCGGAACAGATCGTCTCGTAGTATTGGTAGGTCTTGTTGCCGAAGGTCAGGTTGTTCATCGTGCCTTGCGCGTTGGCCATGGCGCCCATGGCGCCGAACAGCGCATTGGTGACATGCTGCGAGGTCTCCACATTGCCGGCGACGACGGCGGCGGGGTAGGCGGGTTTCAGCATGCAGCCGTCGGGAATGATGATGTTGATTGGCCGCAGACAGCCGGCATTCATCGGGATCATGTCCTCGACCATGACGCGGAAAGCATAGAGCACGGCCGCTCGGGCGACGGGTTCGGGCGCGTTGAAATTGTTCTTCATGACCGGCGACGTGCCGGTCAAGTCAACGGTCGCCTCGCGCTTTTGCCGGTTGACCGTGATCTTCACCTTGATGATTTGGCCGGTGTCGGTCGGGTATTCGTACTGCGAACTATCGGGCAGCCGCTCCAGCACGCGGCGCACGCTTTCAGCCGCATTGTCCTGGACATGGCCCATATACGCTTCGACGACATCGAGGCCGAAATGCGCGACCATCTTGCGCAGTTCCGCGACGCCCTTCTCGTTGGCGGCGATCTGCGCTTTGAGGTCGGCGATGTTCTGGTGCGGATTGCGGGCCGGGTAGCGGTGGTCGGTGAGCAGCGTTTCCAGCTCCTTCTCGCGGAATTTTCCACGATCGACGATGCGGAAATTGTCGAACAGCACGCCTTCCTCGTCGACCGTGGTGGCAAGCGGCGTCATCGAGCCGGGTGCCGTGCCGCCGATATCCGCATGATGGCCGCGAGAGGCTGCCCAGAACAGGATTTCGCGTTGGGCGTCGTCGAACACCGGCGTCACCACGGTGATGTCGGGCAGATGCGTGCCGCCATTGTAGGGTGCGTTGAGGGCAAAGACGTCGCCGGGGTGGATGTCGCCGGAATTCAGCCGGATGACGGTTTCGACCGAGCGGTCCATCGAGCCGAGATGTACCGGCATGTGCGGCGCATTGGCGACCAGCGCGCCAGTGCGATCGAAGACGGCGCAGGAGAAATCCAGCCTTTCCTTGATGTTGACCGAATAGGCGGTGTTCTGCAGCGTCACACCCATCTGCTCGGCGATCGACATGAACAGATTGTTGAAGACCTCCAGCATGACCGGATCGGCCTCGGTGCCGAGCGCTGCCTGCCGGCGCTTTTTCTCGACGCGGCGCAGAAGCACATGATTCCTGGCGGTGATTTCGGCCTGCCAGCCCGGCTCGATGGCGATTGTCTGGTTCGGCTCGATAATCAAGGCGGGTCCCGCAATCCTGTTTCCCGGCTTCAGCGCCTCGCGGCGGAAGATGGGTGAAGTGTGCCACTCTCCTTCGGTGAAGATTTCGCGGGTTTGCGAAGGGCTTACGGCAAGGTCTTCGGTTCGCGATTCAGTTTCGTCGCGCCCGGTGCCGCCGGTGTCGGTGCCTTCGACGCCGACGGTCTCGACGATCATCGGCTTGTCGTCATAGACGAAACCGAACTGCGCCTTGTGGGCGATTTCAAAATCGCGCCTGGCCTGGAAAATCGAATCCGCCTCGAAATTCACCGGCAGTGTCGTGTCGGTGCCGTCATAGCGAATGTGCAGCACGGGCTTGGTGGCGACCGCATCCTCGCCGATGCCTTGCGCCGCGAGCTCGGCGATGACGGCTTTTCTCAAGATGGCAATGAGGTTGCCGATCTCGGTTCTGGACTCTTCGGCAAGCGGTTTCAGCAGCGCCTGCTGGCGCGAGGCAAAGACCGAGGACAGGCCGATGCCATAGGCCGACAGCAGGCCAGAGAAGGGATGGATCAGCACCGCCTCCATGCCGAGCGCGTCGGCGACCAGGCAAGCGTGCTGGCCGCCGGCGCCACCGAAGCAGTTCAGGAGATACTCGGTGACGTCGTACCCGCGCTGGACAGAGATCTTCTTGATGGCATTGGCCATGTTCTCCACGGCGATGGTGACGAACCCTTCGGCGACAGTCTCGGGCGACCGGCCATCGCCGATTTCGGCGGCGAGTGCTGCAAATTTTGCTCGCACCGTCTCGACGTCGAGCGGTTCGTCCTGGCCGGGTCCGAATATTGCCGGAAAGAAATCGGGCTGCAGCTTGCCAAGCATGACGTTGGCGTCGGTGACGGCGAGCGGGCCGCCGCGCCGGTAGGCTGCCGGGCCGGGATTGGCGCCAGCCGAATCCGGTCCGGCCCGGAAGCGACCGGCCTCGTAATGCAGAATCGAGCCGCCGCCGGCGGCGACGGTATGGATGCGCATCATCGGCGCGCGGATGCGCACGCCGGCGACCTCGGTGTCGAAGGCGCGTTCGTATTCGCCGTCATAGTGGGCGACATCGGTGGAGGTGCCGCCCATGTCGAATCCGATGACCTTGTCGAAGCCGGCGAGCCTGGCTGTCTCGACCATGCCGACGACGCCGCCGGCCGGTCCTGACAGCAGCGCGTCCTTGCCCTGGAACATGTCGGCGGCGGTGAGACCGCCCGACGACATCATGAACATGAGGCGAGGTGATTGGCCGGGCGTCACGCCCAGCTCTCCCGCCACCCTTTGCACATAGCGCGACAGGATCGGCGACAGATAGGCGTCGACCACGGTGGTGTCGCCTCGGCCGACCAGCTTGATCAGTGGCGAGACCTCATGGCTGACCGAGACCTGGCTGAAACCAAGCGTCCGGCAGACCTTTGCCACGGCCTTCTCGTGGTCGGGGTATTTCCAGGCGTGCATGAAGACGATGGCGACCGCATCGATGCCGTCGGCCCTGGCCTGTTCGATCGCCGGCCGGCAGGCGGCGATGTCGAGCAATTGTTCGACGCAGCCATCGGCGCGCACGCGCTCATTGATTTCGATGACGCGCTCGTAGAGCTGTTCGGGAAGGATGATCTCCTTGGCGAAGATGTCCGGACGCGCCTGATAGGCGATCTTCAGCGCGTCGCGAAAGCCCTTGGTGATGAGCAAAAGCACGCGGTCGCCCTTGCGCTCCAGCAGCGCATTGGTGGCGACCGTGGTGCCCATCTTGATGTCGCCGATCAGGCCGCTTGGGATCGTGTCTCCGGACGACAAGCCAAGAAGGTCGCGAATCCCCTGGATGGCGGCATCGTTATAGGCTTCGGGGTTTTCGGAGAGAAGCTTGCGCGGGTGCAGCCCGCCTTCCGGATCTCGGCCGATGACATCGGTGAATGTGCCGCCTCGGTCGATCCAGAAATCCCATTTTTCGGTCATGACAGCCCCTGGCGCTTTTCCGTTCGATCGGTGGTTCGGCACATTCTGTTAGTTCGCCACGGCCGGAGCGGCAATCGCAAATGGACCAGACGATGTTACATGCGGAAACGCAACGTTACGAAACTCATGGTCGTTTGACGCATTTGTCCTTCGACCGCTCACGGCAACGTGAGCGTGTGTTGAAGGAGAGACAAAATGAAAAAGCTCATTCTCGCGTCCGTTTCCGCTTTGGCCTTGCTTGGCGTCGCCGCCTGCAGTGACAGCGGTACGGACAATACCACCACCCAGAGCACCAATCCGCCGGCCGCCGAGGAACCGATGAAGCCGGCTACCCCGGAAGCCACGCCGCCGGCCGCGACGCCTCCGGCAACGGATAATTCGACCACGAAGAGCATCACACCCGAGAAGCCTGCCGAGCCGGCTCCGGCAACACCAGCTCCTGCGCCCGCGCAGTAGCGAGCAAGCAGTACTTCGTGTGATGAATGAGAAAGGCCGGCTCGCGCCGGCCTTTCTCATATTGTCCGAGCGCCGTGGCGTTCGAGTCCGATCGATTTGTCGTGCAAAGCCTGCGGCACTGTCCCGGCTTGATAGGAGCGGGCGGTGGCTCTAAGAAGCAGGCCATGTCGATTTGGGATCGCCTCGGCGAATTCATCACCCGCGTTTCATCCTCAGCCTCGTCGGGTGTCGCCGACGTGGTCGAGGCCGTGCGCACGGTTTTCGCCGGCGATGCGGATTTGCGCCGGCGTGTCGCCTTTTCGGTGGCGATGATCGCGCTGTCGGCCAAGATGGCCAAGGCCGATGGCATCGTCACCCAGGACGAGGTGCGCGCGTTCCAGGAGATATTCGAAGTGCCGCCGAAGGAGACGCGCAATGTGGCGCGTCTGTTCGATCTCGCCCAGCGCGACGTGGCCGGTTTCGAGGCCTATGCCGAGCGGATGGCGCAGATGTGCGGTTCCGGGCATTCCAATTGTGTGATGCTGGAGGACATACTCGACGGTCTGTTCCACATCGCCAAGGCCGACGGGCTGGTGCACGAGCGCGAAGGCCACTTCCTGCACCGCATCGCCGAGATTTTCCGCATCGACGAAGCGCATTACGAGACCATCATGGCGCGACATGTCAACCTTGGCGCCGGGGATCCCTATGTCGTGCTTGGCATCGAGCGCGGCAAGCCGTTCGAAGAGGTCAGGAAGCGCTATCGCAAGCTGGTTTCCGACAATCATCCGGACCGGCTGATCGCGCGCGGCCTGCCTCAGGAATTCATCAAGATCGCGACCACCAGGGTGGCGGCGATCAACGCCGCCTACGAGATGATCGAGCGGGGCCTGCGCCACGCATGAGCGGCTTTCTGCCCGACGAGCCACGTGCCGAAGTCAGGGTATCGCCGAATTTCGGCCCGCGGCGCGAGACGCGCAGGCCTGACATGATCGTGCTGCACTACACCGGTATGGCGACCGGCGCCGGGGCCGAGGCTTGGCTTTGCGACCCGGCCAGCGAGGTCTCGTCGCATTATCTCGTCCACGAGAATGGCCATATCGTGCAGATGGTCAGGGAAAGCGACCGCGCCTGGCATGCCGGCAAGAGTTCGTGGTTCGGACGGGCCGACATCAATTCCTGTTCGGTCGGCATCGAGATCGTCAATCCGGGGCATTCGCTGGGTTATCCCGGTTTTCCCCGGCGGCAGATCGATGCGGTGATCGGGCTGTGCCGTGGGATCGCCGGTCGGCATTCGATCGCCGCCGAGCGGGTACTCGCGCATTCCGATATTGCGCCGGGGCGCAAGATCGATCCCGGCGAGAAGTTTCCGTGGCGGACGCTGTTCGAGGCCGGTGTCGGTCATCTCGTGGCGGCCGCACCCGTCAGGCGAGGCGCCACTCTGACAACCGGCGACACCGGCGGCGACGTCGAAGCGTTGCAGTCGATGCTGGCGCTCTACGGTTATGGCGTTGAAATATCCGGCGTTTTCGACCGGCAGACCGAGGCGGTGGTCGAGGCCTTCCAGCGTCATTTCCGGCCGCGCAAGGTGGACGGCGTTGCCGACGGCTCGACGCTGCGGACGCTGCAAAGGCTGCTTGCTTCCGTGAGGCGCTGACCCCCGGGAAGCCTCTTCGAAGCAATTCTTTCCAATCCTTAAGTTACAAGCTGTCACTCAAAGTGACTTGCCTGGCCTTGTTTGACACCAATTCGGGCGTCAAACGGCTGACGTGTAGATGTCGGACCCCAAGCCCCCGGGTTGTTCCGACGTTGGTTAGGCGTTGCTGCGCGAACATCTTCGCGCGGTTCAGACAGAACAGGATCACATGCAGAAATTTACCGTTTTAACGGCAGCTCTTGCTGCCGGCGTAATGACTTTTGCCTTCAGTGCCGCAGATGCCGCGCCCCTCAGCCCGCGAGCCGATCAAGGGCCTGTCGTGGCATCCGCGAAAAGCGGCAAGGCCCCACAGGCCAGAAGCGGCAAGGCAGGCCAGGACGCCAAGGCGACGAAGCGGGCTTCCGCGAAAATGGAAAAAGCAAGCTGGTCCAAGCCGAAGAAGTCCGCCAGAAAGCAGACGAAGCGTGGCCGAAAAACCGTCGACATGACGGCAACGGCGTCGATCGGTGTCCGGAACGCGGCAGCCTCGGCGGCCACGGTGGCCAGCAGCGGGCAGTATTCCGCAATCGTTGCCCGCTATGCGGCGATCGAAGGCGTTCCGGTATCGCTCGCCTCGGCGGTTATCCAGATCGAAAGCAACTATCGGCCCAACATCGTCGGCGGCGCCGGCGAGATCGGCCTGATGCAGATCAAGCCGGCCACGGCTCGGATGATGGGCTATAGCGGCTCCGCCAAGGGTCTGTTCGATCCCGACACCAACATCAAATACGGGATGAAATACCTTGCCATGGCGCGGAGCCTCGGCGGCGGCACGACCTGCGGCACGATTTTGAAATACAATGCCGGCCACGCCGCAACGCGGATGAACCCGGTGTCGGCAGCCTATTGCGGCAAGGTGAAGGTGCAGATGGCTGCGCTGGGATCGCCCGCATAAGTCTGCTTTTTCGTTTGCGTTTTCGGGCGTGAACCCCTTTATACGCTCTGCCAGCTGGCTGGGCGGCCGCACCCGCAAACGCCGAAAGGTCGTGGGTGAGGAAAGTCCGGGCTCCATGGAAACACGGTGCCGGTTAATGGCCGGCGGGGGCGACCCCAGGGAAAGTGCCACAGAAAGCAAACCGCCACGATCCGGCTTGCCGGATTCGGGGTAAGGGTGAAAGGGTGGGGTAAGAGCCCACCGCGCGACTGGCAACAGGAGCGGCACGGTAAACCCCACCGGGAGCAAGACCGAATAGGGGCGGTGCGAGGGGAAACTCTCGAGGGCTGTTTCCGGCTCACCGTCCGGGTAGGTTGCGTGAGGCGCATGGCAACATGCGCCCAAGATGAATGGCCGCCACGTTCTCGCCTCGCAAGGGGCGAGGGCCATACAGAACCCGGCTTACAGGCCAGCTGGCAATTTTTTCTCCCGCGATATCGAAGAGAAGTCTCTTGATATCAACAGGTTGCGCCCTCGGGCGCGCCTGCTGATTCAAGTTTGTTCACCGATCCATCCATGCGAGCGAGGGCCGGCTATTGCTTGAAACTGGTGCGATTAAATCGTACCATGGATCAGCTGATAGCATCGGGAGCCTCTCATGGGACAGGTCGACAAACGCAGCATCACGCTGTCGCCGGAACTGGCGGCGGCGGTGGACGATGTAGTCGCCGCCGGCGAATATGCATCGGCCAGCGAAGTGATCCGCGACGCGCTCAGACAGTGGAAAGACCGGCGCGACCTGCATGGCTACACGGTCGAGGAATTGCGCAAGCTGGTGCAGGAAGGGATCGACAGCGGGCCTGGTCGATTTGCGTCAATGGATGACATCAAGGCTGAAGCGAGGAGACGCCTGCGATCTGACGACGCGGCATGAATCTGCTGCCCATCGTCCGGAATGCGCGCGCAGAAGACGATTTGATCGCGATCTGGCTTCATGTTGCACGCGACAGCGAGGCTGCGGCCGATCGGTTGCTCGATCGCATCGAGGCGCGGTGGCGGCAACTGCACCTATCCCTTCTTAGGCGCACCGCGCGACGACATCGCGCCAGGCATCCGTCATCTGGTCGTTGGCGACTATCTCACCTTGTACCGGGTCGATGACGATGCGATCGAAATAATCCGCGTGCTGCATGGCAAGCGCAACATCGAGGCCGATGACGTCGGCGCGTAGCCGTTTCGTCAGCCGCCGATCTTGTCCAGTGACGCCTCGATCGCCTTCCAGAGCTCGTCCACCGGCTCGCAGCCGACCGAGAGGCGAACGAAGCCGGCGGCAACGGCATCGCCTCGCTTCAAGCGCCGCTCGGCGGAGGTGTGGACGCCGCCGAAGGATGTCGCGGCCTGCATCAAGGCGCAATTGTTGATGAAATCCTCGGCCTTGTCCTCCGAGGCGAGCTCGAAAGAAATGAGAAAGCCAAAGCGCTCCATCTGGGCGCGGGCAAGGTTGTGCGACGGATCGCCTTCCAGTCCGGGATAACGCAGACCGCTGATTGCCCGATGGCCCTGCAGCCGCCGCGCGATGACTTCCGCCGAGGAACACATGCGATCGAAGCGCACATCCAGTGTCTCCAGGCCGCGGTGCACCAGCCAGGCTTCGAATGGTCCGGGAATGCTGCCGGAAACTTCGCGCCAGCCGGTCACGGCGGCGATGATATCGGCATTGCGGCTGGCCACATGGCCGAACAGCACGTCGGAGTGGCCATTGGGTGCCTTGGTGTCGGCGGCAACGACGATATCGGCGCCATGGTCGAGCGGCCGCTGGCCGAAGGGTGTCATGGTCGTGTTGTCGACGACAAGGATCGCGCCGGCTTTGTGAACAGCATCGGCAACGGCGGCGATATCGCAGATATCCAGCCCCGGATTGGCAGGGGTTTCGACAAACGCCAGCCGATAGCCATCGAAGCCGCCATCGAGGAAGGTCGAGGTCGGCCTGACATCGTAGGTGATGCCGAGCGGCTTGAGGAAGCGATCGGCCAAAGCCCGCGTCGTGTGATAGCCGTCTGAAGGCAGCAGGATACGGTCGCCGGCCTTGAGCATGGCAAAAAACGCCGCCGAGATTGCCGCCATTCCTGAAGGGAACCCGACGCAAGGTGCGTCCTCCAGATGAGCCAGCATATGTTCGACCGCGTCCCAGGTCGGGTTGCTGAAGCGGCCATACTGGTTGAAGCCGGTGGCGTCGCCGGGCGCATGAAAAATGGCGGCCATGGTCAGGGGCAGGGGAATGGAATCGCCCATGGCAAGCCCGCTGCGACGCAGATGAGGAAGTGCTGCAGCGCGTGACTTTGCTGTTTCAGACATCGAATTTCCAACCCTGTTTGCGACCGACGAGATGTGGCGAGACGCTATGCCCGGCAGCGGCGCGCGGCAAGGCGCGTCCGGTTGGGCCAAGCGGCTCTAAACGCTTCGTTAGGCTTAATAGACGATAAAGACGAGACGTGTCGTCGAGGCTGTTCTCATTGGTCGCGGCGCGCGTGTTTGTGAAGCCTATTCCCGTTGACGCCCATAGTGCCCCATGATATCCCATCCAGACATCAAAGCCTTCGTTCCGCGTCAGGGTAAAGCGTACGCCAATCGGGCAGCCGCGGCGGCTGCGCGTTTGCCGGTTTTTGCCCGTGCGGACGAGACTGATACGGGCCAGGGAAGGCGCCGCGGCGGCGCCGGCGACAAGATGGAGAGGGGTGCGGCGGCGCAAGCGGCCGTAGCGTGTAATGGACCGGTTTCTGTCAAACTCGGTGAGCAGGATCGATGCGAAGGGGCGGGTGTCCGTTCCCGCGCATTTCCGTGCCGTCGTGCAGAAACGCGGCTATTCGGAACTCTATGCGCTACGCTGCCTGGATCTGCCGGCGATGGATGTCGGCGGGCTCGATCTGCTCGACCGCTACGAGCAGCGCATCGCGCTCGAGGATCCCTTCCTGCAGACCGCGGACGATATGTCGTTCTTCTGCCATGGCGACGGAACCTTCTTGAAACTCGACCAGGACGGCCGCATCACGATGAGCGATTTCATTCGCGAACACACCGGCATTTCGGCGGAAGTGGCCTTTGTCGGGCGCGGCAATTTCTTTCAGATCTGGGAGCCGGGACGGCTTGCCGCCTATGGGGCGCAGGCGCGGGCACGGCTTTTGCAGCTTCGGCAGGGGACGAAGCCTGGGGAGCGACCGGAATGACGGCAGGCCACGGCGATGACCTTCCTCACGCCGTCGATGGGCACGCCGTTGGCGGATCGGCCCGCCACATTCCGGTCCTCCTTGCCGAAGTGCTCGAAGCACTGGCGCCGGCGCAGGGCGACCTCATCATCGATGGCACGTTCGGCGCCGGCGGCTACACCAGGGCCATTCTGGCGACGGGCGCCTCGGTTGTGGCGATCGATCGCGATCCGGATGCAATCGATGCCGGGCGCGATCTGGAAGCGCAGTCCGGCGGCCGGCTGCGGCTGGTGCAGGCGCCGTTCTCGACGCTGGACGAACATGTCGAGAGCGCCGAGGGTGTCGTGCTCGACATCGGCGTGTCCTCGATGCAGCTCGACCAGGCCGAGCGCGGGTTTTCGTTCCGCGCCGACGGGCCACTCGACATGCGCATGGCGCAATCGGGTCTCAGCGCTGCCGATGTCGTCAATTCCTTCAAGCCGGGCGATCTTGCCCGCATCTTCGGCTTCCTCGGCGAGGAGCGTCATGCCGGGCGCATCGCCCGCATGATCGAGGCTCGCCGCGAAAAGCGCCCGTTCGAGCGCACGCTGGAACTGGCCGATGCCATCGAGACGCATATCGGCCGGGCGCCGAAGGACAAGATCCATCCGGCTACGCGCGTGTTCCAGGCGCTGCGCATCTTCGTCAATGACGAGCTTGGCGAACTGGCCAAGGCCCTGTTCGCGGCCGAACGCGCGCTGAAGCCGGGCGGTCGGCTCGCCGTGGTGACGTTCCATTCGCTGGAAGACCGCATCGTCAAGCGCTTCATCGCCGACCGGGCCGATGTTGCGACCGGCTCACGTCACCTGCCCGAGGCTCATGCGCGCACCGCGACGTTCCGCAAGGCGGGCGGCGGCGTGACTGCCGGCGACGCCGAGGTGGCGGCCAATCCGCGCGCCCGTTCGGCCAGGCTGCGCGCGGCGATCCGCACCGAGGCGCCGGCGCGCGGCAGTGATTTTTCGATTTTCGGCCTTCCAAAGCTTCCCGGTATCGACCGGCCGGGGGAGAGGTAACACGTGTTTCGTACCAGCGACATTGTCCTGATCGCCGTCATGGTTGCGGTCGCGGCCCTTACCTACAAGGCCAAGCGCGAGGCCGAGGAACAATTGGCTTCGGTGCAGAAGATCCATGCGCAGATACGCTATGAGGAGGACACGATCGACCTGCTCAAGGCCGACTGGAGCCTGCTTACCCAGCCGTCGCGGCTGCAGAAGCTGGCTGAACTCTACAAGTCGCAGCTCGAACTCGAGCCGGTCAGCGCTCGTCAGATCGGCGGCATCGGCGACCTGCCGGCCAAATCCCTTGACATCCAGGACATCCTGTCGGGACGCCAGGGCGGCATGGCCGACAATTCCGACCAAGCGCCTTCGGACAGTAAGGATCCCGTCGTGACCGGAGGCATCGCCCAATGATCGGCAAACTGCTGAAGCGTCGCGCCAGGACGAGTGAGGATGGATCGATCGTGGTCGAGGGCGCCCGCAAGGCGACCGGCGGCAAGGGCAGGACGCGCATCGTCATGACGATGGCGGTGTTCTTCGGCATCTTCTCGACCATATCAGGGCGGCTGGTCTATCTCGGCTTCCAGACCCCCGATATGTCGGGCGGTCCGCAGAGCCGGGTGACGGCATCGCGGCCCGACATCGTCGACCGCAACGGCGAAGTGCTGGCCACCGATATCAAGACGGCGTCGCTGTTTGCAGAACCGCGCCGCATTGTCGACGCCGACGAGGCGATCGAGAAGCTGTCGACGGTGCTTCCGGACATCGACTATGAGCAGACCTACCATAAGCTGAAGAGCGGCGCCGGTTTCGTCTGGCTGCAGCGGCAGCTGACGCCCAAGCAACAGTCCGACATCATGCAGCTCGGCATTCCCGGTTTCGGCTTCCGCACCGAAAAGCGCCGCTTCTATCCGAGCGGCGAGACCTCGTCCTACATTGTCGGCCTCACCAACATCGACAACCAGGGCATCTCCGGAATGGAGAAATATGTGGACGAGCAAGGCTTGAGCGACTTGCAGGCATCGGGCCTTGCCATTGCCAAGGATCTCAAGCCGGTAAAGCTTTCGATCGATCTGCGCGTGCAGCATGTGGTGCGCGACGAGATCGCCGCCGGCCTTGAGCGCTATCGTGCCATGGGGGCCGGCGCCGTCGTGCTCAACGTCAAGACCGGCGAAGTGGTGGCCATGGCTTCCGTGCCGGATTTTGATCCGAACAATCCCTACAATGCACAGGACAAGGACCGGCTGAATCGCATGTCGGCGGGCCTCTACGAGATGGGCTCGACCTTCAAGAGCTTCACATCCGCCATGGCGCTCGATTCCGGCAAGGCGACGATGGCGAGCCGCTTCGATGCTTCGCATCCAATCCGGGTCGGCCATCAGGCCATTCACGATTTCCACGGCAAGAACCGTGTGCTGTCGTTGCCGGAGGTGTTCCTCTATTCGTCCAATATCGGGTCGGCCAGGGAAGCCGAGATGGTCGGCATCGAGGGGCATCGCGAATTCCTGCACCGCCTTGGCATTCTGGACAGGATGCAGACCGAATTGCCGGAGACTGCCCGTCCGACTGAACCGAAGGTCTGGAAACAGGTCAATTCATTCACCATCGCCTTCGGCCATGGCGTGTCGACGACGCCGCTGCAAGCGGCTGTGGGCTGCGCGGCGTTGATGAATGGCGGCTTCCTGATGAACCCCACCTTTCTGGTGCGGACGCAGGCGGAAGCGATGGCCACCGCCAAGAGAGTGGTGAGCGAAAAGACCGTCGAAGGCATGCGCTACCTCTATTCGCTCAATGCCGAAAAGGGCTCTGCCAGAAACGCCAGAGTCCCCGGCTACCGCGTTGGTGGCAAGACCGGAACGGCCGAGAAGGTCGTCAATGGCCGTTACTCCAAGGACTTGAATTTCAACACTTTCGTCGCCGCCTTCCCGATGGACGATCCGCAGTATCTGGTGTTTACCATTGCCGATGCCCCGCACCCGGAAAAGCCTGGCATGACGGATGTCGCGGCCGCAAATGCGGGGGTCATGGCCGGCAATATCATCAGGCGTTCAGCTGCCATGCTTGGCGTGAAGCCAGATTTCAGCCATGAAAATGGTGCAACGCTGGTTTCCTATCAGTGATTCTTAGGGCGCGCCGGCAACAGCGCGCTATTTTGTTGCGGTGAACGGGACTCGATGAAGCTCAGAGATCTAGCCGGTATCCTGCCCGTCGAGGGAATAGCTTCCGTCGATCTGGAGGTTACAGGGATTTCTTCGGATTCCCGCCAGGTAAAACCGGGCGTTGTCTTTTTTGCGCTCGCCGGAACCAAGGCCGACGGCGCCGTTTATGCCGCCGACGCCGCCTCGCGCGGTGCTGCCGCGATCGTGGCGGGCAAGGGCAGCACCATTGCCGGGCTGTCGGTTCCGGTGCTGGCGGTCGACGATCCGCGCCTGGCGCTGGCGCTGAGTGCGGCACGCTATTCCGGCAAGCAGCCTGAGATCATGGTCGCGGTGACCGGCACCAGCGGCAAGACCTCGGTCGCCGCCTTCACCAGGCAGATCTGGGAGCAGGCCGGTTATGCCGCCGCTTCGATCGGCACCACCGGCGTGGTGGCGCCTGGACGCAACGACTATGGCTCGCTGACGACACCCGATCCGGTCGCCCTGCACCAATTGCTGCGGGAATTGGCGGATGCCGGCGTCACCCACGCTTCGATGGAAGCCTCCAGCCATGGGCTCGACCAGCGCCGCCTCGACGGCGTGAAGCTGGCCGCCGGCGGCTTCACCAATCTCGGCCGCGACCATATGGACTATCATCCGACCATCGAGGACTATCACCGCGCCAAACTGCGTCTGTTCGACACGCTGCTGCCGAAGGGCGCACCGGCCGTGATCTTCGCCGACGATCCATGGTCGGCGCCGACGATCGAGGCCGCACAGGCTGCCGGGCTCAATGTGCTGACGGTCGGCCGCCATGGCGATTTCCTCAGGCTGAAGCGGGTCGAGCACGAGCGCCACCGCCAACGCGCCGAAGTCGAGGCCGATGGCGTGCTCTACGAGATCGACCTGCCGTTGGCCGGTGATTTCCAGATTTCGAACGCGCTGGTTTCGGCGGGTCTTGCCATCTCCACGGGAACACCTGTCGCCAAGGCCTTGATGGCGTTGGAGAAACTGAAGGGCGCGCCGGGCCGGCTCGACCTCGTCGGCACCACCGCCAGCGGCGCGCCGGTCTATGTCGATTATGCCCACAAGCCGGACGCGCTGGAAAACGTTCTGGCCTCGGTCCGGCCGTTCACCACCGGCCGCGTCATCGTCGTGTTCGGCTGCGGCGGCGACCGCGACCGCGGCAAGCGACCGATCATGGGCGAGATTGCGACGCGACTTGCAGATGTCGTCATCGTCACCGACGACAATCCGCGCTCCGAAGTGCCGGAAACGATCCGCGCCGCTATTTTGTCCGCCGCTCCCGGTGCCATCGAGATCGGCGACCGGCGCCAGGCGATTCATGAGGCGGTCGCCATGCTGCATGCCGGCGACACGCTGATCGTGGCCGGCAAGGGGCACGAGGAGGGCCAGACGATCGGCTCCGAGACCTTGCATTTTTCCGATCACGAGGAGGTTCGCGCGGCACTCACGGAGCGTGCCGCATGAGCTTGCTGTGGACCTCCGAGGCGCTGGTTGCCGCCATGGACGGGCGGCCGCTCGGGCCGATGCCGGACGGCATTTCAGGCATTTCGATCGACAGCCGCAGCCTGCAGCCGGGCGATGCCTTCTTCGCTATCAAGGGCGAGGCGATGGACGGCCATGACTTCGCAACCGCCGCCATCAAGGCTGGCGCCGGCGTGCTGGTGGTGGCCGAAGGCAAGCTGCCGTCGCTCGGCCGGCTGACGGCGCCGATCATCGTCGTCGAGGACGTGCTGGTCGCACTGGAAAAGCTTGGAGTTGCGTCGCGCGCCCGCTCGAGCGCGAAAATCATCGCTGTGACCGGTTCGGCCGGCAAGACCACCACCAAGGAAGCGCTGCGCCATGTGCTGCAAGCCGCCGGCAAGGTGCATGCCTCGGCGCAGTCCTTCAACAATCACTGGGGCGTGCCGCTGACTTTGGCACGCATGCCCGATGATTGCGACTATGCCGTGTTCGAGATCGGCATGAACCATCCCGACGAGATCCGTCCGCTGGTCAAGATGGTGAGGCCGCATGTCGCCATCGTCACCATGATCGCGGCCGCCCACCTAGGTTTCTTCCGGAATCTGGACGAGATCGCCAAGGCCAAGGCCGAGATTTTCGAGGGGCTGGAGCCCGAGGGGGCCGCCGTCCTCAACCGCGACGATACGCGCTTCAAGCTGCTCGACAAGATGGCCCGTGCCGCCGGTGTCGAGCACGTATACGGCTTCGGCGAGAATGCGCGCTCCACCTTCAAGCTCACCAAATGCGAACTGCATGCGGATCATTCCGACATCATCGCCAGGATCGGCGGCCACGAAGTGTCGGCGCGGATCGGCGCGCCCGGCCGCCATATGGTGCAGAACGTGCTGGCGGTGCTGGGTGCGGTGCATCTGGTCGGCGCCGATCTCGACCAGGCGGCACTCGCACTGGCCGATCTCTCCGCCGAGCGCGGGCGCGGCAAGCGCCATGTGCTGCGCCATCCCGGTGGCTCGACTTCGAGCCACCCAGGTGGACCGATCACGCTGATCGACGAAAGCTACAACGCCAATCCGGCGTCGATGGCTGCTGCCATGGCATTGCTCAACGCGACGCCTGTGACGGGCGAGGGCCGCCGCATTGCCGTGCTCGGCGACATGCTCGAACTCGGCGACCATTCGGCCAAGCTGCATGCAGCCCTTGCCGAACTCATCGTCGGCACCGGGACACAGACCGTCTTCCTCGGCGGCCCGGAAATGCGGGCGCTGGCCGAAGCGCTGCCGGCTGAGATCAAGACGGAATACCGCGCTGGTGTCGAGGAGCTGAAGCCGGTGCTGCTTGCCGCGCTTAAGCCGGGTGACGTGGTGATGATCAAATCGTCGAAGGGCATCGGTTTTGCAAAATTGGTCGATGCGCTGCTGGGCAAATTCCCGGCTGAATCGACAGCCAGAAAACAGACCTAGGTCGGGGGACGAAAACGCATGTTTACACTGCTCGTCGATTTTGCGGACAAGGTCTCGGTCTTCAATGTCTTCCGCTACATCACCTTCCGCACCGGCGGGGCGCTGATCACGTCGGCGCTGATCGTCTTCATCTTCGGACCGACCATCATCAATTCGCTGCGGCTGCGGCAAGGCAAGGGGCAGCCGATCCGCGCCGATGGGCCGCAGACACATTTCAAGAAGGCCGGCACGCCGACCATGGGCGGCCTGATGATCCTGTCGGGCATCATCGGCTCGTCGCTTTTGTGGGCGAACCTGTCGAGCATCTATGTCTGGGTGGTGCTGCTGGTGACGCTGGGCTTCGGCTCGATTGGCTTCTACGACGACTATCTCAAGGTAACCAAGCAGTCGCATCTCGGCTTTTCCGGCAAGGCACGCCTTGCGCTTGAATTTGTCATTGCCGGCATCGCCGCCTGGGTGATCATGCACAACGGCCAGGCGCCGTTCTCTTCGTCGCTGACATTTCCCTTCGCCAAGGAATTCATCGTCAATCTCGGCTGGTTCTTCATTCCGTTCTCCTGCTTCGTCATCGTCGGCGCCGGCAATGCTGTGAACCTCACCGACGGCCTGGACGGACTGGCGATCGTGCCGATCATGATCGCGGCTGCCTCCTTCGGCGTCATCGCGTATCTCTCGGGCAATGCGGTGTTCGCTGAATATCTGCAGATTCATTTCGTGCCCGGCACCGGTGAACTGGCGGTCGTGCTCGGCGCGGTCATCGGCGCTGGTCTGGGCTTCCTCTGGTTCAATGCGCCGCCTGCGGCGATCTTCATGGGCGACACCGGCTCGCTGGCCATGGGCGGCCTGATCGGCACCGTTGCGGTCGCCACCAAGCACGAGATCGTTCTGGTCATCGTCGGCGGATTGTTCGTCGTGGAAATCCTGTCGGTCATCATCCAGGTCGGCTACTTCAAGATGACCGGCAAGCGGGTGTTCCTGATGGCGCCGATCCACCATCATTTCGAAAAGCTCGGCTGGACCGAAAGCCAGGTGGTGATCCGCTTCTGGATCATCGCCGTCATCCTGGCGCTGGTCGGCCTGTCGACCCTCAAGCTGAGATAGGAAGCCCTTTGATCCCCGCCGCATCCTTTTCAGGCAAGCGCGTTTCGCTCTTCGGGCTCGGTGGCTCGGGGATCGCGACGGCGCGCGCGCTGATCGAGGGCGGCGCGGACGTGCTGGCCTGGGACGACAATCCCGAAAGCGTTGCCAAGGCCGCCGTTGCCGGTATCGCGACCGCTGATCTGCGCGGCGCCGACTGGGCGAAATTCTCGGCTTTCGTGCTGTCGCCGGGCGTCCCGCTGACGCATCCCAAGCCGCATTGGACGGTGGAACTCGCGCGCGGTTCAGGCGTCGAGATCATCGGCGACGTCGAGCTTTTCTGCCGCGAGCGGATGCTGAGCGCGCCGACATCGCCTTTCATCGCCATCACCGGCACCAACGGCAAGTCGACGACGACCGCGCTGACCGCGCACATCCTGAAGGCCGCGGGACGCGACACCCAGATGGGCGGCAATATCGGCCGCGCGGTGATGACGCTCGATCCGCCCGAGCCCGATCGGCACTATGTCGTCGAATGCTCGTCTTACCAGATCGACCTCGCGCCCTCGATCAATCCGACGGCAGGCATCCTGCTTAACCTGACGCCCGATCATCTCGACCGCCACGGCACCATGCAGCACTACGCCGCGATCAAGGAGCGGCTGGTGGCCGGCAGCGAGACGGCGATCGTCGGCATCGACGATTCTTGGTGCGCGCAGATCGCCGAGCGGCTGGAGCGGGCGGGGCGGCACGTCATCCGCATTTCCAAGCGCCTGCCGCTGACCGATGGCTATTTCGCCGACGGCAGCAATTTGATGGAAGCGGTGCACGGCCGTTACAGCCGTGTCGCCTTCCTCGAAGGCATCGGCTCGCTGCGCGGCCAGCACAATGCCCAGAACGCTCTGGCAGCGGTCGCCGCTTGCCTCAAGGTCGGGCTGGAGCTTGGCGAGATCCAGTCGGGGCTGGAAAGCTTTCCCGGCCTCGCGCACCGCATGGAGCAGGTCGGCCGCAAGGATCATGTGCTGTTCATCAACGATTCCAAGGCGACCAATGCCGATGCTGCGGCGCCGGCGCTGTCCAGCTTCCCGCGCATCTACTGGATCGCAGGCGGCCTGCCCAAGGAAGGCGGCATCGAGCCCTTGCGCGGCTTCTTCCCGCGCATTGCCAAGGCCTATCTGATCGGCGAGGCGGCGCCGGCTTTTTCGGCGACGCTGGGCGAGGCAGTTCCCTACGAGATCTCAGGCACGCTGGCCGCGGCGGTCGAGCACGCCGCGCATGATGCGGCTAAGGACGACAGCGGCGAGGCGGTGGTGCTGCTGTCGCCGGCCTGCGCCAGTTTCGACCAGTTCAAGAATTTCGAAGTCCGCGGCGAAGCCTTCAGGCAAGCTGCGAATGCTATCGAGGGTGTGAAACCCATCGGAGGGGCACGATAATGCAGAGCCGTCTCGACAAAAGTCCGGTTGCGACCTGGTGGTGGACGATCGATCGCTGGTTCCTGGCGGCTTTCCTGTCGCTGATGGGGCTTGGCATCGTCTTGTCCTTCGCCGCCAGCCCGGCGGTGGCCGAACGCATCGGCCTCGACAGTTTCCACTTTGCCACCAGGCAGATCATCTTCACCGTGCCGGCGCTCGGCGTAATGCTGGCCGTTTCCTTCCTCGATTCCAGGCAGATCCGGCGCATGGCGCTGGTCATTCTGTGCCTGATGCTGGTGCTGATGGTGGCGGTGCTCTATATCGGCGTCGAGGTGAAGGGCGCGCGCCGCTGGGTGTCGCTTGCCGGCCTGTCGATCCAGCCCTCGGAATTCCTGAAGCCCGCCTTCGTCATCATGTGCGCCTGGCTGTTCGCCGAGCACAAGCGCCAGCCTGACATCCCGGGCAATCTGTTCGCCATGCTGCTGCTGGTGCTGGTCGTATCGCTGCTGGTGGCGCAACCGGACCTCGGCCAGACCATGCTGACGACCGGCACCTGGGGCATCATGTTCTTCATGGCCGGGCTGCCCTGGCTGTGGATCGTCGCGCTCGGCGCGGCCGGCGTCGGCGGCGTTTTTGCCGCCTATACGGTGTTCCCGCACGTTGCCTTGCGCATCGACAAGTTCCTCACCGGCGAGGGCGACACGTTCCAGGTCGACATGGGGCGCGAAGCGCTGATCAATGGCGGCTGGTTCGGTGTCGGACCGGGCGAGGGCACCGTCAAGCGGGTCATTCCCGACAGCCATGCCGACTTCGTCTTCTCGGTCGCGGGCGAAGAGTTCGGGCTGATCATGTGCTTCTTCATCATGTCGATCTTCGCCTTCATCGTTCTGCGCGGCCTCAACACGGCGCTGAAGGAGCATGACGATTTCACCCGCTATGCGGTCGGCGGTCTCGTCACCGTGTTCGGCCTGCAGGCGGTCATCAACATGTGCGTCAACCTCCAGCTCGTGCCGGCCAAGGGCATGACGCTGCCGTTCATCTCCTATGGCGGCTCCTCGCAGATCGCCATCGCCATCTCGATGGGCATGGTGCTGGCGCTGACACGCAAGCGGCCGGAAAAGCGCAAGCAGATGGGCTTTGGCCTGTCGCAACGCGCCGTGCCGGCGGAGTGATATGGCCAGAGGCGTCATCCTTCTCGCGGCAGGCGGCACCGGTGGGCATCTTTTCCCGGCCGAGGCGCTGGCGCATGAATTGAACGAGCGCGGCTGGTCGGTGCATCTGGCGACCGACGACCGTGCCGAGCGTTTTGCCGGCCATTTTCCGGCCGCCGCCGTCCACCCGATCCAGTCGGCGACGATGGGCTCGAAAAACCCTTTTGCCCTGCTTGGTGCCTTCTGGAAAATTTGGCGCGGCGTGCGCCAGGCCTCCGCCGTCATCGGCAGGATCAAGCCTGATGCCGTCGTCGGCTTCGGTGGCTATCCGACCTTGCCGCCGCTCTACGCGGCGACACGGCGCAAGGTGCCGACGCTGATCCATGAGCAGAACGCGGTGATGGGGCGCGCCAACCGGGCGCTGGCCGGCCGTGTCGATGCCATCGCCGGCGGCTTCCTGCCGCAGGACACCAGTGCTGCCGGTGTGAAGACAGTGACGACAGGCAATCCGGTCAGGCCGGCCGTGCTGGAAGCGGCCAGGACGAATTATGCGGCATCGACCGGGGAACAGCCGTTTCGCCTGCTGGTGTTCGGCGGCAGCCAGGGCGCTCAGTTCTTTTCCGATGCCGTGCCGGGGGCGATCGCGCTGCTTTCCGATGCTCAGCGCAAGCGGCTGGTCATTACCCAACAAGCTCGCGCCGATGATGTGGCGCGGGTCAAGGCGGCCTATGCGGCACTGGGCGTTGCTGCCGAGGTCTCACCCTTCTTCACCGACATGGCGCAGCGCATGGCGGCTGCGCACCTGGTGATCTCGCGCTCCGGCGCCTCGACCGTTTCGGAGATCGCCGTCATCGGCCGGCCGGCGCTCCTGGTGCCTTACCCCTACGCGCTCGACCACGACCAGGCGGCGAACGCGGCGGCCCTTGCCGCTGCCGGCGGCGGCGAAGTGCATCCGCAATCCTCGCTCTCGCCCGAACGCATCGCAGCGCTCATTGGCGAGCTGATGGACGACCCCGATCGGCTTGTGGCGATGGCGGCGGGCGCGAAATCGGCCGGCCGGCCGAACGCGGCACGGTTGCTCGCTGATCTTACAGAGGCTATTGCGTCCAAAAAAACCATTTCGGATTTCAGGAAGGGGACGCAAGCATGAAGATGCCGCAGACCATCGGCCTTGTGCATTTCATCGGCATTGGCGGCATCGGCATGAGCGGCATTGCCGAAGTGCTGCACAATCTCGGCTACAAGGTGCAAGGGTCCGATCAGGCCGAAAGCGCCAATGTGCAGCGGCTGCGCGACAAGGGCATCGAATGCTTCGTCGGCCATAGGGCCGAGAATCTCGGCGATGCCGAGGTGGTGGTCGTCTCGACGGCGATCAAGAAATCCAACCCTGAGCTCAAGGCCGCGCGCGAAAAGCTGCTGCCGATCGTGCGCCGGGCCGAAATGCTGGCCGAGCTGATGCGCTTTCGCCAGGCGGTGGCGATCGGCGGCACACATGGCAAGACGACGACGACCTCGATGGTGGCGACCTTGCTCGATGCCGGTGGGCTCGATCCGACCGTCATCAATGGCGGCATCATCAACGCCTATGGCACCAACGCGCGCATGGGCGACGGCGAATGGATGGTGGTCGAGGCCGACGAAAGCGACGGCACTTTCCTGAAACTGCCGGCCGAGATCGCGGTCGTCACCAACATCGATCCCGAGCATCTCGATCACTATGGCAGCTTCGACAAGGTGCGCGAGGCGTTCCGCCAGTTCGTCGAGAACGTGCCGTTCTATGGTTTTGGCGTGATGTGCACCGATCACCCCGAGGTGCAGGCACTGGTCAGCCGCATCGAGGACCGCCGGGTCATCACCTATGGCGAGAATGCGCAGGCCGACGTGCGCTTTACCAATCACCGCATGGCAGGTGCCATTTCGGAATTCGACGTGGTGATCCGCGACCGCAAGACCGGCGGCCAGACTGTCATAGCGGGCCTGCGCCTGCCGATGCCCGGCCGCCACAACGTCTCCAACGCGACGGCAGCGATCGCGGTCGCGCATGAGCTCGGCCTGTCGGCCGAGGCGATCAAGAAGGGCCTGTCGTCCTTCGCCGGCGTCAAGCGCCGCTTCACCCATACCGGTTCGTGGGACGGCGTCGAAATATTCGACGATTACGGCCACCATCCGGTCGAGATCTCGGCGGTGCTGAAGGCGGCGCGCAGCGCCACCCAGGGTCGCGTCATCGCCATTGCCCAGCCGCATCGCTTCACCCGGCTGCATGATCTGTTCAACGAGTTTTCCACCTGCTTCAACGACGCCGACACAGTGATGGTGGCGCCGGTCTACGCGGCCGGCGAGGAGCCGATCGACGGCGTCAGCTCGGACGCGCTGGTGTCGCGTATCCGCGCCGGCGGCCATCGCGACGCGCGCTACATCGAGGGTCCGGCGGCGATCGCGCCCATCATCCGCGACTTGGCAAAATCAGGTGACTTCGTCGTCTTCCTGGGCGCCGGCAACATCACCCAATGGGCCTATGCGTTGCCCAAGGAGCTTGGCGGGACCGTCTCATGATGCACGGCCAGGCCCTGATCGACAGACTTGGCGACCGGCTTGCCGGCCTGCGCGGCCGTCTCACGCCGAACGCCGAGATGGACAAGATCACCTGGTTCCGTGCAGGGGGTCTGGCTGAAGCGTTGTTTCAGCCGGCTGATGAGGAGGATCTTGCGGTGTTCCTCAAAGCCGTTCCTGAAGAAATACCTCTTACCGTCGTTGGCGTCGGCTCCAACCTGCTGGTCCGCGACGGCGGCATCGAGGGCTTTGTCATCCGCCTTTCGGCCAAGGGCTTCGGCGAGGCCGAGGTGATTTCGCCGATCAGGATCAAGGCGGGAGCTGCGACCCCCGACAAGCGTGTCGCAGCGGTGGCGCTCGAGGCCGGCATTGGCGGCTTTCATTTCTACCACGGCATTCCGGGTGCAATCGGCGGTGCGCTGCGGATGAATGCCGGCGCCAATGGTGTCGAGACGCGCGAGCGCGTCGTCGAAGTGCGGGCGCTCGACCGCAAGGGCAATGTGCAGACGCTGAGCAATGCCGATATGGGATACGCCTATCGCCATTCAGCGGCGCCCTCCGGGCTGATCTTCACCTCGGCCGTGTTCGAAGGCTTTGTCGAGGACAAAACGGCGATCAAGGCGGCGATGGAGGCCGTGCAGAACCATCGCGAGACCGTGCAGCCGATCCGCGAGAAGACCGGTGGCTCGACCTTCAAGAATCCGGAAGGCACGTCGGCCTGGAAGGAGATCGACAGAGCGGGCTGCCGCGGCCTGATGATCGGCGGGGCCCAGATGTCGCCGATGCATTGCAACTTCATGATCAACACGGGAACCGCGACCGGCTACGACCTTGAATATCTCGGCGAGACGGTGCGCACGCGGGTGCTGGAGAATTCCGGTATCCGGTTGCAATGGGAAATCAAGCGAATCGGCAATTTCCGGCCGGGGCATGCCGTGCAGGAGTTTCTCGGGCAGCTCCTTTAAGGTGCACTTTGGCGCGCGTGAAGTTCATGTGATGCATGAACTTCAACGAGGCCGAAACGGTCCGCGACCGTTGCTCCGAAGACTCAACGACACGCTTTTCGCATCCATTTTCTCAGAAAGTGAATCTCTCGGAATCGTAAGCACTTGCCAGTGAATCAACTCTCTGATTCTCTGCTCGAAAGCGTTTCCTGATTTGAGTCGTTCGACGCGTTTTCAGCGTTTTCCGTCTGGGGGGCAACCTGCCGGGAGACTCTGACTCAATGTTGCGGAAAATCTGGTTTTGGTCCGCCGTGAGAGAGGGGATGCCGGGGAATGAAAAACAAGCATGTGGCCGTCCTGCTGGGTGGTTTTTCGTCCGAGCGGCCCGTGTCTCTTTCGTCGGGGAAGGCTTGTGCCGATGAACTCGAGAAGGAAGGCTACCAGGTCACCCGTGTCGATGTCGGGCGCGATGTCGGCTCCGTGCTTGCTGAGCTCAAGCCCGATGTCGCCTTCAATGCGCTGCATGGCCCTTTTGGCGAGGACGGCACCATTCAGGGCATCCTTGAATATCTCGGCATTCCCTACACCCATTCTGGCGTGCTCGCCTCGGCTCTGGCCATGAACAAGGAGCAGGCCAAGCGGGTTGCCAAGTCGGTCGGCGTCGTGGTCGCCGAATCGAAGGTCGCCAGCCGCTTTGCCATCCAGAACAAGCATCCGATGAAGCCGCCCTATGTGGTCAAGCCGGTCAATGAGGGTTCGAGCTTCGGTGTCGTCATCGTGCATGAGGGCCAGTCGCATCCGCCGCAGGTTCTTGGCTCGTCGGAGTGGAAATATGGCGATACCGTCATGGTCGAGCGCTACATCCACGGCAGGGAGCTGACCTGCGCGGTGATGGGCGATGTGGCGCTGGGGGTCTGCGAGATCATCCCGACCGGCCATTCCTTCTACGACTATGATTCAAAATATGTCGCCGGGGGATCAAAGCACGAATGCCCCGCAAAAGTTTCACCGAATATTTACCAAAAAATACAAACACTGGCGCTCAAGGCTCACCAAGCGATCGGCTGTCGAGGCGTTTCCCGTTCGGACTTCCGTTATGACGATCGTCATTCCGAAAACGGCGAGATTGTCTGGCTCGAGGTCAACACCCAGCCGGGTATGACGCCGACGTCTTTGGTACCTGAAATCGCCGCCCATGCCGGGCACTCGTTTGGCGATTTGTTAAGTTGGATGGTGGAGGACGCTTCGTGTCTGCGTTGAAATGGGGACAGGGTAGGGAGAGGGGCGCGGCCGGGCCGGCGCTGTTCGGCCTGTCGTTGTCGTTGGACCATTTCGTACTGCCGCGCATGCTTCGCCGTCCGGTGCGCATTCTGGCGCGCCTGGGCGTTGGGGAATTCCAGGCGCCGCGCTTTTCCGCGGCCATGATGTCGGCCGTGCTGATTTTCTCGAGCAGTGCCTATGGCGCCTATCTCGGTGGTCATGTCGACGGTATCGTGCAGAGCATCACCGCCCGCACCGGCTTTGCCGTCGATCAGGTCAAGGTGGTCGGCAATCGCCAGACCTCCGAAATCGATATACTCGACAGGCTTGAACTTGATGGCTGGACGTCGCTGATCGGCTTTAATGCCGAGGCAGCGCGCGAACGGATCTCCGGCCTGCCGTGGATCGAGGTTGCGGCGGTGCGCAAGGTCTACCCGCACACGCTGGAAGTACGTGTCGAGGAGCGCGAGGCTTTCGCGCTCTGGCAGCAGGGCGACGAGCTTTCGGTCATCGAGAGGAATGGTGCCATGATCGCGCCGTTCTCGGGTGGCAAGCAGGTGCTTCTGCCGCTGCTGATCGGCACCGGCGCGCCGGCGAGCGCGCCCGATTTCCTGGCCAAGGTCGAAAAATATCCCGAGCTCGCGAGCCGGATCAAAGGTTATATCCGCGTCGGCGAGCGGCGCTGGGACCTGAAGCTGGACAATGGCATCACCGTCAAGCTTCCCGAGGACGACGAGGATCAGGCGCTCGCCGAACTCGTGAAGATGGATCATGACAGCGGCTTGCTGTCGCGTGACATCGCCGCCGTCGACATGCGCCTGACGGACCGGCTGGTCGTGCAGTTGACGGCGGAAGCGGCGACGCAGCGCGAAGCCGCCCTCAACGAGAAACCCAAGAGCCTGAAGCGCAAGCCGGAGACGAAGATATGAACTGGCTTGGCGGTCCTGGCGATGCCGCGTCGCGCCGGTCCGGCACCCTGACGGTGCTGGATGTCGGTTCGAGCAAGGTCTGCTGCATGGTGGCCAAGCTGAAGCCGTGCGATGACGGCAAGCTGCTGCGCGGCCGCTCGCACCGAATCCAGGTGATCGGCATCGGCCATCAGAAATCGCAAGGCGTGAAGTCTGGTGTCATCGTCGATCTCGACCGCGCCGAGCACGCCATCCGCCTTTCCGTCGACGCGGCCGAGCGCATGGCCGGGCTGACGGTCGATTCGCTCATCGTCAACATGACGGCCGGCCGGCTCAAGAGCGAAGCCTTCTCCGCCACCATCAATCTTGGCGGCCATGAGGCCGACGAGGCCGACATCAAGCGCGTTCTCGGTGCTGGCGCCAAGCAGGCGCTGAAGGCCGAGCGCGAGGTGATCCATTCGCTTCCCGTCGGCTTCTCGCTGGATGCCGAACGCGGCGTGCGCGATCCGCGCGGCATGATCGGTGACGCACTCGGCGTCGACATGCATGTGCTGACCGGCGACGCCGCGCCGATGCGCAATCTGGAGCTTTCCATCAACCGTTCGCATCTGTCGGTCGAGCGCATGGTGGCGACGCCCTATGCCAGCGGTTTGGCGGCCCTGGTCGACGACGAGCTGGAAATGGGTGCGGCCTGCATCGACATGGGCGGCGGCACGACGACGATTTCGGTGTTTTCGGAAGGCAAGTTCGTCCATGGCGACGCCATCGCCATAGGCGGCAACCATGTCACGCTGGACATGGCCAAGGGGCTGTCGACCTCGCTCGATGCCGCCGAACGGCTGAAGGTGATGCATGGCTCGGCGTTGCCGGGCAGCGCGGACGACCGCGACCTGGTCTCGATCCAGCCGATCGGCGACGATGGCGACGTGCCCTTGCAGATCCCGCGCTCGGTGATGACGCGCATCGTGCGTGCCCGTATCGACGAGACGCTCGAACTGCTGCGCGACCGGCTCAACAGGTCCGGCTACGGCAATGCGGTGGGCAAGCGTGTGGTGCTCACCGGCGGCGCCAGCCAGCTTGCCGGCCTGCCGGAAGCGGCGCGCCGCATCCTGGGACGCAATGTGCGCATCGGCCGCCCGCTCGGCGTGGCCGGCCTGCCGGAAGCGGCGAAGGGGCCGGCCTTCTCGGCTGCGGTGGGGCTTCTGATCTATCCGCAGATGGCGAGCTTCGAGAGCCATCCTGCGAAAGGAATTTCCGGTCTCAAAATGACCGGAACGGGCGGAAAACTGCATCGCATGAGTCAGTGGTTGAGAGACAGTTTCTAAAATTGACGGGGACAGCCCCATAGGCGGCCGCGGCGGCGAAGCGGCGTGAAAGGCAAAGGACGGAGACAATGACCATCAATCTGCAGAAGCCGGACATCACCGAGCTTAAGCCGCGCATCACCGTGTTCGGTGTCGGCGGCGGCGGCGGCAATGCCGTCAACAACATGATCACCGCCGGTCTGCGCGGTGTCGAGTTCGTGGTGGCCAACACCGACGCGCAGGCGCTGACCATGTCGAAGGCGGGCCGCCTGATCCAGCTCGGCGCGCATGTCACCGAAGGCCTTGGCGCCGGCTCGCAGCCGGAAGTCGGCCGTGCGGCGGCGGAAGAGTGCATCGATGAAATCCTCGATCACCTGACCAACACCCATATGTGCTTCGTCACCGCCGGCATGGGCGGCGGCACCGGCACCGGTGCTGCTCCCGTCGTTGCCCGCGCGGCGCGCGAAAAGGGCATCCTCACCGTCGGCGTCGTCACCAAGCCGTTCCACTTCGAAGGCCAGCGCCGCATGAAGACCGCGGATTTCGGCATCGAGGAATTGCAGAAATGCGTCGATACGCTGATCGTCATCCCCAACCAGAACCTGTTCCGGCTGGCCAATGACAAGACCACCTTCGCCGACGCCTTCGCCATGGCCGACCAGGTGCTCTATTCCGGTGTAGCCTGCATCACCGACCTGATGGTCAAGGAAGGCCTGATCAATCTCGACTTCGCCGACGTCCGTTCCGTGATGCGCGAGATGGGCAAAGCGATGATGGGCACCGGCGAGGCTTCCGGCGAGGGCCGCGCGATGGCCGCCGCCGAAGCGGCGATCGCCAACCCGCTGCTCGACGAGACCTCGATGAAGGGGGCCAAGGGCCTGCTGATCTCGATCACCGGCGGCCGCGACCTGACGCTGTTCGAAGTCGACGAAGCCGCGACCCGTATCCGCGAGGAAGTCGACCAGGACGCCAACATCATCCTGGGCGCCACCTTCGACGAGGAACTCGAAGGCGTCATTCGCGTCTCGGTAGTTGCCACCGGCATCGACAAGTCGGCGGCTGAAATCGCCGCCGCGCCGATCTCGATCCGCACGGCGCCTCCGAAGCCGGCCAACCGCCCGGCGGCTCAGATCGCGGAGGTTCGTCCGGCGCCTGTCCAGCAGGCGGCATACGAGCCACGCGCTGTCGACCCGGTCGCGGAAGCCATCCATCTGGCCGAAGCTAATGCCGCGGCCATGGCGCAGGCGCGCCCGGCCCCGGTCGCCCACGCTGAAGATTTCCGCCCGCAGAGCAAGATCTTCCAGGCACCGCCCGCCCAGCCGATGCCGCAGCCGGTGGTCCAGCAGATGCAGCCGGCCCCGCAGCCGCGCGAGATGCTGCGCGAAGCCCCGCAGCCGGTTGCGATGGCGCCGCAGCGTATGCCGCGCGTCGAGGACTTTCCGCCGGTCGTCAAGGCCGAGGTGGATGCCAAGAGCCGCCCGGTCGATCACGAGAACAACAGCGGACCGATGGGCCTGCTGAAGCGCCTGACCAATGGCCTGACCCGTCGCGAGGAGGAACCCGCACGACTGCAGCCGGCGCAGCCGCGCGAGCCCAAGCTGCGCCAGGCAGCGCCCGAAGTACGCCGTCTTGCCAGTCAGGATGCGCAGCTGTATGCGCCGCGCCGTGGCCAGCTCGATGATCAGGGCCGCCTGACGCCGCAGGTGAGGACGACTCAGGAAGACGATCAGCTGGAGATTCCGGCGTTCCTGCGCCGCCAGGCCAACTGATTGGTAAACGGACTGTAACATTTGTTAACAGGTAAGCGAGGAATCGCTTGCCTGTTAACGTTTTAAATGATGGGATTTCAATGACTTACCAATTCGCACTCATTCCATTTCGCGGTTACACAGAGTAAGAAACCGTGATTTGGAGTCTCCCTGACGGGACATTATCTTCGCTGCCTACCATCATCGGTTTGCCGGGATTTCGGGGGAAGTCGCCCTGCCAGCCGATTCACACAAGAGCCGCGCCCTCGGGCTGGAGAAGCGGACCTAGGCATTACGGGCTTATGGGGATTGTCTTGCACGACTATCAGACGACATTGAAGACGCGCGCGTCGCTTACCGGCACCGGCGTCCACAGCGGCAAGGAAGTGTCCATCAGCTTCGTGCCCGCGGATGCCGACACCGGCATCGTTTTCCAGCTTTTCAACGGTGCGGAGCAGGGCCGCGAGTTTCGTGCCCTGGTCTCGGAAGTCGGCGCTACCGACCTGTGCACCATGCTTGGTGATCCCGCTGGCGAGCACATCGCCACGGTCGAGCACATCATGGCGGCGCTGTTTGGGCTCGGCATCGACAATGTCGCCATTGAGATCGATGGTTCCGAGGTTCCTATCTTCGATGGCAGCGCCATGGCGTTCGTCGAAGCCATCGACCAGGCGGGTATCGAGACGCTCTCGGTCAAGCGGCGCTATATCAGGGTCATCAAGCCGGTCCGTATCGAGAACGGCGCCTCGTGGGCGGAGTTTCGCCCCTATGACGGGACCCGTTTCGAGATCGAGATCGACTTCGAAAGTCCGGCGATCGGCCGTCAGCTGTTTGCCTCCGACCTCAATGCCGATATTTTCCGTCGCGACATCGCGCGCGCCCGCACCTTCGGCTTCATGAAGGATGTCGAGCGGCTGTGGGCTGCAGGCTATGCGCTCGGCTCCTCGCTGGAGAACTCGCTGGTCATCGGCGACGACAACCGCGTCATCAATATGGGCGGCCTGCGCTATCCCAACGAATTCGTGCGCCATAAAACGCTGGACGCCATGGGCGACCTGGCGCTGGCCGGCGCCCGCTTCATCGGCTGCTTCCGCTCCTATCGCGGCGGCCACAGGATGAATGCCGCGGCCCTGCGCCGTCTGCTCTCGGACCGCACGGCATTCGAAATCGTCGAGACGACACGCCGCGAGCGTGGCCGCAGCGCCGAGATGAACGCCGTCAATGCGCCACTCTACGCGCCCTGGATGATCTGATTTCCCGGGTTTTTCGGGTTCCATGGGCGATAGCGCATGTGGCAGGAATGCACCACTCGCCAGTGAAATTGCATTGACGTCCAAGCTGCGTCCGGCCGCCACAAAAATGTGCGATTGGCCGGAGATAGCGTTGTCGGGCAAGGCGGTTATGGTTTATGGCTGCTGCCGTCGATTAATGCATGTCGTTCAAAAGTGGGGACCAGTTTTGAAACAATGGCATGCAACTGGCATTGAAATGGCGCCGAAAGGGCGAGATCCAATCATGTTCTTCAAGCGAGTTGGTCAATTGAAAGCACCGCAGAGGGCTGTTTTCCTGGCGCTTTCAGTAGTTGTTCCATCGCTCTTTCTGTCGGCCTGCATGTCGTCGGAGAAAGATATCGACCTGTCGACCTATGTCGACCAGACCGAGCCGGCCGATGTTCTCTACAATCAGGGCCTTGCCAATCTCAATGCCGGGCGCCTGCAGGAGGCGAGCAAGAAGTTCGACGCCGTCGACCGCCAGCATCCCTATTCAGAATGGGCCCGCAAATCGATGGTGATGGGCGCTTTCGCCGACTATCGCCAGGGCAATTACGATGAGGCGATCGGCTCGGCCAAGCGCTATCTCACGCTTTACCCGTCGACCGATGACGCCGCCTATGCGCAGTACATCATCGGCTTGAGCTACTACCGTCAGATCAAGGACGTGACGCAGGACCAGAAGGAAGCGCGTCAGACCGTCCAGACGATGCAGGATCTGGTCACGCGCTGGCCGACATCGGAATATGTCGACGACGCCAAGGAAAAGATCCGCTTCGCCAACGATCAGCTGGCCGGTAAGGAAATGCAGATCGGCCGCTACTATCTCGAGCGGCGTGAATACATCGCCGCCGTCAAGCGCTTCCGCACCGTGGTCGAGAACTATTCTAACACCCGCCATGTCGAGGAGGCGCTCGCCCGCCTGACCGAAAGCTATTACGCGATGGGTCTGACCTCGGAGGCGCAGACCGCCGCCGCCGTGCTCGGCACCAATTACCCTGACAGTTCATGGTACAAGGATTCATACAAGCTCTTGCAGAGCAATGGGCTTGCACCGCGCGAAAATGCCGGGTCGTGGATATCCAAGGCCGGAAAGATGATCACCGGCGCCTGATCCCAAGCAGACGTTGCAGGCTTCACCAACGCGCCGTCTGCCTGGTTTTGTTGCTTGTCGCGGGTTTTAGCCGCAAAACCGCACGACACTTTTGCGGAACCTGCCTGGAGCACTCGGATCGAAGCGTGCGCTTTTTCGGATTGATCCGGTGCTCAAACAAAAAGATAGTGCGGCGCTGCGACTCCAAACCGTCGCGTGCCGTTCTAGATTTGGGTTCTGATGCTTTCCAGACTGTCGATCCGCGATATCGTCCTGATCGAGAAGCTGGATATCGACTTCCAGCCGGGTCTTTCGGTGCTGACCGGCGAAACCGGTGCCGGAAAATCCATCCTGCTCGATGCCTTGTCGCTGGCGCTCGGAGCGCGCGGCGATGCTTCGCTGGTGCGCCATGGCGCGGCGCAGGGGCAGGTCATCGCCGTCTTCGACGTGCCGCGTAACCATCCGGCGCGTACGCTGCTTGCCGACAATGCGATCGAGGATGACGGCGACATCATCCTGCGCCGCCTGCAGACGGCGGACGGCCGCACCCGCGTCTTCGTCAACGATCAGCCTTCAAGCGTCACCCTGATGCGCGATGTCGGGCGCGCGCTGGTCGAGATCCACGGCCAGCATGACGAGCGCGCGCTGGTCGATCCCGGAGCGCACCGCGAGGTGCTCGACGCTTTCGGTGGCCATCTCGGCGCCGTCCGCTCGACCGGCGAGGCATGGCGGCACTGGCGCGCCTGCGAGCAGGAGCTGTCGCGACACCGCGCCAAGGTGGCGGCGGCGGCGCGCGAGGCTGATTATTTGCGCGCGGCGGTGGCGGAACTGACCAAGCTCGATCCGCAGCCGGGCGAGGAGACCGATCTCGCCGAACTGCGGGCGTCGATGATGCGAGCGGAGAAGATCGCTTCCGAAATCCATGATGCGCAGGATGTGCTATCCGGCCCGTCCTCGCCCTTGCCGCAACTGGCCAGCCTGCTGCGGCGGCTGCAGCGCAAGGTGACGGAGGCGCCCGGCCTGCTCGACGATGTCGTCAAATCGCTCGATGAGGCGATGCTGTCGCTCGACGCGGCGCAATCGGGCGTCGAGGCAGCATTGCGCGCCACCGAATATGATCCGCAACGGCTGGAGAAAGCGGAGGAGCGGCTGTTTTCGCTGCGCGCGGCCTCGCGCAAGCACAGCGTCGCCGTCGACGATTTGGCGCAGCTGCGCGACACGATGTCGGCCGATCTCGCCGATCTCGATGCCGGCGAGGAGCGCCTGCACGGGTTGGAAAAGCAGGCCACCGCCGCGCGCGAGACCTATGACATTGCCGCCGCGCAGCTGTCCTCGCTTCGCCATGCGGCGGCGGTCGGCCTGACCAAGGCGGTGATGGCGGAATTGCCGGCTCTGAAGCTCGAACGCGCCGCCTTTATCGTGGAAATGAAGAGCGAGGTCGAAAGCCGCATGGAAGAGGGGATCGATCAGATCGAATTCTGGGTGCGGACCAATCCAGGCACGCGGCCCGGGCCGATGATGAAAGTGGCCTCCGGCGGGGAGCTTTCGCGCTTCCTTCTGGCGCTGAAGGTGGCGCTGGCTGATCGCGGCTCGGCGCCGACGCTGGTGTTCGACGAAATCGACACCGGTGTGGGCGGCGCTGTCGCCGACGCTATCGGCCAGCGGCTGGCGCGGCTGTCGAAGCGGGTCCAGGTGCTGTCGGTGACGCATGCGCCACAGGTGGCGGCGCGCGCGGCGACGCATTTCCTGATCTCCAAATCCGGCACCACCGACCGTGTCGCCACAGGCATTGCCGAAATGGATCGGCCGGCGCGGCAGGAAGAGATCGCACGCATGCTGGCCGGCGCCACCATCACCGACGAGGCGCGCGCCGCCGCGGAGCGGCTGCTGCGTGAGAATACCACGGCGGCATAAGAACAACGGATGTCAGGGATCGAGTCAGGATATGGCTGCATCCCGCTGTTCAGGAATGCTTTTCCCAAAATCCTGATCTATTGTGGCGGAGCACCGTCCGGGGAAGGTAAGCATGGCTGAAAAACCTGTCGATTCGCTCAGTGAGAGCGAGGCCGAAGCCGAGCTGAAACGGCTGGCGGAAGAGATCGCCGAGCACGACCGGTGTTACCATACCGAAGATGCGCCTGTTATCACCGATGCGGAGTATGATGCGCTGGCGCGGCGCAACCTTGCCATCGAGGAGCGCTTTCCGGCGCTGGTGCGCGAGGATTCGCCATCGCTCAGGGTTGGTGCAGCACCCGCGGAAGGCTTTACCAAGGTGCGCCACGCCGTGCCGATGCTCAGCCTTGCCAAGGCCTATACCGATGATGACGTCACGGATTTCATCGAACGCGGGCGGCGGTTCTTCGATCGCGACAAGGAGCTCGACATCGCCTTCACCGCCGAACCGAAGATCGACGGGCTGTCGGCTTCGCTGCGCTACGAGAACGGTGTTTTCGTGCAGGGCGCAACGCGTGGCAATGGCGCCGTCGGCGAGGACATCACCGCCAATTTGAAGACGATTGCCGATATTCCAGCGAAGCTGAAAGGCTCCGGCTGGCCCGAAACCATCGAGATCCGCGGTGAGGTTTATATGACCTATGCGGAATTCGAGGCGCTGAAGCAGCGCTCGGCGGCGGCCGGCGGCCAGGACTACGTCAATCCGCGCAACACGGCAGCCGGGTCGCTGCGCCAGAAGGATCCGTCCGTCACCGCCAGCCGCAATCTCAAATTCTTCGCCTATGCCTGGGGTTACACGACGGCGGATCCCGCTCCGACCCAATATGATTCGGTGCAGAAATTCGCCGAGTGGGGTTTCAAGATCAGTCCGCTGATGGTGCGGGCGAAATCGGCCGAGGAGTTGATCGCGCATTATCATCGGATCGAGGAGCAGCGCTCGGCGCTCGGCTACGATATCGACGGTGTCGTCTACAAGGTCGACCAGCTGGAATTGCAACGCCGATGGGGCTTCGTCACCGGCGAACCGCGCTGGGCGGTCGCGCACAAATTCCCGGCCGAACAGGCGATGACGACCGTGCAGAAGATCGACATCCAGGTCGGTCGTACCGGTACGCTGGCGCCGGTTGCGCGGCTGGCGCCGGTCACTGTCGGCGGCGTCGTGGTCGAGAACGTCACGCTCCACAATGAGGACTACATCAAGGGCCTGGACAGCACCGGCGAGCCGATCCGAGATGGCATCGATGTACGCATCGGCGATACGGTCGTGATCCAGCGGGCAGGCGATGTCATTCCGCAGATCGTCAGCGTCGTCATCGACAAGCGGCCTGCTGATGCGGTGCCTTACGAGTTCCCTCACACTTGCCCGATCTGCGGCTCGCCGGCGACGCGCGAGATCAACGAAAAGACCGGCAAGGAAGATTCCCGCCGGCGCTGCACCGGCGAACTGAGCTGCCCGGCGCAGGCGGTGGAGGGATTGCGCCACTTCGTGTCACGCGGCGCCCTGGACATCGAAGGGCTCGGCGCGGAAAACATAGACACGTTCTTCAATGCGGGATTGATCAAGACCGCCGCCGATATCTTCACGCTCAGGGACCGCCGTCCGGCTGTCACCAGGGCGCTGGCCGAGCGCCGTGAGGAGCAGGCAAGGCAGCGCGAGGCCGCATCGGGCAAGACACGCAAGAATGTGCGCAGCGTCGCGGATCGCAACTATGAGGGCCTCGACAAGCTGTTCGCCGCCATCGATTCGCGCCGCGAGCCGGAGCTGGACCGCTTCATCTTCGCGCTCGGCATCCGCCATATCGGTGAAACGACGGCCGCCGTGCTTGCCCGCACCTTCTCGACCATCGAGGAGCTGATCCGCGTCGGCAAGGAGACAGCGGCAGCGGAGAATCCACATACGGTTTTCCCCTCGGTCAACGGCATCGGCGATACCGTGATCGATGCTTTGCGCGACTTCTTCGGCAATGAGCGCAATGACGACGTGCTTGACGCGTTGCTCCGCCAAGTCAAGCCGAAGCCATATATCGTCAACGTCTCGGCCGACAGCGAGGTCGCCGGCAAGACGGTCGTGTTCACGGGCTCGCTGGAGAAGATGACACGCTCCGAAGCCAAGGCGATGGCGGAGCGCCTCGGCGCCAAGGTCGCGGGCTCGGTTTCGGCGAAGACCGATCTTGTCGTGGCCGGGCCAGGTGCCGGCTCCAAGCTGAAGCTCGCCAGCGAACTCGGCATCGAGGTGATCGACGAGGATGCCTGGCTGGTGCGGATCGGCAAGGCATGACCGGACCGTTCAGCGGCTTCGGCCCCAAAGCCATTCCGTTCCTCAAGGCGCTGGATTTCCACCAGAGCCGCGAGTGGTTCCTGGAGAATCGCGACCTCTTCGAACAGGAGTTGCGCGATCCGCTCAGTGATCTCGTCGAGACGCTGACCGAGCGCTTCGCGGAGGCAGGTCTCGGCCTGCGCGGCGACCGCAAGAAGTCGCTGTTCCGGATCAATCGCGACGTGCGTTTCGCTAGGGACAAGCGGCCCTACAACAGGCATTTGTCGGCCATCCTATCGCCCGACGGCACCAAGATGGAGCAGGGCGTGTTCTACGTGCATATCGGGCTTGAGCGCTGCTTTGCCGACATCGCCTGGTGGCAGCCGGAGCCTGCGCTGCTGCTGGCGATGCGCAAAGCCGTCGCGACGAAGCCGGACAAGTTTCGCGCCCTGGTGGCGGCGTTGAAGAAGAACCGGCTTGAACTCGAGACCGAAGGCCGGATGAAGCGTACGCCACGCGGCTTCGAGGAAATCAGCGATCCCGATCTGGTCGCCGCCATCCGCCACCGGCATTTCTATGTCCAGCATGTCATCGATCCGGCCGGAATCCATACGGCTGATCTGGTCGACGAACTCGTCGATTTCACCTTGCGCGCCAAGCCGCTGCTCGACTGGGGCAGGGCGATTGAGGGCAAGATCCCGAAGGAATAAGCGTCTAACTCAGCCGATCCAGCGATCATTTCCGCTGATCGTTTGGCTCAAGCGAATTCGTGTGACACGGCAAGCCGCGCCACCTACATACCGCGCTTCCCTTGTTGTTGTGCATGTCGTTATCCCTGCTACGCACTTTTGGGCGACATGCATCAGGAGTGGTTGATGGCGACGGACGCAATTTCGGAGAGCAGCGAAAGAAGCGATTTCTGGCAGGGCGTGCGGCTGTCGATGCCTGTCGTGGTGGCGTCGGCGCCATTTGCGGTGCTGTTCGGTGCGCTCGCCGTCGACAACGGTTTCTCGGTCCTGGAAGCCTTCCTGATGAGCGCGCTGGTCTATGGCGGCGCCAGCCAGATGGTCGGCATCCAGCTGTTCGGCCAGCATGTGGCGCCGTGGCTGATCGTGCTGTCGATCTTCGCCGTCAATTTCCGCCACGTGCTCTATTCCGCAGGCATCGGCCGGCGCATCGCGCACTGGCCTGTCATCCAGCAGGCACTTGGTTATTTCATCCTCACCGATCCGCAATTCGCGGTAGCCGAAGCGCGGGCGCAATCGGGCCAGACGGTCGGCTTTGCCTGGTATCTGGGACTTGGCCTGCCGGTCTATCTGTTCTGGATCGTCGAAAGCGCGCTTGGCGCGCTGTTCGGCAAGCTGATCCCCGACACGCATGCGCTGGGCATCGATTTCCTGCTGCCGATCTATTTCCTCGGTCTCGTGCTGGGCTTCCGCAAGCGGCCGCTGTGGCTGCCGGTGGTCGTCGCCAGCGCCGCCGCCTCGATCATCGCCTACAAGACGGTGGGCTCGCCTTGGCATGTCTCGATCGGCGCTGTTGCCGGCGTGCTGCTGGCGGTCATCCTGCCTCCCCATCACAGCGGCGTAAAGGCACGGCCATGAGCACGACCTTCTGGATCATCATCGCCGGTGCGATCGCGACCTATCTGACGCGCATCGGTGGGCATCTGGTCATCTCCCGCTTCGACACCATCCACCCGCGCGTTGAGGCCGGCCTCAATGCCGTGCCGGCCGCGGTGCTGACGACGCTGGTGGCGCCGGAACTGTTGAATGCCGGGCCGGCGGAATGGGCCGCACTGGTGGTCACCGCGGTCGTCTCGCTGCGCGGTGGGTTGATGGCGATGTTTCTGGCGGGTGCGGCGATGTTGATCGTGGCGCGGCAGTTCGTCGGGTAGGGCGTATCGATATTCAGGTGATGACGGCCTGCAAACGGCGGCTTCCTGCGCTTCCGGTGCTCACGTACCCAAAAGTACGCTCCGCTCCGGTTCTCGGAACCCATCGTTTTCGGCTCGTCCTGACCTGAATCTCGACACGCCCTCGGCGCCTCAGAAAATCAAATCTTCGCGTCGTGCGGCAGCGGCGCTGTCGCCTTCTCCAGCCAGGCCAGCGTTTCGCCGTCGAGCATCGGGCCGATCTCGGTCAGCACGCGCGCATGGTACGTGTCCAGCCAGTGCAACTCGTCGCGCGTCAGGAGGTCCGACTGCACCAGTCTTGTGTCGATCGGCGCCAGCGTCAGCGTCTCGAAGCCGTGCATGGCGATATCGCCGCCCTCGATCTCTTGCGCCGACGTCACCAGGATCAGGTTCTCGATGCGGATGCCGTAGGCGCCTTCCTTGTAGTAGCCCGGCTCGTTGGACAGCATCATGCCTTCGAGCAGCTTTTCGGTGCCGGTGCGGGCGATACGCTGCGGCCCTTCATGCACGGCCAGATACGAGCCGACGCCATGGCCGGTGCCGTGGGCGAAGTCGCAACCGTGCTTCCACAGCGCCATGCGCGCGACGGCATCGATCTCGGAGCCGCGCGTGCCGGCGGGAAAGCGCAAGGTGGAAATGCCGATCATGCCTTTCAGCACCAGGGTGAAGCGTTCGCGCATCTCCTGCGTCGGCTGGGCGATCGGCACGGTGCGCGTGATGTCGGTGGTGCCGTCCTGATACTGCGCACCGGAATCGAGCAGGAACAGCTCGCCGGCCTGCAGCTTACGGCTGGTGGCGCGCGACACGCGGTAATGCATGATGGCACCGTTCGGGCCGGCGCCCGAAATGGTGTCGAAGGAGACATCGCGCAACGGCATCTGGGTCTCTTCGCCGGTCTGCCGGCGCTGTTCCTCCAGCCGGGTGACCACCGATATCTCGTCGAGCGATCCGGGTTTTTGCCGCTCCAGCCAGCACAGAAGCTTCGCCACGGCGGCACCGTCACGCCGATGCGCGGCGCGCGAGCCGTTGATTTCGGCCTGGTTCTTGGTGGCGCGCGGGATGCGGGCGGGGTCGGCTGCGGCGATCACGGTGCCGCCATTGGCCTCGACCAGCATGCGCAGCCTGTCGGCCGCCAGCACCGGATCGAGCGCGATTTTCGCGCCACTCTTGGCAAGTGCCGCAATCGCCGCTTCGAATTCGCCGGGCTCATGCGGCTCGGCGAGCTGGGTGAGGTAGGCCGCGACCTGGCGCGAGAACTTGCGCTTATCCATGAAAAGCTGGTGCGACCCATCGGCGGCGAGGATGGCGAAGCCGAGCGCCAGCGGCGTGTGCGGCACGTCGCCGCCACGGATGTTTAAGGCCCAGGCGATGGAGGAGGGGTCGGTCAGCACCGCATGGGTGGCACCATCCTTGGCGATTGCCGCCGCCAGCCGCGCCAGCTTGTCCTTGGCAAGCTCGCCGGCAAAGCCGATCGGGTGAAGCTCGACGGGTGCCACCGGCGCCTCGGGCTGATCCTTCCAGATGATGTCGATCGGGTTCTTGTCGAGCGGCACCAGCACCGCGCCTGATTTGTCGGCCGAGGCCTGCAGCGCCTTGACCTCGCTGATCGTGTGCAGCCATGGATCGAAGCCGAGCCGTGCGCCCTTGCCAAGATTGTCTTTCAGCCAGACGGCCGGGGGATTGTCGACCAGGCTTTCGATCGAAAAGACGTCGAGATCGACCTCGCTGCGCACCTGCAGCGTGTAGCGCCCGTCGACAAAGACGAAGGCGCGGTCGCGCAGGACGATGGCGACACCGGCCGAGCCGCTGAAGCCGGTCAGCCATTTCAGCCGCGCCGAGCGGTCGGCGACATATTCGCCCTGATGCTCGTCGGCACGCGGCACGATGAAGCCGTCCAGCCCGTTGGCTTCAAGCCATTGGCGCAGCAGCGCCAGGCGTGGCTTGCCGACGGCCGGGTCGCCGGCGGAATCGAAGGTCTGGAACATTGTGGGCCTCCTGCGGTCAGCGCAACCGTAGCGTACGGTCGCGGAAATCGGAATCGATTTCCGGCTGGGCGCAACCTGCTACAGCATCGCTTGGCTGACAATCGGCGGAACTTGGTCCAAGCTCGGTCGTTGCCGGCCTGCATGCCTCAATGCTTCAGATGGATCGTCACCCAGCCTTCGCGGTGCAAGGTGCGCACGTGGCGAAAATTCTGGCCGACATAGGCCGATATGACGGCGTCGCGCTGACGCTCGAGGATGCCTGACAGCACGACCGAGCCGCCAAGTGCGATGTGACCAGCCATTTGCGGCGCCAGCCGCATCAGCGGCCGCGCCAATATGTTGGCGACGATCAGATCGAAGGGCGCGCGCTTGCCGAAGATCGGATGGTGAAAGCCAGGCGCGGTTGCTGTTTCCACCAGTGCCTTGACGTGGTTGAGCCGCGCATTGGCGGCAGCCACCCGCACCGCCACCGGATCGATGTCGGTGGCCAGCACAGGAATATGCGCCAGCTTGGCGACGGCGATCGCCAGCACCGCGCTGCCGGTGCCGAGGTCGAGCGCATTGCGCGGATGCTCGCGCCGCACCACTTTCTCCAGCATTTCCAGGCAGCCGGCTGTGGTGCCGTGGTGACCGGTGCCGAAGGCGAGGCCGGCCTCGATCTCGATGGCCAGTTCACCGCTGTGGCGCTTGCGGCGGTCATGCGCGCCGTGGACGAAGAAACGGCCGGCACGCACCGGCTTCAGCTCTTCCAGCGAATGCGCCACCCAGTCGATGTCGGGCAGGGCCTCGCGCTTGATCGGCTTCGATAGGGAAAGGCCGGCAAGGATCTCGTTCAAGCGGGTCTCGACCGCATCGACGTCGCCATCGGCATAGAGCGACACTTCGTGGATGTCCTTGTCCTCGTCGACCTCCAGGACGGCGATCGGCAGCCCCTCTTCCTCGAAGGCTGCCTCAAGCGCCGCGAAAATGCTGACGGACTCGATCTTTCCGGTGGTGAAGTAAAGGCGCGTCTGGGTCATGAAAAGGTAATCAGCCTTTCGCCGCCAGCCGCTTCAGCTTGGCGATGGCCGTATCGGCGCTTTCGCCGTAGGCGATGGTGCCGGCAAAGTCGCCATTGGCGTTGAGCAGCAGCACCGAGGCGGTGTGGTCCATCGTGTAGTCGCCGTCGCCGGTGTCGACCTTCTTCCAGTAGATGCCGAACGACTTGGCCATGGCATGGACCTTGTCCGGAGCGCCCGTGATGCCGACGATACGGTCGGAGAAATTGCTGACATAGGCGTTCATCACTTCCGGCGTGTCGCGCTCGGGATCGACCGAGACGAAATAGGCGTGCAGGTTCTTGCCGTCGTCGCCGAGCGTCTTCAGCCAGCCGGCCAGTTCGAACAGCGTGGTCGGGCAGACCTCGGGGCAATGGGTGAAGCCGAAGAAGACGACGCTGGGCTGCCCCCTGAAGGCGGCTTCGGTGATCGGCGTGCCTTTCTGGTCGACCAGGGTGAAGGCGGCCCCGAACGGTTCGCCGCCATAGTGGCCGCGGTACCAGTCGAAGGTCAGCCAGCCGATGCCGGCCGCCATCAGGACGAGAATGCCGACCAGGATAGAACGCATCATCATCAAAAGTCCGTCTGCAGAAATCGCCGCGCCGGCTCAATGCCGCGCCTGTGCGACAGTCTTAGCGGTTCGGCCTCGCACAGGCAAAGTGCCGCGTTGCCGCAACCGCGGCGGTGTCGACCTATCTGCTTGCAAAGCCGGGCTGCTCGCCCCACCTGTGACCGGCAACTCGAACCGCAGGAGGCTAGTTTGCGACGACTGGTTGGGCACGGACTGATTGGGCGAAAACTGATCGGCGGCGCATTGGCCGCGTGCGTTGTCCTTGGCGCCGGTGCCGCGGTCGCCGAGGAAGTCGGCAAGATCGGCGTCGACTGGCTCGGCAACGACATCATCGTCGAAGCGATCAAGGATCCGAAAGTGGAGGGCGTGACCTGCCATGTCTCCTATTTCGATCGCGGCATCATCGATCGCCTGCACAAGGGCAACTGGTTCGAGGATCCGTCCGATTCCTCGATCTCATGCCGCCAGACCGGTCCGATCACCATCGGTGACATCGACATGAGAGAGGGCGGCGAGGAAGTGTTCAAGCAAGGCATCAGCCTGATCTGGAAGAAGCAGGTGGTGAACCGCATCTACGACAAGGCCAACGAGACGCTGATCTATCTCTCGCATTCGCGCCAGGTGCAGAACGGCTCGGCCAAAATGTCGGTCACCACCGTGCCGCTCTACGGTCAGAACGTGGTGTGGAGCAAAGGCAAGCCGTAACAGGCTGCCGACCTTCGGACGATTGGTCCCGCTTGCGGGACCAATCGCTCGGGGGTAAAGCCGCCGGCATGGACCGTTCCGAAAACCTCGTCCCGAAAGACCCCGAGCCACGCATCCATCCGACCGCGGAGCTGAAGGCGTGCAAGCTCGGCCGCTATGCCTCGATCGGCGAGCGAGTGGTGCTGCGCGAGGTGAATGTCGGCGACTTCTCTTATTTTGAACGCCATTCGGAAGCGATCTACACGACGATCGGCAAATTCTGCTCGATCGCCGCCAACAGCCGCATCAATGCGCTGGAGCATCCCATAGAGCGGCTGACCCAGCACAAGCTCAGCTACCGGCCGAACGAGTATTTTCGTTGGCTGGGCGTCGATGCCGCCTTCCGCGAGCGGCGGCAAGCGAAAGCGGTGACCATCGGCCATGATGTCTGGATCGGCCACGGCGCGGTGATCATGCCTGGGGTCGCCATCGGCAACGGTGCCGTCATCGGCGCCAACGCCGTGGTGACGCGTGACGTGCCGTCCTATGCGATCGTCGCCGGCGTGCCGGCGAAGGCACTCCGGCCACGCTTCGCTCCGGATATGGCGGCGCGGATCGAAGCTCTCGCCTGGTGGGACTGGCCGGTCGAAAAGCTCGCCAGAGCGGTTCCCGACATGCAGGCAATGCCGATCGAAGCGTTCCTCGACCGCTGGGAAAACGACGCCGTCTGACCAGTTCAAGTGCGTAGCGTTGAGACGGAGTCGGGCGACGCGCTTCAAGGCCCGCCGGACTGAAACCCCTTCCGCCATGCGGGGGTGGCGCAGCGGAAGGGGCTGGAGTTAAACCGCTGTGAAGCGGAAGGAACAGGCACTCTCGCCTGCAGGGTCATTGTGACATTGAACCCATAAGGCGTGTTTTCCAGGCTATTCTCCCTATGCGTGTAGGCAATTGTACCTGAGGTATTTGCTTGCATCGGGAACCTGAAACGGTCGCTGATTGTTCTCATCGCGCCGCAGCGTTGAGGATTTCGATAGATGGAAAAGCATTTCACCAAGGTCGCCAACTGGGTCGCCCGCATAGCCGGCCTGCCGCCGACATTCGCCCTCTGTTGCCTGATCGTCATCGTCTGGGCGGTGAGCGGTCCGTTCTTCGGCTTTTCGGACACCTGGCAGCTCGTCATCAACACGGGCACGACCATCATCACCTTCCTGATGGTCTTCCTGATCCAGAACACTCAGAACCGCGACGGCGCGGCGATCCAGGCCAAGCTCGACGAACTGATCCGGGTCGGCAAGGGCCACAACCACTTCATCGGCATCGAGCATCTGACCGAATCCGAAGTCGAGGAAATCCGCGCCAAATGCGAGCGTGCTGCAAAGCGGCATGACGAACAGATCGCCGACATGGCGGCGAAGAAGGTTGTGGCGAAAAAGCGCGGGTCGAAAAAGCAGGCGGCCTGAAAATCAGCCCTTCATGAACGCCGCGAAACTGTCCTTGTGGTCCGGATGCCAGCGCGACAGGGCTGGGCGGTTCTCAATGATATCGCCGATCGCCCAGGCCATGCGCTTTTCATCCAGCGGGCGGGCCGCCTCATTGTCCGGGCACAGGATGTAGAAATCGCCTCTGGTCAGGGATTCCAGCATGAAATCCACAACCTGTTCGCCGGTCCAGGCGCCGGCCGGTTTTTCCGTCGCGCCCTCGGTCAGGCTGGTAAAGGTGAAGCCGGGGATCAGCAGATGGGCAGCGACATGGGCGCCGGGTTCGTTGCGTAACGCATGCGCCAGGCCCTCGGTGAAGGTTTTCACCCCTGCCTTGGAGACATTGTAGGCAAGATTGCCGGGCGGCGTGGTGATGCCTTGCTTGGAGCCGGTGTTGACGATCAGACCCGGCCCGGCCGAGGCCAGCATGCGCGGCGCGAAGGCCTCCACGCCATGCACGACGCCCCAGAAATTGATGTCCAGCAGCCGTTTCCAGGCGTCGCGGTTTTCCCATGGCTTTCCGGGATTGTCGCCGACGCCGGCATTGTTCATCAGCAGCGACACGCCGTCGAAGGCGCCGAACGCCCTCTCGGCGAGGCGGTCCACCTCATCCGCCTTCGAAACGTCGGCGGCGACGGCAAGCACGGCATCGTCGCCGGCAATCGCAGAAACGGCGCGCGAGGCGTCGTCAAGCCGCGCGCCGCCAATGTCGGCCAGCACGATCTTCATGCCCATCAGTGCAAGCCGCTTGGCGGCCGCCAGACCGATGCCGCTGGCGGCGCCGGTGATCACGGCGGCATTGCCTGGGGCAAGCGCGGGCAGGGCGGTCTGGATCTCGGCGTCGGTGATCATGAGCGATGGGTTCCTTGTTCGATGCGCCGAACTTAGCGCCGGAACCGGTCGGTGCAAGCCTCTGCTCGCCTTGTCGGGTTGACCAGTTCGGTCGAGGCTGCGCATGTTGCCCTTTGCCTCCGCAAAAGAGATTTTGCCCTGGGGACAAAACAAACTTTAGCCCTGGGGACAAACGGAGATTTCCTGATTGACGGACTGGGTTGCAATCCTGAAAGAACAGACCGCCATTGGCGACCAGATGGGCCGCGAGGTGCCGCAGATGCTGGCCAATCCCGACATCAGCGAAACGCAGGTGAAGACGCTCTTTTCCGCCCTGGAGAAACAAGCCGAGTTCGTCGAGAAGCTGCGCATGGCGCTGGAAAAGTTCGGCCATGATTTCTCGATCATCAAGGCCGCGGAACGGCTGGAGGAGCGCTATGCCGACCTTGCCGCATCGGTGGCGGAAAAACTGAAAGCGATGCGCAAGTAGCGCAACTCTGGGAAAGACGTGCAACGCTTTGCCTTGAAAATGCGTGAAGACAGCTACTTTTCAATCACCCGCGCAAAGCGCGTATCCGGTACGAGCCATATCATCGCGACCAGCACATAGAGCGCGACGCCGATCCACTGGCTGACGAAGGTCAGCACGACGGCTGCGATGTAGACAGCCAGGGAGAGCTTCCCCTTGCGGTCAGTACCCAGCGCCTTGGCAAAAGCGGTATCATTGCCGTGCAGGCGATGCAGCGCGGCGGCGAGTATGGTGTAGGCGATGGCGCATAGCGCGAGGTCGGTGCCATAGACCGCGACCGGCACCGGCGCAAAGTGGTTCTCGCCCATGAAGGCTGTGGTCACCGGCATCAGCGACAGCCAGAACAGCAGATTGAGGTTGGCCCACAGCACGCGCCCGTCGACCCGCTGCACGGCGTGGAACATGTTGTGCAGGTTGTTCCAGTAGATGCCGACATTGATGAAGGACAGCACGTAGCAGAAGAAGATCGGCCACAACGGCACCAGGGCGGAGAAGTCCTCGCCATGCGGCACTTTCAACTCAAGCACCATGATGGTGATGATGATGGCCACGACACCATCGGTGAATGCCTCGACCCTGCCTTTGCCCATGGATCCCACCTTTGCCCGCGATGAATTGTCGAAAGAGAGAGTAAACGCTAGCGGATGTTGGGGAGCCAATAAATGGCAACCGGGGAATTCCTCAACCATGTCCAAGGAAAATCCGGCATCAGTCCCGCTGGTCAGGACGATTACGGCCGCCCACCGTTGACTTTTCTTGGCTTGGCCGCTCCTCTTGCAGGGCAGTCTTGGCCGAAGCAGATGTACGGCTGGGATTCGAATGGAGGGGACTGATGAGATTTCGTTTTCTGCTTGTGGTCGCGACCATCCTGGCCGCGGTCTTCGGGACGTCGGCCGCGGCCTTCGCCTACAGCGCCCACACCTCGACCAACCTCAACGTCCGCAGCGGGCCGGGAGCGGGATACGCCAGGGTCGGAACGCTGCCCGCCGGCTTCAGGGTCAATGTCACCGGCTGCCAGCCGGGCTGGTGTAGAATCCACGGCGGCGGCGTGAGCGGCTGGGCCAGCGCCGGTTATCTCGAACGCTCCCAGATCGTTCGCCCGCCGATCATCATCGTGCGCCCGCCGCATCGGCCGCACTGGCAGCACAGGCCGCACCGTCCTCCGCACCATCGCCCGCCGCACAAGCCGCGCCCCGGCAAGTGCAAGATCGCGCCCGGCTTCCCCTGCAGGTGAGGCCGACCGGTTGAGCGATAGATGACGGATCGGAGCCGCTGGCCCCGATCCGAGCCTGTTCAGCCGGCAGATATCCCGCTCAAGCAATGTCCACGGTGCTGTCAGGAGCCTCCCTGTCGGCTGGAACGTCGTGGATGAAACCGCGTTAAATCCTCGATCCCCGAAATTGGTGACGAGGTTGGCCATGGCCATTCGCAATTTTGCGCATACGCACGAAGGAGTAGGTGGCGACGCTCTTGCAATCCCCACCGTCGCCGCGATGATTGCGGTGCTGTTTGCCGGCAGCACGGTGCTGACGCCGCTCTATATCGTGTACAAGCAGCAATTCGGCTTTTCACAAATCACCCTGACGCTGATCTACGCCGTGTATGTCGTCGGCAATCTGGCGGCATTGGTGATGTTCGGCGGGGTGTCCGATGTCGTCGGGCGCCGGCCCGCGAGCCTGGCGGCGATGCTTGTCGCCATCGTCAGTGCGCTTGTCTTCCTGTTTGCCGGAAACGTCGTCTCGCTCGACGTCGCCCGCATCCTGAGCGGGCTTGGCATCGGCGTCGGCGCGGGGACCGGAACTGCGTGGATTGCCGAGCTTCTTCCCGGCGCGGACAAGTCGCGCGCCAGTGTGATCGCCACCAGCACCAATTTCCTCGGCCTCGGCTTCGGCGCACTGATTTCGGGACTTCTGGCTGAATATGAGCCATGGCCGTTGCGGCTGATCTTCATCGTCTATCTGGCAGCACTTTTGGTGGTAACGATCCTGGTCTGGCGCACTCGCGAAACGGTGGCGAAGCCGGGCGGCCTGCGGCGGCTTTCCTTGCGGCCGCAACTTTCCGTCCCGGAGGAAATCCGTGCGCGCTTCGTCGCGCCGGCGGTGACCGGCTTCGGCGCGATGGCGCTGGTCGGGTTCTACGCCGCGTTGGCGCCGAGCATCCTGGCGCAGCAGCTGCATGTGACCAACCACGCCGTCGCCGGCGCGCTGTTCTTCGAACTGGCGATCGTCACCGCGATCAGCATTGTCGTTCTGATGCACATGAAGAGCAACAAAGCGATGCTGGCTGCGCTGGCATTGATGATCCCAAGCGTCTCGTTGGTGGTGGCGGCGCAGACACTGGCCTCGATGGCACTGATGGTTGCTGCGACGGCCTGTTGCGGCGTTGCGGCGGCGCTTGGTTACCGTGGCGGGCTGCAAGTGGTGAACGAGATCGCGCCAAAGGCTCGTCGCGCCGAAGTGGTGTCCAGCTTCTTCATCTGCTGCTTTGTCGGCAACGCCTTGCCCGTCATCGGCATCGGCATCGTTTCGACCTATGCCAGTCCTATCACTGCCAGCCTGGCATTCGCCGGCGTGATCGTGGCGTTTGCGTTGGTGGCACCGGCTTTTGAGCTGAAACAACACGGGCGTTGAGCCCTGGAGCTGTCCAGCGGAACCGGGTTGGCTTCAGCCGTTCGGTGTTTCAGGCGAAAGATGCGCGCGTCCGCGCGGCACGCCAAGACCGGTGTCCGGCGGCTCGCCGGCGGCCGGCCTGTTCTCGATCATGTGCGTGGTGCGCCAGCGGCCGAAACGGTAGTAGGCAGCGGCCAGTACAAGCGAGCTGATCGAACCCACCGGGAAACTCCACCACAGCGCTTCCTCGCCGATCACGCCACGCATGAAATAGGCAAAGCCGGTGCGCACGATCAGCACCGAAATGACCAGGATGATCAGCGGCGGCATCACGGCACCCGTGGCTCGTACGGTGGCAAACAGCACGATGGTTATGCCGAACAGGATGAACGACCACGAGGCGACATTGTTGATGTGGACGGCGATGTCGATCGCAGCACTATCGCTGCTCAGGAACAGGCTCAGCACCGAACGGTCGAAAACCGACAGCACGGCAACCAGCGCGCCGGTCAGGACCAGGTTGAAGCCGACGCCGGAGGCGGCGATGCGGCCGATCCGGTCCCAGCGCCCGGCGCCGACATTTTGTGCCGCCATCGAGGACACCGCGGCGCCGATGGCGAGCGCCGGCATCTGGATGTAGGTCCACAGTTGGGCGGCGATGCCGTAAGCGGCCGCGACCTGCGAGCCGTTGGAGTTGACCATGCCCATCACTGTCAATGCAGCCGCGGAGATGACGATCATCTGCAGACCCATCGGCACGCCTTTGAAGACGACGATGCGCAGCAAGGTGGGATCGGGCCGCAGCAGAGCGAGGTTGGCGCCGGCCAGCCGCAGCGGATGCTTGCGCACATAGAGCACGATCAGGATGGCGATCACGCTTACCGTCTGGCCGATCAGCGTCGACGTGGCGGAGCCGGCGATACCGAGTTCGGGAAACGGCCCGATGCCGGCGATGAGCAATGGGTTGAGCACGATGTCGAGGACGACGGCCAGCGCCATGAAGAAGAAGGGCGTGCGTGAATCGCCGGCACCGCGCAGCACGGTCATGACGAAGGACAGAAGGTTCATCATCGGCACGGCGACGAAGATGATGCGCAGATAGGAGCGCGCCAGCGGCAAGGCATCGGCCGGTGTGCCGAGCGTGTTGAGAATGGCGTCGACCCAGATCCAGCCGCAGACCGCGAAGACAACCGAGACGAGGAAGAAGAACGTCGCGCTGGTGCCGACGATGCGGCGCGCCTCGGGCAGGTCGCGGGCACCGACCGACTGGGCCACCAGGATGGTGGCCGCCATGCCGATGCCGAACACAGTGCCGAGGATCAGGAACAGGACGAGGTTGGCGTTGGAGGTGGCGGTCAGCGCCGATTCGCCGAGGAAACGGCCGACCCAGACGGCGTTGATCGAACCGTTGAGCGACTGCAGCACGTTGGAGCCGAGCACCGGCAGGGCGAACAGCAGAAGCGTGCGCGGGATCGGGCCGCTGGTCAGGTCGCCGGTGCCCCGGCGCGCGGGCATTTTTTCGTCCATGGCGGGCAGCTCGGCGGATGGTGATTTGGATCCAGTCCACGATGATATCGCAGGCGGGACCGAGATGCACCCTTGCGAACGCGCCGCACGGCTGAAAGCCGCTGCCCCCCGTTCATATCAGCCGCTGCCCCAGCGGACGCGCCAAGCGCGCCCGTCCGTGCAGTGGTCGTTACTTCTTGGCCAGACCCGGCAGCGTGACCTGATAGACCAGGAACATGGTGTCGACATTGGCGCCGTCTTCCGCCTTGTAGGGCGCGCCGACCTGGAAACCGTCCTGGGCAAGGAAGTCGTTGTCGTTGGCGACGAACAGGAAGTAGTCGTCGGGCAGCTTCGCATCGAGCACGCTGACCACCGACATCGCCTCCCACTTCTCGGACAGGTTGTTCTTGTCGTTCGGCGCGCCATTGTGCAGGCCGAAGCGGCCGAGCTCGGCACTGTCGTTGATGTCGATGAATGGCGTCAGCTTGGCCGGTGTCACCGATGGGTCGACGACGCCCTTGGGGGCGACCGGCTTGTCAGCGGCATCGAAGGCGCTGTCGGCGATGTCGGTCGCGGTGGATAGGTCGACGACGTTGACCTGGCGATAGAGCGAGGCATCGCCCTTCAGGCCCTGGCCGTTGCCGCTGTCGCGCGCCAGCATCAGGAAGGTCTGATCCGACAGTGCCACGATCTCGCTCTGCGCGGCGACCTTGGTCTTGCCCTTGGCATCCTTGAACACCGGCAGCGGCACGACATACTCATGCGCCAGCTTGAGATGGCCGAGGTCGGATGCGTCGTAGACCAGGGCGCGGGTGTTCTGGCGCGTGGCGGGCGAATCGCCGCCGTCCTGCCTTGTCGCCGACTGCAGCACGGCGATCACGAACTTGCCGTCCGGCGTCAGTGCCATGCCTTCAAGGCCCTGGTTGTTCTGGCGGCCGGTTTCGGGATCCTTCGGATCGGGCTCGGCGGCACCGGGTCCCGGATTGTCCGAGGCGAAGTTCGGCGTGCCGTGGCGCATCGGCACGAGGGCGGCCGGTGGCTGGGTTGCCGACAGCAGATGCCCGTCGGCGGAAAACCGATAGATGTTCGGGCCGTATTCGTCGGAGATGAACATCGAACCATCGGGCAGCCGCACGATCGCCTCGTTGTCGAGCGCCAGCTTGCCATTGTCGGCTTGCGGCAGGATCGGCATGTCGCCGCTTGCCGCGCGCACGCCGTTGAGCGGGTCGAGGCCGGTGGCATCAGCGCCCTTGTCGTCGGTGAGCAGCATGGTGTCGGCGAGCGTCGCCTTGACGCCCGTCTGCTCCTGGCCGGCAGCGGGTGCGGCACCCAATGCGGTCGGCATGAATTCTATGCCGATGGTGTTGAGGCGCGGCCGGTAGTCGGTGGTGCCGACGACATTGTAGCCGCGGTCGGGCAGCAGCCAGAGCGAACCCTTGTAACCATCGGCGCCGTGCGTCCAGCCTGATGTGTCGATCGCCATGCCGGAGCCCGAGCCGAAGGTCTCGCCGAACTTGTCGCGCTGAGCGGCCGGGATGCGGCCGACACCGACCAGCCCCTTGTTGACGAGGCCGCCGACGGTCGCGGTGCTGTCGGCGAGCGCCGGCGTCAAGGCGGTGAACAAGGCCAGCGCGACGCCGAGCGACGCGGTTCGGTACAGGTGTTTCATGGATAATCCTCTTTGTGACGGATGTGCCGCGAGGCGCGACATCGATGATGCCGCGCAGGCCTCCCCGAAACGCGGTCTACGGCGCGAACATGATGCTTACGTGACAGCGCGCGGTGCATGCCGGCGGTCGACGAAAAACGATGCGCGCGCGCGGCACTAGACACTTATGTCCAGTGAATATATGCTCCAGCCTTCGGACTAACCGTGGAGGGGAAGCCTTGAAGTCGCACTACCGCGCAGTCGTCATCGGAGGTGGCGTGGTTGGAGCCTCGGTGCTCTATCACCTGACGCGGTTCGGCTGGAGGGATGTGGCGCTGATCGAGCGCGCCGAACTGACGGCCGGTTCGACGTGGCACGCGGCGGCAGGCTTCCATTCGCTCAACGCGGATCCCAACGTGGCGGCGCTGCAGGACTACACCATCAATCTCTACCGGGAGATCGAGGCCGAATCCGGCTGGGATATCGGCCTGCACATGAAGGGCGGCGTCAACATCGCCAGCGATCCCGCGCGCTGGGAGTGGCTGAAATCGGCCTGGGCGGTGTTCCAGTCGGTCGGCATCGAGACCGCTAGGTTGGTAACGCCCGATGAGATCAAGACGATCTGCCCGATCGTCGACGTCACCGGTGTGCTTGGCGGGCTGCATGATTCCAACGAAGGCCATCTCGACCCGTACGGCACGACGCATGCCTATGCGGGTGCTGCGAAGAAGCGCGGCGCCGACATCATCCTGCGCAACCGGGTCGTCGAGTTGAAGCCGCGCGCCGACGGTCGCTGGGATGTCATCACGGAGCAGGGCACCATCATCGCCGAGCATGTCGTCAATGCCGGCGGGCTGTGGGCAAAGCAGCTCGGCCGCATGGCCGGCGTCGACCTGCCGGTGACGCCGATGGAGCACCATTATTTCATCACTGAGGACATTCCCGAGATCGCGGCGCTGGACAGGGAAATCGGCATCGCCGTCGATCTCGATGGCTTTTCGTATCTCCGGCAGGAGCGCAAGGGCGTGCTGCTGGGCGTTTACGAGCAGAATCCGAAGCACTGGAACATGGATGGTGCGCCATGGGACTACGGCATCGAGCTGATCCCGGAAGACATCGATCGCATCAGCCCGGAACTCGCCAAGGCGCATGAGCGCTTCCCTTGCCTGGCGACTGCCGGCATCCGCAAATGGGTCAACGGTGCCTTCACCTTCACCCCGGACGGCAATCCGATTGTCGGGCCGGTGCGGGGGCTGAAGAATTACTGGGTCGCCTGCGGCGTCATGGCCGGTTTCAGCCAGGGCGGCGGCGTCGGCAAGTCGCTGGCCGAATGGATGATTTACGGCGAACCGCAGGCCGACATTTTTGGCATGGACATCGCCCGCTACGGCGCCTTCGCCGCCAACCGGGAATATCTCAAGCAGACCACGCGCCAGTTCTATTCGCGCCGCTTCGTCATGACCTTTCCCAATGAACGGCTGCCCGCCGGCCGGCCGCTGAAACGCCCCGGCGCCTATGACGGCATGACGGCCGCGGGATGCGAATGGACGGCTTCCTGGGGGCTGGAAATCCCGGCCTATTTCGCGCCGATGGGATTTGCCGAGAACACGACGCTGCGGCGCTCCAACGCCTTCGACATCGTCGGCGACGAGGCGCTGCAGGTGCGGCGCGCCGCCGGTCTCGTCGATATCTCGGCCTATTCGCGCTATGCGGTGGCGGGGCCAGGTGCGGAAGCCTGGCTCGACCGGCTGCTCGCCTGCAAGCTGCCGAAACCCGGACGGGCCGGCCTGGCGCCAATGCTCGGTCTTGACGGACGGCTGAAGGGCGACCTCACCGTCTTCAACTGGGGCGGCGGCAGCTATTGGCTGATGGGCTCCTACTATCTCCGGGAATTCCACATGCGCTGGTTCGAGAGCCATGCGGCTGAAGGCGTCACCGTCGCCGACCTGTCCGACACGATGAGCGGCTTTCTGCTGACCGGGCCGAACGCGCGCAAAATACTGGAGCGAACGACGCATCAGGATGTTTCCGGCGCAGCGCTGCCGTTCATGGCCTGCGGCGCATTTGATATCGGCATGGTGCAGGCACGTGTTGCGCGGCTGTCGATATCAGGCGAACTCGGCTTCGAAATCAGTTGCCCCGTGACCATGCATGCCACTCTGCGCGACACGCTGCTGGGCGCTGGCGAGGATCTGGGCCTTGCCGAAATCGGCTACTATGCGCTCAATGCGCTGCGGCTGGAGAAGAGCTTTGGCATCTGGTCGCGCGAATTCACGCAAGGCTACACGCCGGGCCAGACCGGTCTCGACCGGTTCATCGCTTTCGGCAAGAGCGACTTCATCGGCCGCGAAGCTGCCTTGAAACAGCGCGAGGCCGGTAGCGGCCAAAGCCTTGTGACCCTGGAAATCGATGCGTTCGACGCCGACGCCAGCGGCTTCGAGCCGGTCTGGTATCAGGGCCGACGCGTCGGCTTCGTCACGTCGGGCGGCTATGGCTATACGGTCGGCAAGAGCCTGGCGCTGGCGCTGGTCGACCGCGATGTTGCAGGCGAGGGCACCGCGCTCTCCGTAAATGTCGTGGGTGAGGAACGGCCGGCGCATGTCGTCGCGGCCTCGCCCTACGATCCCGAGGGCAAGGCAATGCGGCAATGAGGAGGATTTCCGATGGTCGATGACGCGGCACGGGATGGCAGGCGCGAACGCCGGCGTGGACGCACGGGCGAGGCCGGCAGCGAAAGCAGCCGCCGGCCGAATTACCATTCGCTGAAGAACCCGTTCCTGCCGCAGCCGATCTTTTCGGACGATCAGGTGGCCGCGATTCACGACACCGCGCTGCGGGTGCTGGAAGAGCTCGGCATCAAGGTGCTGCTGCCGCAGGCGCGTGAGCTTTTCGCCAGCGCCGGCGCGCTGGTCGATCCGGACACCGACATGGTGCGCATCGGGCGCGACATGGTGACGACGGCACTCGCCTCGGCGCCGAGATCGATCCACGCTCACGCCGGTTCGCGCGCCCGCGATCTGACGCTGGAGCTCGGCTCGATGACCTTCCTGGCCGGATGCGGGGCGCCGAACGTCACCGATCTCGAGCGCGGCCGGCGGCCGGGAACACTGGCGGATTTCGAGGATCTCATGCGGCTGGTGCAGCATTTCGACGTGCTGCATATGCTGGGGCCCTGCATCGAACCGCAGGATGTCGACAACCGCTTTCGGCACTATGCCGTCAACCGCGCGCAGCTGACGCTGTCGGACAAGTTTCCATTCGTCTTCGCGCGCGGCACGCCGCAAGTCCAGGACGGGTTCGAGATGCTTCGTCTGGCGCGCGGCCTGTCGCAGGACGAGTTTCTGGCAAATGCATATTGCTACACCGTCATCAACACCAACTCGCCGCGCCAGCTCGACATCCCGATGGCGCAAGGCATCATCGATTTCGCCCGCGCGGGCCAAATCTCCGTCATCACGCCGTTCTGCCTGGCAGGCGCCATGGCGCCGATCACGGTGGCCGGCGCGTTGACGCTGCAGCACGCCGAAGCGCTGGCCGGGCTGACGCTGGCGCAGATCGTGCGGCCGGGTGCGCCGGTCGTCTATGGCTCGTTCTCTTCCAATGTCGACATGAAATCCGGTGCGCCGGCCTTCGGTACGCCCGAGCATGTCAAGGCGACGCTGGGCGCCGGCCAGCTGGCGCGCTTCACCGGACTGCCGTGGCGGTCCGGCGGCGGCAGTGCCGCAAACATCTCGGATGCGCAGGCCGCGCACGAAACGCAGTTCGCGCTGTGGGGTTCGGTACTGGCTGGGGCGACGATGTGCATCCATGCCGCCGGCTGGCTGGAGGGCGGCCTCAGTGTCTCCTTCGAGAAGCTGATCACCGACATCGAGGCGCTGCAGACGGTGGCTGAACTCTGTGCCGTAACCCCGGGTGACAGCGATGCCATCGGTTTCGAGGCGATCGCCGAGGTGCAGCCGGGCGGCCATTTCTTCTCGGCCGGCCACACCATGGTGCGCTACCGCACCGCCTTCTACGAACCGCTGGTGGCCGACTGGTCGAATTTCGGCAATTGGACGCAAAGTGGGTCGAAGACGGCGAGCGAGCGCGCCACCGGCGTCTGGAGGCGGGTGCTTTCCGATTTCGCGCCGCCGGCAACGGCTGCCGCCACCGCCGGCGTGCTGGATGAGTTTATCGCGCGGCGCACGGCAGAGGGCGGAGCGGCGCCGGTGTCTTAAGGCCGGCTCTCGCTGATCGCCCTGGTTGTGGCGCGATCCGGAGCCTACAGCGCCTCCCGCGCATTCAAGGTTGCGGCCGGTGCACTGCGGCACCGGTGTGCTGTTTGAGGGGAGGACGACATCGGCGGTCCTGCTGCCACCATCAATCGCTGTCGCGTGCGACCAGCTCCAGCGGCCAGACCTCGCGGATGATCCGCGGCCCCTCCGGGCCGGCGAAGGCGGGAAGCGACGCCAGCAGCATTTCGGCGAGGCGTTGTCCCATTGGCTCCAGCGCCGGGCGGAAGGCGGTCAGCGCCGGGGAAAAATAGCGGCAGAGCGGCGTGTCGACGATGACGGTCACCGCCATGTCTTGACCCGGCCTGATGCCCATCTCGGCCAGCGCCTTGCAGCCGCCCAGCGCCATTGCGTCATTGTTGAAGATGATGGCGGTCGGCGGGGCCTTGGAGCGCATCACCTGAGGCGTCACCTCGTAGCCGCCGGCCTCGTTGATGAAGCCGGAGGCGATCAGCTCGGGGTCGATCTCGATGCCGTGCCGCTTTAGGGCCTTGCGGTAGCCGGCCAGGAACAAATAGCCGAAGTTGAGGTCGAGCGACGGACGGACGGCTGCGATGCGGCGGTGGCCGCGCGCCACCAGGCGGTCGACGGCGTCGGCGCCGGCCTTCTCGAAATCGAGGTCGAGGGAAGGATAGGACTTGGCCCCGGAGCGACTGCGGCCGAGCGTGGCGAAGGGAAAGCCGGCTTGCGTGAGATAGTCGATGCGCTCGTCCTCGCGCCGCGTCCAGGCCAGCAGCACCGCGTCGGCGCGGCGCGTTTCGACGACACGGCGCAGGCGCTCCTGCTGGTAGTCGCCTGGCGCCCCCATGACCACGGTCAGGTCGAGCCCGCTTTCGGCAAGCCTGGCCTGCAGCCCGATCAGGAATGGAATGAAGAACGGCTCACCATATTGCTGGTCACCGGGATGCGGCTGCAGCATGAAGGCGATCGAATGGGTGGCGCCTTGCCTCAGGCTGCGGCCGGACTGGTTCGGCGAATAGTTGAGCGTCCTGGCCGCCTCGAGCACGCGCTGGCGCGTGTCGGCATTTACATCGGCGCGACCGTTCAGCGCTCGCGACACCGTGCCGATCGATATGTTCAAGTGACGGGCAAGGTCGTGAATGCTGGATGCCAAGTGACTGTACTCCCCTTGCTTGGCTAGCACCGGTAGCCGCTCAGGCCAAGGCGACAGGACGATTTTCGCCAACGGCCAATTGACATTCTACGCCTTCGGGTGTGTTCTCGTAAACGTTTACGGAAAAACGTTTACGGTCCTGCCGTGGATGCCGTGACGATCGGTCTGGAGGGACCGAGCGGAGGAGGAGCGCTGGATGATCGATGTCGTCCTGGTCGGCTGCGGAGCGATGAGCAAGGCCTGGCTCGATGCCATCAGGCAGATCCGCGGGCTCACCCTTGTCGGCCTCGTGGATATCGATGCCGAGAGGGCACGGGCGAGGGCGCGCGAATACGATCTCACCAATGCCTTCATCGGCAGCAATCTCGACGCCGTGCTCGACCAGACCAAACCGCAAGCGGTGTTCGACGTGGTGGTTCCAGCCGCCCGGCGCGAAGTCGCTTTTTCCGCTTTTGCCCACAATTGCCATCTGCTGACGGAAAAGCCGCTCGCCGACAGTCGGGAAAATGCGCGCGCCATCGTCGAGGCCGCGCGCCGCGCCGCGCGCATCCATGCGGTCGTGCAGAACCGCCGCTATGTCGCCGATGTCAGGCGCATCCGCAGGTTCCTGGATTCCGGCGCCATTGGTACGCCGACCAGCATCCACGCCGACTTCTTCGTCGCGCCGCATTTCGGCGGCTTTCGCGAGGAGATGGCGCATGTGCTGCTGCTCGACATGGCGATCCACACCTTCGACGCCGCCCGCTACATGGTCGCCGGCGAGCCGGCCAATGTCTATTGCCAGGAATGGGAGCCGGCCAATTCCTGGTACCGGCAGGGATCGTCGGCCAGCGCCGTCTTCGATCTCGGCCGCGGCAAGGTCTTCACCTATGCCGGCAGCTGGTGCGCCGCCGGCTTCCGCACCAGTTGGGAAAGTACATGGCGCATCGTCGCCGAGCGCGGCAGCCTCATCTGGGACGGTCATGACGACCTGAGGGCAGAAGCAGTGATGCCGGGCCGCGACGGAATGTTCGACAAAACCCAGCCGATCGCGGTGCCGCCGCTCGATGCGTCCGATCGCGTCGGCGGCCATCTCGGCATTCTCCAGGATTTCGTGGACGCCATCGAGACCGGCACCGAGCCGGAAACGCGCGGCGCCGACAACATCAAGAGCCTGGCCATGGTTTTCGGCGCCATCGAAAGCGCCGAGACCGGCCGCCGCGTGACAATCGCAGAGGACGCACAATGACGCCGAACCCGCTTCTCGACATCCGGATCGGCACCATGGTGCGGGCCAATCTCGACGACCCGGCGGCTTACGTCAAACAGATCCTGCCGCTCGGCTTCGAGAGCATCCAACCCTTCTTCTGGCAGACGCTTGGCGGCAAGGACCTGCCGCTTCTCGCCGGCCAGATCCGCGAGGCGATCGGCGATGCCGACGTCACCGTGTCCTCGCTCGGCGTGTTCGGCAATCCGCTGGAAGACGGCGAGGTCGACCGCGGCGTGCTCAAGGCCTGGGAGACGGTGATCGACAACGCGCATCTGTTCGGCACCTCGATGGTCAGCGGCTTCACCGGCCGTCTGCGCGGCAAGCCTCTGCCGGACAGCCTGCCGCGCTTCAAGGAGGTCTGGGGACCGCTGGCCAAGCGCGCCGCCGACAAGGGCGTCCGCATCGCCTTCGAGAACTGCGCCATGGACGGCAACTGGGCCGCCGGCGACTGGAATATCGCCCACAATCCGGACGCCTGGGAGATGATGTTCAACGAAGTGCCGGACGACAATCTGGGCCTCGAATGGGAGCCCTGCCACCAGCTCGTCTATCTGATCGATCCGATGCCGCAGATCCGCAAATGGGCGCCGCGCATCTTCCATGTGCACGGCAAGGACGCGACGGTGCGTTGGGACGTGATCCGCGAGCATGGCGTGTTCGGCCGACTGCCCTTCGTGCAGATGCGCACGCCCGGTTTCGGCGACAGCGACTGGACCCGGGTGATCAGCGAATTGCGACTGGCCGACTACAAGGGGGCCATCGATATCGAAGGCTGGCACGACCCGGTCTATCGCGGCGACCTCGAGATCACCGGCCAGGTGCGGGCGCTGGAATATCTTAAGCAATGCCGGGGAGGGGCCAGCTACCTGCCGAACCCGATGTGAGGATCGGCCGGCGGGAGGAGCCGGCCGGGATGTCTGTAGCGCGCATTGCCGAAGCGAATGTCGAAACCCCTCGCTTGCGAGGACAAAAAGGGAGGATAAGTGCATGAGCATGACGATGAGAAGGACCGTTCTGCGCTCGACCGTCGTGGCCGCCGCCACGGTGCTTGCCGCTGCGATCTCCACCTTGCCCGCGCAGGCGCTCGACGCCAAATGGTGCAAGGATGTCCACATCCGCTTCTTCGTCGGCGGCGCCGAGGGCGACGCTTTCGGCACCATCGTCTATAATGGCGCCAAGCAGGCAGAGACCGATCTCGGGCCGAAGGTCGACTACATCTTCTCCCAGTGGGACATCGAAAAGATGGTGCAGCAACTGCGCGAGGCCATTGCGGTCAAGCCCAACGGCATCGCCATGATGGGCCACCCCGGCGACGCGTCGATCATGCCGCTCGCCAAACAGGCGCACAAGGACGGCATCAAGATGATGTACCAGAACGTGCCGGTGCCAACGGTGACGGCGGCGTTCGGCGGCGGCTATGTCGGCGCCCAGCAGGAGCAACAGGGCCGCGCGCTCGGCGCCGAGGCATTCAAGCTCGGCAAGCTGAAGGCCGGCGACAAGGCGATCATGATCGGCCCGTTCGAGAATGAGGCCCGCGGCGCGCGTGAGCGCGGCACGGTGGCGGCGCTCAAGGAGGCCGGCGTCGAGGTCATCCAGCTGTCCTCGCCGCCGAGCGGCGAATGGGCGTCCGATCCCAATCTGGCCATTCCGGTGATCACCGCGGCGCTGCTCAACAATCCCGACGTCAAGGCGGTCGGCTATCCCGGCGGGCAGATGCTCGGCAATGTCTCGACCTACATGCAGGCGGCGGGACGCAAGGCGGGCGAGATCTTCAATTTCGGCTTTGACACCAGTCCGCAGATCGTCGAGGGCTTCAAGGGCGGCTGGGTGCAATTGACCGCCGACCAGCAACCGTTCCTGCAGGGCTATCTGCCGATCCTCAGCCTCTGCCAGCAGGTGGTGCTGGGGCTGGCGCCGATGAATGTCGACACCGGCGCCGGCTTCGTCACGCCCGAAAATTACGAGATCGTCGCCGAGCTCGCCAAGCAGGCGCTGCGCTGACCTCCCAAGCCGCCGGCCGGGATCTCAGGCCCCGGCCGGTGGGACCGCTGGCGACGAAGCCGGCAAGCGACAATCAAAGCGAGGATCCGATGGCAGAACGCCTCATCGAACTGCGCGACATCAGCAAATCCTATGGCCAGGTCTATGCACTGGGCGGGGTCAATCTCAGCGTCGACCGCGGCGAGGTCGTCGGCCTGCTCGGCGACAATGGCGCCGGCAAGTCGACGCTGATCAAGATCCTCTCCGGCGTGGTCAAGCCGACCAGTGGCGAAATCCTCGTGCGCGGCAAGCCGGTGACCGGGTGGAGCGCCGCGCGTTCGCGCGAGGCCGGCATCGAGACGGTGTTCCAGGACCGGGCGCTGGCCGTGCAGCAGACCATCGTTCGCAACATCTTCATGGGCCGCGAGCTGACCGGATTCCTGGGCTTTCTCAGGGTCAACAAGGAGATCGAGGAGGCAAGCCGGCTGATGCGCGAGATCGGCTTCACCTCGAAAGTGTTCACGCCGCAGTCGATCGTCGGCCAGCTTTCGGGTGGCGAGCGCCAGGGCGTGGCGATCGCCCGCGCCATCTACAAGCAGGCGGAGTTGATCGTCCTCGACGAGCCGACGACGGCGTTGTCGCTGACCGAAACCGCCAAGGTGTTCCATTTCGTGCGCCAGGTGCGGGCGAGCGGCCGCTCGATCCTGTTCATCGGCCACAACATCCATCATGTCTTCGACATCGCCGACCGCTTCGTCGTGCTCGACCGCGGCAAGGTCGCACTGACGACCGACCGCAGCGAGGTCAAGTCGGCCGAAGATCTCATCAACTTCATGGAAGAGGTCGCGCATCCCGGCGGATTGGCCGGGCTGCACGATGCCGGCGACGCGGAGCAGAGAGCACGATGAGCAAGACCATGGAGCCCGACCTGCACGAGCCGTCCGCCGGCATTCCCCGCCCCAGTGCCCAGAAAGAGTGGAAACACCCATCCGATCACTGGATGCGCGGCTTCATCCTCGACAACCGTGCCGCGCTCGGCACGCTCGCCGTGTTCATCGTCATGATGGCGGTGTTCATGATCGCCAACCCGACCGTCTTCACCACCTGGTATCTCTACCGCTCGGTGCTGACGACGCTGCCGGTGGCGCTGTTCGTGGTGGTGCCGCTGGTGTTCGTCGTCACCTGCGGCGAGATCGACCTGTCGTTTCCGGCAACGATGGGCTTCGCCTCATGGGTCTTCGCGCTGGTCGTGCAGGCCGGCTACGATCCGTTTCTCGGCATCGCCGCGGCGCTCGTCACCGGCATGCTGCTCGGCTTCCTGGTAGGCTCGCTGGTGGTCTATGGCGGGCTGTCTTCACTGATCGCCACGCTCGGCATGAATTTCCTGCTGCGCGGCCTGATCCAGATCATCAACGAAGGCAAGTCGATGGCGCTGACCAGCCTCAGCGACAGCTGGGCCTACACGATCTTCTCAAGCCAGCTGCTGGGCATTCCGGTGCAGATCTTCTGGGCCATCGGTTTCGTCGTGCTGTCGGCGATGCTCTATAACCGCCATCGCTTCGGCGCGCAGGTGAGGGTGGTCGGCGACAACCCCGACAGCGCCCAGCAGATGGGCATCGACGTCAAGCGCGTGCGGGTGAAAGTGTTCGTCTTCGTCGGCATTGGTGCTGCGATCGCCGGCACCTTCTCGGTGATGATCAATTTCACCTGGTGGCCGACCGCCGGCGACGGCTATCTCCTGCCGGTGCTGGCCTCGGTGTTCGTCGGCGGCACGCCGACCTGGGGCGGCATCGGCACCGTGGTCGGCGGCGCCATCGGCGCCGTCACCGTGTCGTTCATCCAGACCGGTGTCGTGGCGGCAGGCCTGAGCGGCTTTTACGTCCAGTTCTTCAACGGCCTGATCATCATCCTGTCACTGCTGGGGCATAAGTGGAACCAGGCGCGGTATCGGTGAGGGGCTGTTTCGTTGGCGGACCGCATGCCTTGCGCGGACGCCCATCATTTCGTCATCCACGGGCGAAGCAAGGAGCGTAGCGACGCGGCGCAGACCCGAGGATCCATGCCGCGACTTAAAAGTACCGCTCCGGTTGTGGAATTCTGCTCCGCTGCATTTCTGGGCGAAGGTCGCGGCATGGATCCTCGGGTCTCCGCGACGTCGCTTCGCTCCTGCTCCGCCCGTGGATGACGAAGGTGGGGGCTTCCGCCAGAGAATGGTCGCTTGTAGGGCAAGCAACCGCTCACACCGCCGCGACGAACCCGTCCAGCACGCGCTTCTGGCCGGCCTTGTCGAAGTCGATGGTCAGCTTGTTGCCTTCGATGGCCGAGATGTTGCCGTTGCCGAATTTCTGGTGGAAGACGCGGTCGCCGACGTTGAAGGCGGATGGCGTGTCGGAGACGGATTTGGCGACCAGTTCGCCGTCGATGGTGCGGCCTTTGACCGAGGTGCGGCCGGCGCCGTAGCCGGAGTCGGTTTCGCCATAGCCGATGCGCTCGACCTGGTGGCCGGAGCGCGAGCCCCAGTTGCGGTCGGTCGCCTCGGTGCGGTTGGCCTGGGCGCGCTGCCAGCCCGGCGTCGCATAGGTGTTGGAGAAGGCGCCGGATTTTTCGGTGTCGGCGCCGACATTGTCGAAGCGCGAGGCGCCATAGGGGTTCTGCCGTCCTGCCCCCTGGCCGCCACGGCCGGAGGCAAAAGAACCGCCGCCGTAGGAATTGCCGTAGCCGCCGTAGCTGTTGCCGCTTTCGGCGACCTCGACATGGGCTTCCGGCAGTTCGTCGAGAAAGCGCGACGGGATGGTCGACTGCCACAGGCCGTGGATGCGGCGGTTGGAGACGAACCACAGATGCAGGTTCTTCTTGGCGCGGGTCAGGCCGACATAGGCGAGCCGGCGCTCTTCCTCCAGTCCGGAGCGGCCGCCTTCGTCCAGCGCGCGCTGATGCGGGAACAGGCCTTCTTCCCAGCCGGGCAGGAAGACGGTCTCGAATTCGAGGCCCTTGGCCGAATGCAGCGTCATGATCGAGACGGCGTCGAGCCCGGCGTTCTGCTCAGCGTCCATGACCAATGCGACATGCTCGAGGAAGGAGCGCAGCGATTCATACTCCTCCATCGAGCGGATCAGCTCTTTCAGGTTCTCCAGCCGGCCGGGCGCTTCGACCGAGCGGTCGTTCTTCCACATGTCGGTGTAGCCGCTCTCTTCGAGAATGGTCTCGGCGAGTTCGGTGTGCGGCGTGGTTTCCAGCGCCTTCTGCCAGCGTTCGAAATTGGCCGCGACTTCGCGCAAGGCGGCGCGGGGCTTCGGCTTCAACTCGTCGCTTTCGGCCAGCTTGGCGGCGGCTTCCAGCATTGGGATGCGCAGCGCGCGGGCCGTGTCGTGGATCTGGCGGATGGTGGCTTCACCAAGGCCGCGCTTGGGCACATTGACGATGCGCTCGAAGGCGAGGTCGTCGGCGCCTTGCGCCACCACGCGGAAGAAGGCCAGCGCATCGCGGATCTCCATGCGTTCATAGAAGCGCGGACCGCCGATGACGCGGTAGTTGAGGCCGAGCGTGACGAAGCGGTCCTCAAACTCGCGCATCTGGAAGGAGGCGCGGACCAGGATCGCCATGTCGTTGAGATTGTGCTTTTGCCGCTGGTAGGTCTCGATCGTCTCGCCGACGGCGCGGGCTTCCTCCTCGGAATCCCAGGCGGCGTGGACATGCACCTTGCCGTCCTCGGGATCGTTGCGGTCGGTGAACAGCGTCTTGCCGAAGCGGCCCTCATTGTGGGCTATGAGGTGGGAGGCGGCCCCCAGTATGTGCGCGGTCGAGCGGTAGTTGCGCTCCAGCCGGATGATGGTGGCGCCGGGAAAATCCTTGTCGAAGCGCAGGATGTTGTCGACCTCGGCGCCGCGCCAGCCATAGATGGATTGGTCGTCGTCGCCGACGCAGCAGATGTTGACTTTGTTGTCGCTCACGGCCGCGCGCTCGCTTCGTTCGCTGGCCTCCGCGGGGGCGGCCTGGCCGGCCGACGCCCGGTCGGGCTTGCGGCCTTCGGCCGATCGCAGGTCCGTCGATGTCGACGCGCGCCCGGAATCGGGCCTCTGCGCCAAAAGCCGCAGCCACATGTACTGCGCGGTGTTGGTGTCCTGGTACTCGTCGACGAGGATGTATTTGAAGCGCTTGTGGTATTCCTTCAGCACGTCCGGATTGGCGCGGAAGATGCGGATCGGGTGGCAGAGCAGGTCGCCGAAATCGCAGGCGTTCAGCGTCTTCAGCCTCTCCTGATAGGCCTTGTAGAGCTCGCGGCCCTTGCCGTTGGCGAAGGCGCGGGCGTCGCCCTCGGCGATGTCGGCCGGGCCTTGCCCCTTGTTCTTCCAGCCGTCGATCATCTGGGCGAACTGCTTGGCCGGCCAGCGCTTGTCGTCCAGACCTTCGGCCTGGATCAGCTGCTTGATCAGCCGCACGACGTCGTCGGTGTCGAGGATGGTGAAGTCGGAGCGCAAACCGGCGAGTTCGGCATGGCGGCGAAGCAGCTTGACGCCAATCGAGTGGAAGGTGCCGAGCCATGGCATACCCTCGACATCGCCTTCGCCGATCAGCACGCCGATGCGGATCTTCATCTCGCGCGCGGCTTTGTTGGTGAAGGTTACCGCGAGGATCTGCGACGGGAACGCCTTGCCGGTGGCGAGGATGTGGGCGATGCGCGTGGTGAGCACGCGGGTCTTGCCGGTACCGGCACCGGCCAGCACCAGAACCGGCCCCTCCGTTGTTTCAACAGCTAGCCGCTGCTCCGGGTTGAGGCCCTTCAGATAGTCGGGTGCGTTGTTGTGTCCGCTGCGGGCAGCCATGGCGCGCGCGGCGATGCCCGACGGGGCCGTGGGCCGCGCATTGGGTTCGTCGAAAAAGGGCATGTCTTCGGAAAAGCCGGACATTGCCCCGAATGTAGTGATTCGGTGGGGAAAGACCAGAACTGTCTACGTTTTGTTCCGCTAAAGTGCCCGATTGCTGCCCCGCGCTCCCACTGCGGTCGATGTTATCCCAATTGCGATGGACCATTGCGGCTTGCGCTTGAGGCCCGTGCTTGACAGGCGGGACCGTCAGGAGAAAGTTGTGCTTCGGGCAGCGACGCAATGCCGGGTTGCCATGGCCGCGCCGCGAAGCGCAACAGTCGAAGGAGTATCATCTTGGCTGTCACCATCACCTCCCTCATTCTTTTCCTCATCGGCCTGGCACTCGGCGGCGGCGGCATCCGCCTGGCGATGCTGGGCGGCAGCTGGTACTATGTCATTGCCGGCCTTGCCTTCCTGATCGCCGCCTGGCTGCTCTACCGGCGCAGGTCCACCGCACTGTGGCTCTACGCGGTGATCGTGCTCGGCACGCTGGCCTGGGCGGTCTGGGAAACCGGCTTCGACTGGTGGGAACTCGGACCGCGCGGCGGCATCATCGTGCTTCTCGCTTTGTGGCTGCTGACGCCATGGGCGAGGCGGGGTCTTGCCGGCCCTGACGGGCGCGCACCGCTGATCCTTGCCGTGCTGGCATCACTGGCTGTCGCCGGTTATTCGATGACCTCAGATCCGAAGGACATTGCCGGCGAACTCGGCACCGACAAGGTGGTCGCCAACGCCAATCTCGGCAATGATGTGCCGGCCGGCGAGTGGCACTATTACGGCCGCACGCAGTTCGGCCAGCGCTATTCGCCGCTCGACCAGATCACACCGGACAATGTCGCCAAGCTGCAGCCTGCCTGGACCTACCAGACCGGCGATGTGAAGGGTCCCGACGATGTCGGCGAGACCACCTATCAGGTGACGCCGCTGAAGATCGGCGACACGCTCTACATCTGCACGCCGCATAATTTCGCCATCGCCATCGATGCCGCGAGCGGCAAGGAGAAATGGCGCTTCGATCCCAAGGTCAAGCTCGACAAGGACCGCCAGCACCAGACCTGCCGCGGCGTGGCCTATTACGCCGATGCCGCCGGCGCCGCCGGGCAGCCCTGTGCGACCCGCGTCTACCTGCCGACCTCGGATGCGCGGCTGATCGCGCTCGACGCCGCCAACGGGCAGGTCTGCCCGGCTTTTGCCGAGGGCGGCACGCTGAACCTTCTGACCAACATGCCCTATCCGAAGTCGGGCTATTACTACTCGACCTCGGCCCCGCTGATATCAGGCGGCAAGATCATCGTCGGCGGCGCGGTCAACGACAATTATTCGACGCAGGAGCCGTCCGGCGTCATCCGCGCCTACGACGCTGCCACCGGCGCGCTGGTGTGGAACTGGGATTCCGGCAATCCGGACCAGACGACGCCGCTGCCGGCCGGCCAGACCTATACCGCCAACTCGCCCAACATGTGGTCGACGCCGAGCGCCGACGAGAAGCTCGGCCTGCTCTACGTGCCGCTCGGCAACCAGACGCCGGACCAGCTCGGCGCCGGGCGCAGCGCGGTCGACGACTATCTGCGCGCCTACGACCTGACATCGGGCAAGCAGCTGTGGCAGGCGCGGCTGCCGGCCGGCGGGCAATCGACGCCGATGACCTATACGGTCGCCGACGGCCGCCAGTTCGTGGTCATCGTCGCCGGCGGCCACGGTTCAGTCGGCACCAAGCCTGGGGACTATGTGATGGCCTACGCGCTGCCGAAGTAGGGGCGACAGGGTAACGCGATCTTTCAGAGGTCGCGCCGCCCCTCATCTGTGCCGGTGTCTTTTCCCGTATAGTGACGGGGAAAAGTGCCCGACTGGGCGATGAGGGGCGGGAAATCTTCCGATCGGCCCGTTCTCGATCAGCCGATCCCCAGATGACCCTTCAGGCTGGGCACCGAGCCGAGCACCGTGTTGGTCAGGTCGGGGCCGGCGGCGGCTTCGGCCTGCTGGATCAGCGTCGCGCCGGCCTTCTGGATCTGCGCCATGTCGAGCCCGGATGCCTTGAGCGCGGCGACGCCGTTGATCAGCGCGCCGGCCTTCTCGCCGAGAACGCCGCCAAGCGCCCCCTGCAACGACGACAGAAAACCGCCACCGCCGGCCGGAGCGGCAGCCATGACGTCATATTGATGGGCGAGGTCGTCGGCGCCGGGGATCTTGGCGAAGAACGCCGAGACGCTTGTGCCTTCCGCCTCGTGTTCGAGCACCGAGAAAATGGTGCCGACGACTTTCTCCGTCGTCGTCTGGTCGAGGCCGGCCTTCTGCGAAACGGTGTTGACGATGTCCTGGACGTTCATAGCGTCACCTCAACCCTGGGTTTTCGCGTTGCGGTTCCGCTCAGTGCGGACCCTGATCAACGATGGTCTGCCTGCACTCGCAACCATCGAGCGCAGGGCCAAAGCGGCACTCGCCGCAAGGACGAGCGCGCTGGCGAGGATCGGGGAAGGCATGGTCATGGTCATCGCTTCCTTCTGGGTTTGACGTGTAGGCACGCGGTCAAGATACCGTCGATAGCCACCTTCCCTCACGATTGTGGCAGCGCCAGCAGGATTTATCGCCAATGACCAAAAAGTGATGACACGGCCGTGCATGGCACCGGCTTTACTGCCGGGACGCGGCCAGCGGCCTACGCCCTGAGGCAATCGGCGGCCGCGATGAGTGCTCGACTGGACCATGCCGGCTTGGTCCCTATGTAGCTGGCAATTAAAGCCCGAAGCAGAGGACCCGATCCATGACGAAACCCGACGCCAAGCCCGCCATCACCCAGGCGATGATCGACGCCTATGACGAATATACGCATCTGACGCTCGATCGCCGCCGGTTCATGGAGCAGTTGACCCGGCTTGCCGGATCGGGTGCGGCGGCCGCCGCGATCGCCCCGCTTCTGGCGGCAAATTCGGCGCAAGCGGCTGTTGTCGCCGACAACGATCCGCGGGTGAAGGGCGAGGACATCAGCTATCCCGGCGGCAGCGGCGAAATGAAGGGCTATCTGGTCAAGCCGGTGGACAAGGCGGGCAAGCTCGGCACGGTGATCGTCGTGCATGAGAACAGGGGGCTCAACCCGCATATCCGCGATGTGACGCGACGCGTGGCGCTGGAGGGGTTCGTGGCGCTGGCGCCGGATTTTCTGTCGCCGCTCGGCGGAACGCCAACCGATGAAGACAAGGCGCGCGACATGTTCGCCAAGCTCGATCCGGCGCAGACCATCGCCGACGGTGTTGCGACCGTCGCTTTCCTCAAGAGCGACAAGGACGGCAACGGCAAGGTCGGCGCCATCGGCTTCTGCTGGGGTGGCGGCACGGTCAACATGCTGGCCATCAACGCCCCCGATCTCAGTGCCGGCGTTGCCTATTACGGCATGCAGCCGAAGGCCGCCGATATGTCCAAGATCAAGGCGGCCTTGCTGCTGCACTATGGCGGACTGGACGAGCGCATCAATGCCGGCATCGACGCCTTCAAGAAGGAACTCGACGCGGCGCATGTCGAATACACGGTCTATGTCTATGAAGGCGCCAACCATGCCTTCAACAACGACACGTCGGCAGCGCGCTACGACAAGAAGGCGGCCGACCTGGCCTGGGGCAGAACGATCGCCTTCCTCAAGCAGAAACTGGCATAGGGGCGTCCGTCTAATCCGTGTTCGCCGGCTTGTGGAAGGCGACGCCGGCGGCCACAAGCGCAATGCCGAGGCAATCGGTAAAGCTTGGAATCTGGCGCAGCACGACGACGCCGATCAGCGTCGCGGTGACGGGCAGCAGCGACAGCATCAGCGCGAAGCTCGCGCGTGGCAGCCGCGACATGGCGAGCTGGTCGCAGATGTAGGGGATAACCGACGAGCAGATGCCGACGCCGATGGCGGCGAGCAGCAGCGGCGGCGAGAAAAAGGCCGGCAGCGCATCGGTGAAGCCGATCGGCAGCACGACCACGAAAGCGATCGCCATGGCGGCACCCAGGCCGGCAATGCCGCTGCCTGCGCCTGACGCGGCGACGCGGTGGCCGAGCACGATGTAGCCGACAAACAGCGCGCCGTTGAGGAAGGCCCAGAACAGCCCGATGGGATCATCGGACCATTTGACGTCGATGAGCAGCAAGGTGCCGGTCACCGCGACGGCAAGGGCGGCAAGATTGCGCGGGCTCCTGAGGCCGACCACCGCGACGCCGATGGTGCCGACGAATTCGATCGCCGCCACCAGCGAGATCGGTAGGCGGTCGAGCGCCAGGTAGAACGAACAGTTCATCACCGCCAGACAGGCGCCGAAGGCCAGCAACAGCAGCCTTGTCGAGAGATCGGCGCGGGCGAGGCTTCGCCATGGGCGGGTCAGGGGTGCGAAGATGAGTGCTGCCGTGGCGATACGCAGCCACGCCATGCCGAGCACGCCGACATGCGGGAAAAGCAGGACGGCGAATGCCGGCCCGAGATAGTGGAAGACGGCGCTGACGCCGAACCAGACATGCGGCGGCAGTTTTTCCGTCAGCCTGGCGAGGGTGGAGCTGGCAGGGACAGGGTCTGCCGCGAGAGCTTGCGTTTGATCGACCATCGGATCAGTATCGCAGGCGGATTTGCCCATTTATATGGGAGATGATTGGTTCTTCCGGCTATCTTTCTCCCGGAAGCAAGGAGTTTTCCATGAAACGCCTTCGAACTGAAAGTGCCGATCTCGATGTCGCGGATATGAAGATCCTGCGTCTGCTGGAGAAGGACGCGCGCACCAGCACGGCGGAGCTGGCACGCTCGGTTGGCCTGTCGGCGCCGAGCGTGGCAGAGCGCATCAAGCGGCTGCAGGAAAGCGGCGTCATCGAGGCCTATTCGGTCAGGATCAACCCGGCGGCACTCGGCCTGCCGATGTCGGCATGGCTGCGCATCCGTCCGGTGCCGGGACAACTGGCCGTTGTGGCCGAAATCATCCGCGAACTGCCGGAGATCGTGCAGTGCGACCGCGTAACCGGAGAGGATTGTTTCGTCGCGCTGGCGCATGTCGGCTCGGTGGCCGACCTCGAGCGGGTGATCGACCGCATCATTCCTTATGCGATGACCAATACGGCGATCATCCAGTCGTCGCCGGTGGTGGCGCGCTCGGCCCTGGCGGCGTTGAGGCGCCAGGCTTGACGTACAGGGAGAGGACCTATGCGTGGCCGCGCTTCATGCGCGCCTGCTTCAGGATGGCGCGCCAGCGGATCATGTCGAACGGGATCGGCTCGTTGTTGTTGGCGATGTGGAAGATCTCGTTGTTGACGTTCTTGAGCGAGCGCCAGAAATCATAGTCGGTGATGCGCGGATCGGCAGCCAGCCTGTCCACCTCGACCTTGATGTCGGTTTTCATGCACTTTCCTCGAACCGGCGCCGCGCCGCCCGTGTCGCTACCTCGATGCGGATCGTTTTCGACCGACCCGCTGAGTCGCGCAACGGCTCAAATGGCTTGTTCCCGTTAAAACCTTGGTAAGGTTAACGTGGGCGCCGCGCTGCTTCAAGCACTGCTGCCGGCCGATGGGAGGGTTCTGCGATTTTAGATTGCCGGTGTGGCTTTGAAGCCGGAAACGAGAAGTATCGGCTTCGCCCTATTTGCGTTTGATGCCGATCGAGCGGCCGGCCCGTTCCGGCATCGGCAGTGCCGAATGGGCGGCGCGCATGGCTTCGACCCTGGCCAGCACATCGGCGGGGAAGGGCGCCACCTTCGGCCCGGACATGTCGACATGCAGCGACAGCGATTCGGACGTCGCGGCCAGCCAGCCGTCGACATGGCGGATTTCCTGATAGGCCCGCAGCCGCTTGTCGTCGTGGTCGATGAGCTGGAATGAGACCGTGACCTTATGCTCGAGGTGCAGCTCCTGCACGTAGCAGACATGGACTTCGGCCGTGTAGATGGTGAGGCGACGATCCCTGGCATAGTTCGGTCCCATGCCCATTGCCTCGAAGGCATCGTCCGAGCAGCGGTCGAACAGCACGTTGTAATAGGCCATGTTGAGATGGCCGTTGTAGTCGATCCAGTCCTTCTCGATGTCCATGGGTTTTGAGACGAAGGGAGTGGGGATGGGCATCGAAACTTCCTTGTTCTGGTGCTGGACAGAGCGTGGCTCCGGAGACTACGCATCCATAGACGCATAACAAGCGTGGACGCTGGTCCATTCGCGGAGGAATTCATGGCTCTGAGCGACCTCAACCCGGTCGAACGCAACGAGGAGGGCATCGCCGCTGTGCTCGGCATCCTCAAGCAGCAGCTTGGCGAGCGATTCCAGACCGGCCAAGCCATCCGCTCGCAGCACGCGCACACCACCACCTATATTCCGACGCAGGCGCCGGACGGCGTCGCGTTTCCCGAGACGGCCGCCGAGGTGCAGGAGATCGTGCGGGCCTGTGCCGCGCACCGCGTGCCGGTGATCGCCTTCGGCGTCGGCTCCTCGCTGGAGGGTCACACCAACGCACCGGGCGGCGGCATATCGGTCGACACGTCGCGCATGAACCGCATCCTGGCGGTCAATCCGCAGGACCTCGACTGTACGGTCGAACCCGGCGTCACCCGCGAGGACCTTAATCGGCATCTGCGCGACACCGGCCTGTTCTTTCCGATCGATCCGGGCGCCAATGCCTCGCTCGGCGGCATGGCGGCGACGCGGGCGTCCGGCACCAATGCCGTGCGCTACGGCACGATGCGCGAGAACGTGCTGTCGCTGACCGCCGTGATGGCCGACGGCGAGACGGTGACGACCGGCAAGCGCGCGAAAAAGAGCTCGGCCGGCTATGATCTGACGCGGCTGCTGGTCGGCTCGGAAGGCACGCTCGGCATCATCACCTCGCTGACCTTGAAGCTGCAAGGCATCCCGCAGGCGATCTCTGGCGGCGTCTGCCCGTTTCCGAGCGTCGAGGCGGCCTGCAACGCGGTCATCGCGACGATCCAGATGGGCATCCCGGTGGCGCGCATCGAACTGGTCAACGCGCTGCAGATGCGGGCGATGAAGAACTATTCGAAGCTCGACTATCCCGAAAGCCCCTGCCTGTTCGTCGAGTTTCACGGCAGCGATGCCGGCGTTGCCGAACAGGCCGAGACCTTTGGCATGATCGCGGAAGAGAATGGCGGCGGGCCGTTCCTGTGGACCAGCGTCGCCGAGGAGCGCACCAAACTGTGGAAGGCCAGGCATGACGCCTACTGGTCGTCGCTGACGCTACGGCCAGGCGCCAAGGGGCTGTCGACCGATGTCTGCGTGCCGATCTCGCGCTTTGCCGAATGCGTCATGGAGACCGAAGCCGACATTGTCGAGATGGGCCTGATCGCGCCGATCGTCGGTCATGCGGGCGACGGCAATTTTCACGTTCTGGTGCTGATGGATGTGAATGATCCGAAGGAGATCGCACTGTCGGAAAAGTTCGTCGCGCGGCTCAACATGCGGGCGATCGCCATGGACGGCACCTGCACCGGCGAGCACGGCATCGGCCAGGGCAAGATCGGCTTCCTGCGCCATGAACTCGGCCACGGCGTCGACATCATGCGCACGATCAAGCAGGCGCTGGATCCGCTCGATATCATGAACCCGGGCAAGATATTGCCGGGCGCCGGGAAATAGAGGAATAGCCTCAAGCAGACACTGCTGCCGATCGACGTAGCCACTATGGCCCGCTGGCGCGCCGCGAAGCATCAGGCGGCCAAGGCCTCTTTCGAGGATTGGCAACATCTAAAAGATAACGGTGATCTAGGTAATAATCACACGAGGTGGCCGAGATGCAAAAAGAAACGCGAAAACGGAAGAAGCCAAAGACCACAACGGAGTCCGATGACTGCGTTGTTCATGATCATCCGGTTCCGCCGGAGGAAATCAGGCGATATAGCCCAGTTCGTGACGCGGATGCCGAACAAGATATCGCAAACTACGTCGCGGGTCAGGCGCAAGATGAAGCAGTGAAGCATGTTGAACGTGTGAAAAAGGAATATGTGCTGGGGGAAGCGTATGAAATTTGGGATGTCACCACAGATAAAAATCGTTGGTGGGTGATCACGAATCTGACGAATTTGTATTCGCAACGATATTTTCCAAGTCTCGACTACACACTTTCATTTCATATCGGATTGATGACGCGCCTTCGGAGCCGCGAGGGAAGGCCGGACCCCGATCATCCTAACCCGTTCGACGAAGTGCTACGCAGACAGGAGCAGGCATTCAGCCGCTTGGAAAGTGCCGTAGAGGCAGAGGATCTGCAAGCTGTAGGCATGCAATTGCGGGAATGCCTTCTCGCCCTCATTACCGCGGTGAAACGACGAGTTGATCTCACGGGCGTCGCGGAGCAACCTCAAGCGGCCAATTTCAAAGCCTGGAGTGAAGTGCTGGTGGGGCTCTTGTGTCCTGGCGGCAGCAACAAAGAGTTGAGAAGCTATTTGAAGGCTATGGCGGATGACACATGGACACTCGTGAATTGGCTGACCCATCACACGAACGCCACTGAAATGGCCGCATCAATCGCGGTACACGCCACCGATACTCTCGTTGGGCATTTCGTGCAGGTGGCCATGCGAGTTGGGGCAGGCGCAATCAGTCAGTGTCCGCAATGTTCCTCGCGAAATATCCGTTCCCATTTCGACATCCGGATCGAGCCGGATGGGGATTATTACAGTACATGCGGTTCTTGCGGTTGGAGCAACCATCCCGGAGGGCGAGAATAGCGCGCCCATGCCGCAGCCGAAACGGCGTTAAGAAAGATTGATGGGAAGGCGCCGCCCAAATTTAATTGATCTAGCGCGAGGCCTGCCTCTCCCGTGGACCCTCGACAAGAGCCTGCAGGATCGGGCGGGTTGGCGCGAAGAACGTTGTGCCGGTCTGCGGCGTCGAGAAATCGAGCAGGCGGTCGTAGGCGCCCGGCGGGTCGCCGATATACATGCGCTGCAGCATTTTTTCGATGACCCAAAGATATCTGGAATAGCCGATGAAGTAGGTCCCGAACTCGTTTTGTCCGGGCCTGCCGAACGGCATGTTGTCGCGCAATATGTCGTACTCGTTGCCATCGGCATCCTCGATGGTGGCCAGCGACTTGTGTGATTTGCGCGGCGCGTCGTCATCGTCGATTTCGATGTTGTCGATCTTGGTGCGGCCGATGATCGCTTCCTGCTCGGGCGTCGGAATGCGCGCCCAGGCCTGCATGTCGTGCAGATATTTCTGGACGACGACATAGCTGCCGCCAGCGAAGTCGGCGTCTTCATCGCCGACGAGCGCAGAGGCGGGCAAATCGAGGCCGGTCGGGTTGGCGGTGCCGTCGATGAAGCCGAGCAGGTCGCGCGCATCGAAATAGCGAAAGCCGGAAACCTCGTCGACGACGCTCACGCCGTCGCCGAGATTGTCGAGCAGAATGCGCTCGAACTCGAAGCACATGTCGGGGCGTTCGGAGCGGATGTGGAAGAGAAGATCGCCAGCGGTCGAGGGCGCCGAATGAACGGATCCCTTGATCGGCGCAAACGGTTTCAGTTCCAGCGGCCGCCGATCTGGAGAAAGACGATCCCAGAGATCGCGGCCGATGCCGGCAATGCACGAAAGCCGCCCGGAAAGATCGCGGAACCCGACGGTTTTGACGAGATCGTCGAGCCCACCAAGCACGGAGGCCACCTTGGCGAGCGCGGTCTGCTCGCCGGCGACGGTGACGACAAGAAAGACCGCCGAAAGCGACAGCGGAGCGTCGACGCTTTGCGCGTCGATCGGCACGCGATCCCAGTTCTTCCCAGACATCCGAATTCTCCGCTTCGCCGGGATTTGTTTCAGATCGCCCGAGATCACGCAACTGCGGATGAGACATCGCGCAACACTGGATGAATTGCCTCTTTATCGACACGCGGATGCGGGTAGAGTGCGGCAGAATTTCAATCAACCCATTCGGAGCTGATGCTCGCACGCCTGTTCGTGATCTTTGGTGGCCTGTTCGTGCTGGTGCTATGTGCGGCGCTGGTGGTGCCGTATTTTGTCGACTGGACAGGCTACCGCGCCCAATTCGAGCGCGAGGCGAGCGCCATTCTCGGCCGCAAGGTGACCGTGCAGGGCGACGCCACGGCAAGGTTGTTGCCGTTCCCCTCGGTGACCTTCTCGAATGTCGCTGTCGCCGGCGGCCCCAATGGCCAGCCGGCCATGACCGTCGAGACGTTTTCGATGGATGCGGAACTGGCGCCCTTCCTGCGTGGCGAAGTGCTGATCTTCGACATGCGGCTGGTGCGGCCGAAAGCGACCATCGACATCGCCAACAATGGCACGGTCGACTGGGCGATGCGGCCGTCCTCGCCCTTCGACCTCAACCAGATCTCGATCGAGAAGCTGACGGTGACGGAAGGGCAGATCGAACTGCGCCATGCCGCCGGCGGGCGCAGCCATCTGTTTTCCGAGATCAATTCAACTATCTCGGCCAAATCGCTGGCCGGGCCATGGCGCATGGACGGCACGCTGCGGCTGGACGGGTTGCGCACCGCGGTCACCGCGTCCACCGGCAAGGCTGAAGGCAACGGGCAGATGCGGCTGCGGCTGAAGGCCGATCCGGACGCCTATCCGCTGGTCATCGAAGCCGACGGCAATGCTGGCATTGTCAATGGCGCTGCCGTCTATTCCGGCCAATTCAAAATCTCCGGTGCGGACAAGAACAGCGCCGAGCTGCGCAGCACCGACGGTGAGACGGTGAAGGTTTCCGCCGGCAAGCCCGATCCGGGCTTTCGGCTGAACGGCAAGTTTTCGCTCGACCACCAGAAGTTGGGCGTCGACGAATTCCGCTTCGAGACCGGGCCGCTCGACAACCCCTACACCGCCGATGGCAAGGCTTCTGTCGATCTCGGGCTGAAACCGAGTTTCGCCATCGAGGCCAATGGCGCGCAGGTGCAGTTCGACGAGGCGGTGGGCGCCGAGGCCGGCGCCGGCCTGACGCTGGACCAGCGCATCGCGGCGTTTGAGCAGGCGCTGCTCGACATGCCGAAGCCGACTATCCCCGGCACCGTCGAGGTCAAGCTGCCGGCGGTGGTGGCCGGCGACACCACGGTGCGCGACGTGCATCTTTCCGCCGAGCCGGTCGATGGCGGCTGGTCGGTGAAATCGCTTGCCGCGACCTTGCCCGGCCGCACCACGCTGGAAGCCGATGGCATGCTCGTGCTCAATTTGGAGGGTCATTTCGGCTTCAACGGCTCGCTGCTGCTGGCCGTGGCGCAACCCTCCGGCTTTGCCGCCTGGCTGTCGAAGGATGTCGACGAGGCGATCCGCCGTCTGCCTGCCGCCGGCTTCAAGGCCAAGGTCGACCTCTCGCAGAAGCGCCAGGCCTTCAGCGATCTCGAATTGATCCTGGGTAAGGCGAGGTTTTCCGGCCGCATCGATTCCAGCCAGCCCGACGATGCCAAGCCCTCAGTGCTGATGCGTCTCGAAGGGGGCGACCTCGATGTCGACGGGCTGGCGGCCTTCGCCTCGATCTTCGTCAGCGACAAGGGCGCCAATCGCTTTGCCGACCGCGACCTCGATTTCCAGATCAAGGCAGGGCCGGTCAACGCTGGCGGATTGACCGCGGATACCGTCGACACGGCGCTCAGGCTGCGCGACGGGCTGCTCGAAATCGACCGGCTGTCGGTGGGCGGGCTGGCCGGCGCCTCGATCAGCGCCACCGGCAGGATCAAGGATTTCCCGGCGAGCCCGACCGGCAAGCTCGATGCGTCGGTGGTTGCCGTCGACCTGAAGCCGCTGGTCGACGTCGCCGCCCGGCACTATCCCGACAGTGCCGTGCTGAAAGGGCTGGCGAGCCGCGCCGCTGCCTATCCCGAGCTGTTCCAGGATGCGCGTGTCGACCTGGTGGCGAGTGCGGCCGACAATGGCGACGGCACCACCGGCCTGGCGGTGAGCGGACAAGGCAAGGCCGGCGGCTCGGCCTTTTCCGCATCGCTGTCGGGGAAGGGGGTGGTGGACAAGCTTCTCGAAGCGCCGGTGGCGCTTACCTTCAACGCCAAGAACCCTGACGCCACCACGCTGCTGGCCCTTTACGGCCTGCCGGCGCTGCCGCTCGGCATGCTGGGCGAGGCAAGCACCGACATTCAGGCCAAGGGAACGCTGGGTGGCGGCCTGGCGACGAATTTCAGCCTTGCCGGCAACGACTTCAAGGCTGGTTTCGAAGGCACGATCGCCGATACGCCGCAAGGCTTCGCCGCCAAGGGCAAGCTCAGCCTCGATGCCGCCGACATCGAGCCATGGCTGATGACGTCAGGCATCGGCCTGCCCGGCATGGGGGCGGGCATGTCGACGTCGCTCGCCGCGCAGGGCGACTATGGCAACGGTCTGCTGGTGCTGGACGAACTCAGCGGCGCCATCAACGAAGCGGCGGTGTCCGGCGACGTCAATATCGATGTAAAGAACGGCGTGCCGCATCTGGCTGGGGCGCTGGCGCTCGACGAACTCGACCTCGATCCCATGGCGGTGGCGCTGTTCGGCGATTCCGCCTTTCTTGCCGACAAGGAAGAAACCAACAAGGGTCGCGCGTGGCCGGCCACACCGTTCAGCCAGAAATCCAGCCTGCCTTTCACCGCCGACCTCGACCTGACCACGGCAGCACTTGCCGCCGGGCGGTTCGCCACCGCGTACGATGCCGCCTTTTCGCTCAAGCTCGACCAGGAAGGCATCCGCGTTTCGGATCTCAAGGCGAAATTGCTTGGCGGGGCGCTCAGCGGCCTGTTCGAGCTGAAGAACAATGACGGCACCGGGCTGTTCACTGGTCAGATGAAACTGGCGGGCGCCGATCTGGCGACCGTGCTGCCGGATGCCGGCATCAGCGGCATCGGCGACTTCTCGACAGCGCTGTCAAGCAGCGGCAAATCGGTCGAAGGGATGGTGGCCGCCTTATCAGGCTCCGGCACTGCGGCGTTGAAGGGCGTGAAAGTTGCTGGCGTCAATCCAGATGCGTTCAGTGCGTTCCTCGTCAAGGCGGATGCGATCGGGCGTGACATCGATGCGGCCAAGACTGCCGGCTTCGCGCCTGACATCGCCGCTGATGGCAGTCTAGCCGCCAAGGACACCGACATAGCCTTCACGGTTGCCGGCGGCACGCTGCGGGCGCCGCCGGTCAGCCTGGAAAATCCGGCGGCGACCTTGTCCGCCGACGTCACGGCGGATCTCAACGCGGTCACGGTGTCGGCCAAGGGTGCGATCACCTATCGGCCGGGCGACGAGGCGCTGGTCGGCTCCGAGCCGGTCTTGAATTTCACCGCCGAGGGGCCGTTCGGCGCGGTAAAACGAGCATTCGACAGTGAGCCGCTGGCGCAGTTCCTGACCCAACGCGCGCTGGAAAAGGAACAGCAGCGCGTCGAGGCGATGCAGGCCGCGCTGCTCGAAAAGCAGCGGCTTCGGCGCGAGGTCCGCTACTACGCGGCGCTGCAGGATGCTCGCGACAAGGCGGCCGAAGAACTGCGCAAGCAGCAGGAAGCGGCGCGGCTGAAAGCCGAGGCGGACGCCAAGGCAAAGGCGGAAGCGGATGCCCAGGCCAAGGCTGAGGCGGACGCAAAGGCCAAGGCCGATGCCGATGCGAAGGCGGCTGCCGAAAAGCAGGCCGCCGACGAGGCGGCCAAAGCGCAGGCCGAGCAGGAGCGGCAGAAGGCGGAAGAGGCGGTGCGCATCGCGGCGCAGGAAAAGGCAAGGCTCGAGGCCGAGCGCAAGGCCGCGCAGCAGGCTCCCAAGGTGGAGCGTGCCCCGCTGCCGCAGGCCAATGACAATCCGCCGCCGGCCAAGCCGAAGTCCAATCCGTTCACGATCGACAATCTGCTGAAGTCGCTGCAGTAGTAGTTGACGGCGGTTACCCACGGTCCCGATCGAGCAGACGTCGCAGCATAGGTTCGATGCGTGACAGCTCGTCGAGATGCGCCGCCGACAGCTCGGCCAGACAATCGTCGGCGCGCTCGGTCAGTTGCAGTAGCACGCGACGGTGGTCGTCCTTGTCCTGATCCCTTGTGACCAGCCCCGCCTCGCCGAGGCGGTTGACCAGTTCGACGGCGCTGTGGTGGCGGATACGCAGGCGTTCCGCGAGATCGCCAACCGTCACCGGGCCGCCGCCGGGGAATCCCTTGATCGCCAGCAGCGCCTGATGCTGGCGCGGGGTCAGGCCGGCGTCTTCCGCCTGGACCTGGCTGAATTCGAGGAAGCGGCGGATCAGGTAGCGAAACTCCGATAGCCGCTGGTAATCGGCTTGGCTGATGGCGGGGCGTGATTTTTGTGGCTGCGACATATCAGACATGTGTTCGTTTTCCGGCGAAAGCTCAAACGGATTTCGGGCGAAACCGGCTTGAATATTTATATCGTGTTACGATACATAACCACCAACAAGCCCGGCTGGCCGCTTCGACCGTGCCGCATCTCAGACATACGGCGCGCCGCCAGGAAGCAAACTGCCATGAAGACCCCTCACTCGAACCCGGAACATCTGCGCGATTTCACCACGGATGCCAGGGTGCTGTTCGTCGCCGCCATTGCCGTGGTGGTGGCGACAGCTGGACTGGTTGCCGGCATCGCGCTTTTGAAGCTGATCCGGCTGGCCACCAACATCGCCTATTTTGGCCAGTTCACGCTCGCCGATCTGAAGCTCGAGGACACGCCGCTTGGCTATGCCTCCGTCATCGTCCCGGTGATCGGCGCGCTGATCATCGGCCTGATGGCGCGCTTCGGCAGCGAGAAGATCCGCGGTCACGGCATTCCCGAAGCCATAGAGGCGATCCTGCTCGGGCGTTCCAGACTCGACGCCAAGGTGGCGATCCTGAAGCCGCTGTCGTCGGCGATCTCGATCGGCTCCGGCGGACCGTTCGGCGCCGAGGGCCCGATCATCATGACCGGCGGCGCGATCGGTTCGCTGATCGCGCAGATGCTGCCGGTCAGCGACAACGAACGCAAGACGCTGCTGGTGGCCGGTGCTGCGGCGGGCATGACCACGGTGTTCGGAACCCCGATCGCCGCCATCATGCTTGCGGTCGAACTGCTGCTTTTCGAATGGACCCCGCGCAGCTTCATTCCGGTGGCGGTCGCGGCTGTTATCGCCGAGGTGGAGCGCACCATGCTGCATCTGCCCGGACCGATCTTTCCGTTTCAGGGCGGCATGGAGGTGTCCTTTGTCGGCCTTGCCGGCTGGGTGGCGATCGGCGTTTGTGCAGGACTTTTGTCGGGGCTGCTGACGCAGATGGTCTATGCCTGCGAGGACGGTTTTCAGAAGCTGCCGATCCACTGGATGTGGTGGCCGATGCTTGGCGGACTGGTGGTCGGCATCGGCGGGCTGATCGAGCCGCACGCGCTCGGCGTCGGCTATGACAACATCACTGACATGCTGGACGGCCGCACCGTCGCGACGGCAGCACTCCTCCTGCTGGTGGTGAAGGCGATCATCTGGTCGGTAGCGCTCGGCTCGGGAACGTCGGGAGGTGTGCTGGCGCCGCTGTTGATCATGGGCGGGGCCATGGGCGCTGTGCTCGCCGGCGTTCTGCCTGCCGCGGATCCGGGTTTCTGGGCGCTGCTGGCGATGGCCGCCACGATGGGCGGCACGATGCGTGCGCCGCTGACCGCCACGTTCTTCGCCGTCGAACTGACCGGCAACACGCATATGCTGGTGCCGCTGATTGCTGCCTGCGCTGCGGCGCACGCCGTCACCGTGCTTCTGATGAAGCGATCGATCCTGACCGAAAAGATCGCCAGAAGGGGACATCATCTGGTTCGCGAATACCGCGTCGACCCTTTCGCCCTGACCAGGGTGCGCGAGGTGATGACGTCACAAGTCGAAAGCGTGCCGGCGACGATGACGCTGCATGGCGCGGCAGCGTTCCTGACAGCGCCGGAAACACGGCATCCGAGTTTCCCGGTGGTCGATGAGCGCGGCCATGTGCTGGGCCTCATCGATCCGCCGGCGATATTGCGCTGGAGACGCGCCGGCACGCACCGCACCACCACGCTTGGCGAACTGCTGGCCGGCAGCAAGGTGACGCTGGCCTATCCGGACGAATATCTCGAAGGCCTCTCCGACAAACTGCTGCTGGCCAACGTCTCTCATCTGCCCGTCGTCACTCGCGAAGGCTCGTTGCTGGTCGGCTATGTCGGCTGGAAGGATTTGATGCGCGTGCGGTCCAGGAAACAGGCCGAGGAGCGCGAGCGTTCGACCTTGCTTGGCTTCGGCACCAGACACACGAAAAAGAACGACGCCGTCGAAAGCCTTTAGATTCTCTCTGCGTGCTTCGCCCATTCCAGCACATAGAGTCTCAACGCCGAGGACAGGTTGGTGTCGCGGGGCCGCGTCTCGTCGACTTCGGCGACAAGAGCAGCGAGCGTCAGCTTTCTGGTCACCGCGACCGCGACGAGGTCGTCATAGAAGGGCTTTTCAAGCGAGTAGCTGGTGCGGTGGCCGCGAATGGTCACCGAACGCTTTTCGACCGGGCTCATTGGCGGTCGGGGTCGCCGGGCTTTTCACGACGATGCCCGGCAACGAATTTTTCGCTCTTGTCGGCGACGATACGGTCGCGTTCTTTTTCGGCTTTTGAGCGGCCGTGCAGCGCGCGATTCTGTTCGGCGGCGCGCAGCTTTTCGTCCCGCGCCTTTTGCTTGCGGGCTTGGCGGAGATTGACGATTTCGGCCATGCCGCCGGTCTATTTCTTGCGGAAGGCGTCGAGCGAGACCACTTCGGCGCCCTTGGTGGCGGCGTCCGCGGCCGCGGGCTTCTTCTCCGCCTCGGCGGCGGCCTTCTTCTCGGCCTTCGGCTTTTTCTCGGAGACGATGGTCAACGGCTCCGGAGTTGGCGCAGCCGGTTCGTCGGTTGCCGCGCCATCCGTCTTGACGTCGAATTCGAGTTCGAAATTAACCGAGGGATCATAGAAGCCGCGCACGGCCGAGAACGGGATTTCGAGTTTTTCCGGAACATCGGAGAAGGACAGGCCGACCTCGAAGCCGGTATCGGTCACCTTCAGGTCCCAATACTGGAACTGAATGACGATGGTCATCTGCTCGGGATAGCGCTCGCGCAGCCGCGAAGACACGCGTACGCCCGGCGCGCCGGTCAGGAAGGTGATGAAGAAGTGGTGGTTGCCGGGGAGGCCGGTGCGCGCGACCTCGGCCAGGACCTTGCGCATGACGCCGCGCAACGCCTCCTGGGCCAGAATGTCGTAGCGGATGTGGTCGTCGGCCATGTGGCGGTCGGGTTCCGTTGAATCGTCCGCATAGCTGTAATCAAGCTTTAGGGCGGCGTAAACCGCATATAGATCACCCTTGCGCGGAAGCGAAGACTATTGCCAGCGATTTGATCGCTCAGGCGCTGGCGAGCGCGCTTTGCTTTTCGGACGATGCCGCGGACCGGCGCTTGCCGAAGGCGCGCAGGAATGTGCGCACGCCATTGGTCGCGGATTGCAGCACCTCGTCCTCGCGCGGCGAGCCGCCAAGCATGAAGGTGGTCTGCAGTTCGGCATTGACGAGGCCAAGGAACTGGCGTGCCGCCACATCCGGGTCCTCGATCGTGAGATAGCCGCCATAGGCGAGGCGGGCGAAGCGGGCGGCGATTGCCGGCCATGTTCTGCCCGGTCCCTGTTCGCGCCATTCGGCAAACAGTTCGGGATAGCGCTCGCCTTCGGTCTGGATCAGCTTGCGCAGGAATTTTCCGTCGCGGTTGCAGATGCAATTCTGGTTCAAGCGCACGGCAAAGCCGATCAGATCGGCTTCGAGATCCTTGGGCTGGTCGGGGAAGGTGGCAATGGTGGCGAAGATGCCGGCATTGCAGCGTTCGGTGAGGTCGCGGACCACGGCGACGAACAGTTTCTCCTTGTCGCCATGATGGTTGTAGATCGTCTGGCGCGAAACGCCGGCTTCGGCCGCGATCAGATCGATGTTGGCGCCGGCGAAACCTTCGCGGCAAAACACGGCAGCCGCGGAATCGACGATCGAGAGGCGCTTGGCCTCATGGCCGCGTGGCGGGAAAATGTCAGGAGAAACGTGCAGCTTCATAAAAAACTATATAGAGGTGATTGACGATTTAGACAAGAGTGTCTAAATTTGTGGACACAAGATAAAGAGATTTTCACTCGACGAGACGAATAGAATTCGCTCTTGGAGTGTCGGAATTTCATGGGATGGAACGTCCTAGGTTAGACGTCGCCCCGCGGCGGCAACCAGATTTGAAAGAAGCCTTTATCATGAGTCCCAAATTCCTCCGCATCGCGGTCGTGCTCGGCTTGTTGTCCGCCATCGGCCCGTTCGCCATCGACATGTATCTGCCCGCGCTGCCGTCGATCGGCGCCGATCTGCATGCGAGCACCGCTGCCGTGCAGATGAGCCTGTTGATCTTCTTCCTGTCGATGGGTTTTGGCCAGATCGTCGTCGGGCCGATCTCCGACATGGTCGGCCGCAAGCTGCCGCTCTATGGCGGCCTTGCGCTGTTCATGGTCGGCGGCATCGGTTCGGCAATGGCGCCGACCATCGAATGGCTGATCGCTTTCCGCTTCCTGCAAGGGCTTGGCGCCAGCGCCGGCATGGCTGTTCCGCGCGCCATCGTGCGCGACCTGCATACTGGCAATGAGGCCGCCAAGCTGATGTCCTTGCTGATGCTGGTGTTCTCGGTGTCGCCGATCCTGGCGCCGCTGACCGGCAGCGTGATCATCGAGAGTTTCGGCTGGCGCGCCGTGTTCTGGACAGTGACGGGCGCGGCTCTGCTGGCCACCATCCTTCTGGCGACTTCGCTCAAGGAGACGCGACCGGTGGAAGATCGCGCCGGGTCCTCGTTCGGCACCGCGCTGTCGGCCTACCGCTTCCTGATGGGTGATCGCAACTTCCTCGGTCTGACGGCGATCGCCGGCTTCGGCATTGCCAGCTTCTTCGTCTATCTGTCGAGTTCGTCGTTCATCCTGATCGACCATTACGGGCTGTCGCCTTCGGTCTACAGCGTGTTCTTCTCGATCAACGCGGTGGCCTTCATCGGCATGTCGCAGATGACGGGGCTGCTGGCCGAGCGCTTCGGCCTGAGGCGCGTGGTGCGCGTCGCGGTGACCGGCTATGCGACGACGATGGTGGTGCTGTTCGCGGTAATGGCGACAGGCATCGACCGGCTCGACGTGATGGCGGCGCTGCTGTTCGTCGGCTACGGCTTCCTCGGCCTGGTCATCCCGACCACCTCGGTGCTGGCCATGGAAGAACATGGCGAGATCGCCGGCACCGCTTCAGCGCTGATGGGCACGCTGCATTTCGCCATCGGCGCACTCGCCATGGGTGTTGCCGGCGTGTTCTTCGACGGTACGCCGCTGCCGATGGTGGCCGGCATCACGCTGTGTGCGGTGATTTCCTTCACGCTGGCCAAGATCACGCTCGGCCGCTCGCGCGAGGTTGCCGAGGCACCGGCGGAATAAGCAACCAAACAAATGAAAAAGGCCGGGTTCATCCCTAATGCAGTTCACTTAGGCACCTTCAGTGTTCTGACAGGATATTTGGCTGGTAGCTTTTTGACGACACGGGGGCATGATCGCCCCCGTGTTTTTGGGAGGAT
>NZ_JAMYQY010000021.1:0-124574 GCF_040321125.1 Mesorhizobium sp. M0518
CTGTCGGCAGGACAGTCCATCCTCCCACATCCGGTGCAGAACCGACAGCTTGAACTCGCCGTCATAGTGGCTGAGCTTGCGAGCGAGGCCGGCAACCCCGTGCGCTTGATAGCTCGCAACCCATTTGCGTACCGTCGCAGCATCTACGCCGTCGGCTGCACCGGCGCTCGCATAGCTCTCTTCACCACTCAAATAACGATCAACAACAGTGCGCTTCAAACTCTCGCTGTTTGGACATGAAAACCCCCGAAGGTTGATGTCCAACTTTCGGGGGTCAGTTCACGACTGCCCGGCCACGCTAAATCCCCTCATCACCATGATAGAGCTGAACAGCTTGCGGTATTTACCGCTGTCGTGGCGTTCCTGGATGGAAAGAGGTGATTCCGTGACTTGCTATATAAGGCATAGCTAATCCTTGACGCCAGCCGGATGCCGCCCCAGAATCAGAAGCATGGCAATAAAGGTCGGCGACGAAGTGGCGGTCATGGCGACGGTGCTGAAGCGCGTCACGGAAGACCGCGTCAGCGTGTCGATCCCCGGTTACGATTTTTCGCATTCGGTCATTGGTCCAGCGACCAAGCTGACCGAGGGCCAGCCGATGGAATTATCCGGCGACGTTACGCAGATCGAGGGCGACAAGGTCACGGTGTCGTTCGGACAATGGTCACCGTGGGTCTGGACAAGGTGCACCTGGTGCAAAGCCACCTCCCGCCGAAGCGAAGGGATCTGAGGATGTGAACACGCGAAGCTCCACCGTCTCAGGGATCCAGCCCCTTACGTCCCAGCAGTGCAGAGCCGCACGAGCGATGCTGAAATGGTCGCAGGTGCGACTCGCCGCGAAGTGCGGCCTTAGCGAAGGAACGATCGGCAGTTTCGAGAGCGGACGAAGGATTCCGAGCTCGGCCAAGCTGGCTGCCATCCGTCGAGGGTTGGAGGCAGCGGGCGTGGTTTTCATCGATCAGAAGGTTGCAAGGACCAAGAGCGGTCCGCCTCGTCAAACTATCGGCGGAACATAATTTAGATATCGCTGTTAGATCCCAAACGGGAGGCGCGCGATGTTCAAAGGTGAAATCGGCATTGTTTCGGACTGGTCGAAATTGGTGGCGGACGATCCTCTGATCGCCGCCGATATTGCCCAGCGTCTTTCTCTACTCGCTTGCAATGACAACACTCCCGCTGCCGCCGACGGCCCGTCGCCCGGCACCGAAACATTTCGAAATCCCCACTTTGCCGGCCTCGCGACACCCGCCGAATATCCTCGCCCGATCGTGCTTCTAGCCACGATCTATGCGTCGACGGTCCTGGGGGTAACGCTGCTTCTGGCGGCGGCGGTTTGAGCGCACGAGGCCTGGTGACGCTCTCTGAAAGCCCATGTCCGCGACCTATGTGTCCGGAATGGACCCGAAAGGCTTTGGCGATCCCGACAGGATTCGAACCTGTGACCATCGGCTTAGAAGGCCGGTGCTCTATCCAGCTGAGCTACGGGACCGCTGGCCGGCCTTTGGACCGGCTGGATATTCTGGCGCTGGGCGCCGTTCAATGCGTCCAGGGCGTCCTGCGGTCATAGCGGAAATTCTCCGCATAGGAAATCTGGCGGCGCTTGGTCTCTTTCGGCTCTTCGACGCGGAAAGCGAGCCCTTGCTTTTCGGCGTAGGCCACCGCCTCTTCCCGCGTGTCGAAGCTAAGCCTGATCTGGCTTCTCATGTCTGCCGACGTCGTATAGCCCATCAGCGGATCGATCTTCTTGCGCGTCTCGGGATCGAATTCCAGCACCCAGTGGCCGGTCTTGGCCTTGCCGGACTGCATCGCGGTTTTGGCTGGGCTGAAAATGCGCGCGGACATGGCCACCTCGTTCTTGTGCAAGGCAGCATCGCCACCCTTCGCCCGTCATTACTGCGCAATGCGCACGGCGGCAAGGTTTTTGCTCTCGCGGGTTTTTGCACTTGCCATGCACCACCGAAATGAATAGGCAACAGACCGTTCGGAGTGTAGCGCAGCCTGGTAGCGCATCTGGTTTGGGACCAGAGGGTCGGGAGTTCGAATCTCTCCACTCCGACCATCCCCTCACAGCCCAATGCCCGGCGCAGCCATATGGTCACTTGCTCCGGCTCCGGTCGTGCATCCGGCAGCCGCGGGCCGGTTCGGCAAACAGGGGGTTCAGATGCTTGGAATCGATGCCTGGGTGTCGCTTTTCGGACCGGCCTACTTTGCCTATGCCGGCATCACCGTTCCGTTCATGGTGACGTGGGCAATTGCCTGCGCCGCGCTGGCGATGTGGAACAACCGTGAAAGCCGCAGACAGGCGAGGCAGGCCCCAGGCGCTGTCGTCTCCCGCTCCTGGCGTATCAGTATCGGAATGTTTGTGCTGGTCGCCGCCGGCTATATCGCCGCTCACTCTGCCGTCTACCTCGCGGTCCGTCATTTCGCCAGAATGTGGCTCTGAGACTGGCCTCTCAGGCTAAATCTCGAATTCGCCCTGCCCTTCGTCCATGGCGTTGACGGTTTCGGCTGCCAGCGCCCTGGTGATCGGCGTCTTGCGTTCGAGCGCGGTCCGGTCGAGCCGCTCAACCACGCGCATCGCTGTCGCCAGCGAGCGCTCGATACGGCGGACCAGATACTGCACGACATGCGGTTCGACCTCGATCTGACGGTCGGCGAAGAGTTTTGTGATGACGCCGGCGAGCAGGAGATCGTCGGGCTCATGAATTTCCACTGTCGCCGCTGCTTTCAGCCGTGAGGCGAGATCAGGCAGCGTGACGCCCCAGGCGGACGGAAAGCGGCGCGCCGTCAGGAGCAGCGTCGACCCGGCACCACGCACCGCATTGATCAGATGGAACAGGCCCTGTTCATCGACCGCGCCGGTATCGACATCGTCGATCAGCGCCGGCCGCGCGCCGAGATTGGCAATGCTGTCGCCGATGCGCCTGGCGTCGACCGCCACCGCATCGGCACGCGCGCGCCAGATCGAGGCCAGATGCGTCTTGCCCGAACCCGCGGGACCGGCCAGCACCACCACCGGCGATGGCCAGTCCGGCCAGCGGTCGACCAGCGCCACCGCCTGGTTGTTGGTGCCGGAGACGACGAGTTCGTCGCGCGAATAGCCGGTGCCATGGCCGAGATCGAGCGGCAACTGGCGTGGCGGGTCGGTTGGCTGGGCAGTCACTTCAGCGACGCGGTTGCGTGCGGTGGCCGCCGCCGCGATCGGCCGGAAGCTGCGGCACAGGTGCCGTGCCGCGACCCTTGTAGAGCGGCGATTCGAGATAGCGGGCAATGGCGAACCGCACCAGCACGGCGACGGCCGCAGAAGCCGGCACCGCGATCAACAAGCCGACGAAGCCGAACAGCGCACCGAAGGCAAAAAGCGAAAACATCAGCCATACCGGGTGCAGGCCGACGCTTTTGCCGACCAGCCGCGGCTGCAGGATGTTGCCCTCGATGAACTGACCGATGAAGAACACGACCGCGACGGCGACGATCATCGTCCAGTCCGGCCAGAACTGGACGAAGGCGACGCCGACGGCCAGCACCAGCCCGGTCAGCGAGCCGACATAAGGGATGAAGGAAATCAGCCCGGCGAACAGGCCGATGAGGATGCCGAAATTCAGTCCGGTCAGCGTCAGCCCGGTGGCATAAATGGCGCCCAGCACCAGGCACAGCGTGCCTTGGCCGCGCACGAAGCCGGCTGTGGCGGTGTTGATGTCACGCGCGATGGCGCGCACGGTCGCGACGTTGTCGCGCGGCACCCAACCGTCGATGACCGCCACCATGCGGTCCCAGTCGAGCAGCATGTAGAAGGCGACCACCGGCGTCACCACGAACAGGCTGACCACCGAGACCAGCGCCATGCCGGAACTCCACAGTGAGGTGAAGACGGTGGTGATCAGGCCGAAGCCCGAGGTCAGCAGCGAATTCAGCCCGTCGCGCAAGCTATTGGCGTTGACGCCGAACTTCTGTTCCAGCCATTTCGGATCGAACGAGGTGATCAGGCTTTGCAGCCGGGTCAGATATTCCGGCAATTTGCCGGCGAAATCGGCCATCTGCGTGGCCAGAACGGGGATGAGGATGACGAAGGCCAGCACCAGCACGATGAGGAAGGTGATGAGGATGACCACCGTCGCCATGAAACGGGACAGGCCGAGCCGCTGCAGCCGGTCGGCAACGGGATCGAGGAAATAGGCAAGCACCATGCCGGCGACGAAGGGCAGCAGGATCGCGCTGAAAACATAGAGGAAAAGCGCCAGCAGCGCGGCGCCGGCCAGCCAGAAGAAGATCTGGCGGCGAAAGGTCGCGGACGCGGCGGTGTCGGCGGCCGCGGCCTCGATCGCTGCCGCTTCTGTCTCAGATGTCCGGAGTGGAGCCTTCGCCATAGCCGCTCATGTGCCTCAGCCAAGTCACGAGATAGGCTGCGGCCGAAGCCACGGTCAAGACCCCGGACAGCAATATGAGAACTGACCTCAGCGGGTCGAGGTGAACGGCAAGGGCAAGTTCTCCCAGCACAAGCGCGGCCAGCACGATCTGGATCGCGGTGTTGGCCTTCGACACGAACAACGGTTTCATCTCGACCGGATGGGTCATGACGGCGGACAACACCACCGCGCAGACGATCAACGCGTCGCGCGACACCATGATGACGACAAGCCACAGCGGCAATTGCCCGATGAAGCTCATGACAACGAACACCGAAACCAGCAGCAGCTTGTCCGCCACCGGGTCGAGATAGGCGCCGAGGGTGGATTGCTGGTTGAAACGGCGGGCGATGAACCCGTCGACGCCGTCGGAAATACCGGCGACGAGGAACCCGGCAAAAGCCCAGTCCCAGCGCGCCTGCAGCATCGCCAGCACCACCGCCGGCACCAGGATAAGGCGCAGGATGGTGATCAGGTTGGGGATGGTCAAATGCTTGGCACCTCCTCTTGGTCGGAGATAGATGATGAAGATGGTGAGTGGCAACAAGGGAGAAGCTGCCGATCTCCCCGCATGGGAGAGCGGTTTTCAGCCCGGCTTTCGCCAATCACGAGCCCCTACGCGCGCCCTGTCCACGGTTTTGTAGGTCGAGATGGCCGTTATCCTTGCGGACAGAAACCGTTCATGCGAAGAGCCCGCGACAAGGAAAATTGTTGAACGGGCACCAGAAATGAGCAAGCGCGACGTGAACAAGCGCAAGAACGGGCTCACCTATGCCGCGGCCGGTGTCGATATCGATGCCGGCAATCTCATGGTCGAGAAGATCAAGCCGCTGGTGCGCGCGACGCGCCGGCCGGGCGCCGATGGTGAGATCGGCGGTTTCGGAGGCCTGTTCGACCTCAAGGCCGCGGGCTTTACCGACCCGGTGCTGGTGGCGGCCAATGACGGCGTCGGCACCAAGCTCAAGATCGCCATCGATGCCGGCAAGCACGACACAATCGGCATCGACCTCGTCGCCATGTGCGTCAACGACATCGTCGTGCAAGGTGCCGAACCGCTGTTCTTCCTCGACTATTTCGCCACCGGCAAGCTCGATCCCGACCAGGGTGCCGCGATCGTCGGCGGCATTGCCGAGGGCTGCCGCCAGGCCGGCTGCGCGCTGATCGGCGGCGAGACGGCCGAGATGCCCGGCATGTATCACGGCAATGATTACGACCTGGCCGGCTTTGCGGTGGGCGCCGCCGAACGCGGCCAATTGCTGCCCACCGACGATATTGTCGAAGGCGACGTGCTGCTGGGCCTGGCTTCCTCTGGCTTGCACTCGAACGGATATTCGCTGGTGCGCCGCATCGTCGCCGTCAGCGGTCTGTCGTGGAGCGATCCGGCGCCGTTCAACGACGAGGCCACGCTGGCCGAGGCGCTGCTCGAGCCGACCCGCATCTACGTCAAGTCGATTCTCAAGGCGATCCGCAACACGCATGGTATCAAGGCGCTCGCCCACATCACCGGCGGCGGCTTCCCGGAAAACATCCCGCGCGTGCTGCCCAAGGATTTTTCGGCCGAACTCGACCTCGAAGCGATCGACGTTCCTGCCGTGTTTTCGTGGCTGGCCAAGACCGGCGGCGTGGCGCCGGAAGAGATGATGCGCACTTTCAATTGCGGCATCGGCATGATTCTGGCCGTCGCATCCGGCCAGGCAGCACAGGTCGCCGCCGTGCTGCAGGAGGCCGGCGAGACGGTGACGCCGATCGGCCGCATCGTGCCGCGCCGCGACGCCGGGGTCATCTATCGGGGCTCGATCGGCCTATGAGCGCGCAGAGGAAACGCACCGTTGTCCTGATCTCGGGACGCGGCTCCAACATGACCGCGCTGATTGCCGCGGCCAGCGACCCGGCGTTCCCGGCCGAGATCGTCGGTGTCATTTCCGACAAGGCGGATGCCGCCGGGCTCGGCATCGCCAGGGCGCGCGGCATCGCCACGCAGGTCGTCTCGCGTGCCGACCATGGCAGCAAGCAGGCGCATGACGCGGCAATAGACGCGGCGCTCGCGGCCTTCAACGCCGAGATCGTGGCGCTGGCCGGCTATATGCGCATCCTCACCCCCGGCTTCGTCCAGAGATGGCAGGGCCGCATGATCAACATCCACCCTGCCCTGCTGCCGGCGTTCAAGGGGCTCGACACCCATGTGCGCGCACTGGCCGCCGGCATCCGCATCCATGGCTGCACCGTGCACTTCGTCACCTCCGAGATGGACGACGGTCCGATCATCGCACAGGCGGCCGTACCGGTGATGGTCGGCGACACCGCCGATACATTGGCAGCCCGCGTGCTGAAGACCGAACACCGGCTCTATCCGCTGGCGCTGGGACTGGTTGCCGAAGGCAAGGCGCGCATGGAGGCCGGCCGCACCGTGCTTGCCCACTTTGCCGACGATGCCGACAACGGCACCTCGGTGGTGATGGCCCCGGATCCGCTGCGCGAGGAAGCCGACCTCGAGCATCTGGCGCGCATCACGCCTTGAACCTAGATCGGGAATGACAACGGCACTTAGCCTGGAACCGCCAAATCAGACTCGGTGCCAGGCCGAAACGGACCGGCTGCGCAGAGCTTGGCTGGAAGGATTGGAAAGCGGCCCGTTAGATCCCTTCGACATTGAAGCGATCAAACAAAAGGCCCGCACTCGTCTGACCAGTCTCCCTGGTCCTGACCGACATCGATGAGACAACTACTCCTCCTCCGTCACGCCAAATCGAGCTGGGACGACCCTGATCTCGATGATTTCGACCGGCCTTTGGCCGAACGCGGGGTTAAGGCGGCGTGCTTGATGGGACGCGAGCTTGCGGCGCGCGGCTGGCTGCCGGACCTGGCGCTGGTGTCGCCGGCACTGCGCACCCGCGACACCTGGCGGCTTGTGGCGGCGGAGCTGCCCGTGCCACCCCGGATCGCATTCAAGGCGCTGTACGATGCTTCAGCGGCGGACATTCTGAGCCAGATTGGTCAAACCGACGCTTCAAGCGGCAGCTTGCTGGTAATTGGCCACAATCCGGGCCTGGAACATTTGGCCAGACAGCTTGCCGGGCCGGGGTCAGACGCCAAGGCGCTCAAGAGACTTGAGGAGAAATTCCCGACGGCAGCCCTGGCCCGGGTGGTCTTCGAAGGCGATTGGTCCGTCGTGTCCCCCGCCCGGTTGACACATTGCCTGCGGCCGAAGGACCTTGGCTAGCGTCCATGGCAGGTGCGGCAGGCCAAGCCCACCGCACGCCCGCTTGAGCCGTCAGTTTCCCCAGTTGCCCTGGCCGGATTCCGGCTGGACCGAATCGGGCCTCAGCGTGAGGTCGCGGTGCTTGACCAGCCTGTGGGTCGAAGCCGTGTAACTGTGGTCGACATTGACCGCGCGCGAGGTGACGGCCGGCTGATTGACATTGTCCGAACCATAGTTGTCGCTGCCGGCATAAGCGGTGCCAGTGGCAACGAGGATGGCGGCGGCGGTAAGAGCGATCCTGGTCATTTTATTTACTCCGGTATTCCTGTTCCTGTCCGTCTAGTGGCGTGCCCTTGGGAGGAATTTCGCGTCGCTCGGACAGCCTCGATCTGGGTTTTTCGTGCGCCGACTTCCAATCACGAAGACGTTCCCTCACGCGCGAAATCCGGACCTCGAACGTGGGCCAAGGTGTTGAGCTCACCCTGTTTTATCAATTGATCTCAAACGCTTATAAGGGGGATACCTGACGCACGGTGCGGCGGTTCGTCGAGCCAGCGCTCGCCATCCGTTCACGATTCGTCAACATAAATTGAACCAGTTGGTTCGATTACGATCGGCGCCCGACACTGGCGCCGTCGGCCGAAATCCTGCTCATGCATAAAAACAAGAGCGGCGGGCAAAGCCCACCGCTCTTTGTGGTCGCAGACTTCAGAAAATCAACGACCCCAGATGCCTTGGCCCGACTGAGCCGGCACGTTGGCATTGGCATCACCCTGCGTCTTCACGGACTTCGGGATCGAGCCGGTGTGCGTGGTGTCGATGTTGGACACGGACTGGTTCGCAACCGGCTGGTTGGCATTGTAAGAGCCATAATTGTCGCTGCCGGCAAAAGCGGTGCCCGTGGCAACGAGGATGGCGGCGGCGGTGAGTGCGATCTTGGTCATTTTAATTACTCCTGAGTTCAAGGTTAGGTTGATATCGGCAGTCGCGATTAGCGGCCGAAGAGATTGCGGTCAGCGCCCTGCGACGCTGGGGCCTGGATGGTCTGCGTCGACTTCGAGACCGAAGCGGTGACTGAATGGTCGACAGCGACGGCAGGCTGATTGGCGTTGGCCGAGCCATAGTTGTCGCTGCCGGCAAAAGCAGTGCCCGTGGCGACGAGGATGGCGGCGGCGGTAAGAGCGATCTTGGTCATTTTATTTACTCCTGAATTCAAGATTGGGTTGATATCGGCAGTCGCGATTAGCGGCCGAAGAGATTGCGGTCAGCGCCCTGCGAAGCGGGGGCCTGGACGGTCTGTGTCACCTTCGAGGTCGAAGCGGTGACCGAATGGTCGACAGTGACGGCAGGCTGATTGGCGTTGGCCGAGCCATAGTTGTCGCTGCCGGCAAAAGCAGTGCCCGTGGCAACGAGGATGGCGGCGGCGGTAAGAGCGATCTTGGTCATTTTATTTACTCCAGTATTTCTTTGTTCTGTCCGTCTAGTGGCGTGCCCTTGGGAGGAATTTCGCGTCACTCGGACCACCCCGAGATGGGCTTGCCCTGCCGCGGATTCCAATCACGAAGATGTTCCCCCGCGGCTCGAATTCGGACCTTGAAATTTGGCACAGGGCCTCGGCGGTCATAACTTTACTGTTCGAAATCAAATCGTTAGTGAGATTCTTCTCCCACCATACGAGGCCGACAACCAAGCCAGCGTTCACCATCTGCTATACAGTCCGTCAACAGAAATCGAACCGAACGGTTCGGTTTGAATAGACCTGACCCCTCCAGCATTCTTTTTTACGGTGCGGAGGCGGACGAGATATGGGTGCGTACGTCCAACCGGGACGACAAACCGGCCGCTACAGGCCGGTCATGCCCAGCACGTCGCGCATGTCATATTCGCCGGGCGGACGTCCAGCCACCCAGAGTGCGGCGGCGATCGCGCCGCGGGCGAACATGATGCGGTCGCCGGCTGCATGCGACAAGGTCAAGGTCTCGCCCTCGGCGCAGAAGCTGACGCTGTGTTCGCCGACGATGCTGCCGCCACGCAGCACCGCAAAGCCGATCTCGCCGGTCGGCCGCGAGCCGATGACGCCATCGCGTACACGCCTTGCGACCGTGTCCAGATCGATGCCGCGTCCGCCGGCTGCGGCATGCCCCAGCATCAACGCCGTTCCCGATGGCGCATCGACCTTGTGGCGATGATGCGCCTCGACAATCTCCACGTCCCAGTCATCGGGATCGAGTGCCCGCGCGGCCTGCTCGACCAGTCCGATCAACATGTTGAGCCCGAGCGAAAAGCTGCCGGAGCGCACGATGGCAATTGTTTTCGCGGCGTCGGCGATCGCAGCCGATTCATCAGCATCGAAGCCCGTTGAGCCGATGACCAGGGCCGGCCCGCCGCGTTCGGCGCAAATGCTGGCCAGATCAGCCGAGGCAGCCGGCGTGGTAAAGTCGATGACCACGTCGGCCACGGCAAGCGCCTCGTCGCGGCTCACCAGCCCTTCGCCGATACTGCCCGGCCGGTGGAAGCGGGCGGCGAGCGCCAGCCGCGCGTCGCCCTGCACGGCGGCCGCCATCTCGCGGCCCATGCGGCCCAGCGCACCCGCGATGGCGACCCTGACCGGTGGTTTCGACATGGCGCTATCCCGCGGCTATTTATTTCCACATGCCGCGCATGCGCGCGCCGATATCGACGCGCACCTCCGGCCGGGCCGCCCTGCCCTGTGCCACCTGTGCGCTCGGCCATGACACCTGCTGGAACGCCGCCAGGATCGAAGCCGGGATGAAGCGGGTGCGCGACGCATAGAGATGGCGGTCGCCGCGCGCCGCCTGGCCGTGCGGAAAGAAGCGTTGCGGCATGACCAGGTTGAGATTGTCCTTGGCCCGCGTCATCGCCACGTAGAGCAGCCGGCGCTCCTCCTCGATGTCTTCCTTGGTGCCGACGCCGAGATCGGCCGGGATACAGCCGTCGACCGTGTTGAGCACGAAGACGTTCTTCCATTCCTGGCCCTTGGCCGAATGGATGGTCGACAGGATCAGATAGTCCTCGTCGCGATGCGGCGGCCCGGCCTGGTCACTGGTGGCATCGGGCGGATCGAGCGTCAATTCTGTCAGGAAGCGTTCGCGCGAAGCATAGCCCGAACCGATCTGCTCAAGTTGCAAGAGATCGGCGCGCCGCGTCGTCGCATCTTCGTGGATGCGCTCCAGATGCGGCTCATACCACAGCCTGATCTGTTCGAGGTCGGCCGGCCATTTGGCGCCGGCGCGCAGGCCGGAATAGAGCGAGACGAAGCCCGGCCAGTCATCCGCCGCGCGTTGCGGCGGACGCCAGCCGGCCAGCCCCATGGCTTCGTCCAGCGCCGTCGTCATGGTCTCGACGATCTGCGCGGCAGCCGAAGGGCCGATGCCTGGCATCAGCTGCAGCACGCGGAAGCCGGCGACGCGGTCGCGCGGGTTCTCGGCGAAGCGCAGCACCGCCAGCACGTCCTTGACATGGGCTGCATCGAGGAATTTCAGCCCGCCGAACTTGACGAAGGGAATGTTGCGCCGCGTCAGCTCGATCTCCAGCGGGCCGCTGTGGTGCGAGGCGCGAAACAGCACCGCCTGAGATTTCAGTGCCGTGCCGGCCTCGCGCTCGGCCAGAATGGTGTCGCAGACGAAATTGGCCTGCTCGACCTCGTCGCGCACGCTCACCAGTTTTGGCCTGTCGGTCGACTTGCGCTCCGACCACAGGTTTTTGGTGAAGCGCTCCGAGGCTTCGCCGATCACCGCATTGGCGGCCGCCAGGATGGTTTCGGTCGAGCGGTAATTGCGTTCCAGCATCACCACATCGGCGGCTTGCGCGAACTGGTTGGGGAAGTCGAGGATGTTGCGCACCTCGGCGGCACGGAACGAATAGATCGACTGTGCATCGTCGCCCACCACCGTCAGCCCGGCGCCGTCGGGTTTCAGTGCCATCAGGATCGAAGCCTGCAAGCGGTTGGTGTCCTGGTATTCGTCGACCAGCACATGGTCGAAACGCCCGCCCAGATGCGCCGCTATCTCGGGCTCCGCCGCCATCTGCGCCCAGTAGAGCAGCAAATCGTCGTAATCGAGCACGTTCTGTGCCTGCTTGGCCTCGACATAACCGGCGAACAATTCTTTCAGTTGCTCCGCCCAGCCGGCGCACCAGGGAAAGGCAGAACCCAAGACCTCGTTGAGCGGCGCCTGTGCGTTGACGGCGCGCGAATAGATGGCAAGGCAGGTTCCCTTGGTGGGGAAGCGCGCTTCCGTCTTCGAGAAGCCGAGTTCGTGGCGGACCAGGTTCATCAGGTCGGCGGAATCCTCGCGATCATGGATGGTGAAGGCAGGGTCGAGGCCGATCTCCAGCGCATAGTCGCGAAGCAGCCGCGCGCCGATGCCGTGAAAGGTTCCCGCCCAGGTCAGCGCATCGGTGATGACAGCTGCATCGCGGCCGAGCACTTCGCCGGCGATACGCTCGACGCGCCTGGCCATTTCGGACGCGGCGCGGCGCGAGAAAGTCATCAGCAGGATGCGGCGCGGGTCGGCCCCCTTGACGACCAAATGGGCGACGCGGTGAGCCAGCGTGTTGGTCTTGCCCGAACCCGCGCCGGCAATGACCAGCAGCGGACCGGCTATTTGGCCGTCGCCGTGCTCGACTGCCTGGCGCTGGGCATCGTTGAGCCGGGCGAGATAGGCAGGCTGGACGGTCGGGTCCCGAAAGGTCGAATCAGCAGTGGCGAGGTTCATCGCCCATCAAGCATCGTTTCTGCTTTGTTCGCAACGTCGATGCGAGGCTGGCCTCGTGCTCGACAGGCCGAAGCGTGACGTCCGTGTCTTAGCGTTGCGGATCGACACCCATGTCGGCCGACTGCCGCCGCAAGGTCTCGCGATCATATTGCGATGGCGGCAACAGCAGCGGGTCGACCGTATCGGGCACGTTTTCGACCATCTTCCTGGCGATACGATAGGTGACATAGGCGAAGGCGCCGACGACGAGCAGACGGAACATGGTGCAACACTCCTTTGGAGCAGAACCAACCGGGGAAACCGCCTTTGGTTCCCTTGCCAATCGTCCACGCGCGCAGTCGAAGATGGAGGACGGCTATGGGTTTCGCCAGCGCTTTCCCGATGCATTCTCGGAGCACCGGAGGCGGAACTTGGCGTTTGCGGGGCTCGTGCACTGCCGCATGCCGCTGTGGCGTCCCGGACAGGCTTTTGGGGAAGAAGGCCGGCGCCGCTTGGGAGGAGGAATGAAGCGCCGGCCAAGCGGATAATGAGGTCCGCCGCACAGGTGAGGCTAGCTGAGTCTTTCCCCTGCGTCATTGGGGGATTATCTTTGTTAAAAACGTACCTATGCGCACGGCCCTATCGGTCGCCGGTCCGTCACAAGCTTGTCTTGACCATCATCCCCGCAATCTCAATAAACTCCGGAGCTGGTTGGCAATAGCGGTGGTGTTTGGGCTAGCGGCGAGCGCGGCCTGGGGATCAAAACTCGATCATCTTCCCGCCTCGCCACTCAGCCTTTGCCTGACCACGGCGACATGGAAATTCGTGCCGAACAACAGCCCCTCATCGTTGAAGTCGTAGCTGGAATTGTGCAACGGCGCGGAAGCCTCGCCATTGCCGAGGAAGACGAAGCAACCCGGCACATGGTCGAGGAAGCGGGCGAAATCCTCGGAGGCGGTCATCGGCTCGCGGGCGACGGCGATGTTGCCGGGTTCGAAGACGTGCCTTGCGGCGGCAAATGCCGCATCGACCAGTTCGGCATCGTTGCGCAGCGGCACGAACTCCCTGCTGTACTTGACCTCGGCGGTGACATTGTAGGCGACGGCGATGCCCTCGGCGATGATGCGCATTTGCCGCTCGATCTCGGCGCTGACCTCGGGCCGGAAGCTGCGCGCATCGCCGAGGATGCGGGCAAGGCCGGGCAGAGCGTTGCGGGTGCCGTCGGTGATCAGCTCGGTCACCGAAACCACCGATATGTCGGCCGGGCTCAGCCGGCGCGAGACGATGGTCTGCAGATTGGTGACCAGCGCGCAGGCGGCGACCAGCGTCTCGTTGCCCGCATGCGGTCGCGCGGCATGACCGCCGAGCCCTTTAAGCACGATCTCGAAGATATCCTCGGCCGACATTATGGGGCCGGCACGGGTCTCGAAATGCCCGATCGGCAGGCCGGGCATGTTGTGCAGGCCGAAGATCTCGTCGAAGGGAAAGCGCTGCATCAGCCCATCGTCGAGCATGGCGAGCGCGCCCCTGCCCCATTCCTCGGCTGGCTGGAAGACGAAGCGCACGGTGCCGTCGAAACCGCCCTCACCTGCCAGCAGCTTTGCCGCGCCGAGCAGCATGGTTGTGTGGCCGTCATGGCCGCAGGCATGCATGATGCCAGGGTTGCAGGAACGGTAGGATGCGTCCGACCGCTCTGATATGCGCAGCGCATCCATGTCGGCCCTGAGCGCAATCGCCCGGTTGCCGCTGCCGCGCTTCAACGTGCCGACGACGCCGGTGCCGCCGACGCCTTCGCTGACGTCGTCGAGGCCGAACTCACGCAGTTTGGCGGCGACGAAGGCTGCGGTACGCTTCTCCTCGAAACCGAATTCGGGATGCGCATGCAGATCGCGCCGCCAGAAAATCATCTCGCGCCTCAGCGCGTCGCGATCGAGTTCAGACATTTTTCGCCCTGTTACTTCACAAGTTGCGCGGCCACATCAAGCAGGATGTTGGCACCGGCAACAAGCTCGGCATCTTCGGTGTGCTCGCGCGGACTGTGGCTGATGCCGCCGGTGCTCGGCACGAAGATCATCGCTGCCGGTGCGATGCGCGCCAGCATCTGTGCATCGTGGCCGGCGCCGGACGTCATGCGCCGGACGCCGAGGCCACGGTTCTTCGCGGCGGCCTCGATCAGCTCGACGATGCGAAGGTCGAAGATCACCGGTTCGAAGCGGGCCAGTTGCTCGACCGAGATCGTCACGTTCCCATCGGTGGCAAGCTGCTCGAGATAGGCGGCAAGCGCCGCCTCCTCCGCCTGCAGGCGCTGTTCGTCGGGATCGCGCAGATCGATGGTGAAGACGGCGCGCGAGGGAATGACGTTGATGGCATTCGGTTCGAAGCGGATCGTACCCACGGTCGCCACCGTCGGCGCGTTCGAGGCTTTGGTCCGGTCGAGCAGGAAGGTGATGGTCCGGGCGGCGGCATGGCCGGCATCGTTGCGCATCGACATCGGCGTGGTGCCGGCATGATTGGCGACGCCGTCTATGGTGATACGCTGCCAGGAGATGCCTTGCAGATTCTCCACCGCGCCGATCGGCACGCTTTCACGCTCCAGCACCGGCCCCTGTTCGATATGCAGTTCGAGATAAGCATGCGGTTTGAGGAACCCAGGTTCCCGGTCGCCGGCATAGCCGATGCGGGCGAGCTCCTGGCCCAGCACGCTGCCGTCGGTGCCGACAGCCGCCAGCACCGTTTCGGCATCGATGCCGCCGGCATGGACCAGCGAGCCCATCATGTCGGGAGTGTAGCGCACGCCCTCTTCATTGGTGAAAGCGGCGACCGCGACCGGACGCGACGGCGAAAAGCCTGATCCCTTGAGCGTCTCGATCACCTCCAGCCCGGCAAGCACGCCATAACAGCCGTCATAGATGCCCGCATCGATGACAGTGTCGATGTGCGAGCCGATGAGCAGCGGCGCCTGCTCCCTGTTGTCCGGGCTTTGCCAGATGCCGAAAATATTGCCGACCCGGTCGATGGCGACATCGAGCCCCACCTGCCGCAGCCAGCCGACGAAGAGATCGCGGCCCTGCTTGTCGGTGTCGGAGGCGGCCAGCCGGATCAGCCTGCCCTCGCCGTCGCGACCGACGGCACCGAGTTCGCGGATACGGCCAAGCAGGCGCTGTGCATCGATCGCGGTCATGCCGTTGCCTCGGCTTTCATCTTGCCTTCCAGCACATCGGCCGGGCTCATGCCAACCAGCTCGGCATAGCGATGCGGGTCGGTGGCACCTTCGGTGTTGATCACCAGCACCCGCGATTTGCCGTCCAGTCCAAGCTCGGTCGGGTTGTCGGCCATCGCCCGGATCAGCCCGGCAAGACCAACACCGCCGCTTTCGCCGGCGACGATCGCCGGATCGCCGGCGGCCGGCCGTGCCAGCCGCCGCATCACCGCGACGGCGTCGGCCTCATCCACCGTCATGAAGGCATCGGCGGCGCGCGCCAACACCCGCCAGGCGACGGGCGACGCCTCGTAGCATTCAAGCATGGCCATCACCGTCGGCTGGCCGTGCGCGACTTTGACCGGGTGCCCAATCTGGGCGGCTGCAAAAACACAGCCGGCACGCGCCGGCTCGACCACGATGAAGGTCGGCCTGGCGTCACCGAGCACGATGGCCAGATGGCCGGCCAGCGCGGCGGCAATGCCACCGACACCGGCCTGCACGAAGACGTGGGTTGGCGTCCGAGAGAGCTGGCGCAAGGCTTCGCGCACGATCGCCGTATAGCCCTGCATGACCAGGCCAGGAATCCGTTCATAACCGGGCCACGAGGTGTCGGACACAACGGTCCAGCCCTTCTCGGCCGAAACCTGGGCAGCTTGCCTGACCGAATCATCATAGTTGCCGTCAACGCGGATCATCTCGGCGCCATAACGGGCGATCGCGGCGATGCGCTCCTCGCTGACGCCGGCGTGGACGAAGATCGCCGCCCGCGCACCGAGGAGTTGCGCGCCTTGCGCGACGGAGCGGCCATGGTTGCCGTCGGTCGCACAGGCAAATGTCATCGCCGCGGCGACGGCCCGCACATCAGAGCGATCGAGATCGGCCACGTCGACAGGGCGACCAAGCCGGCTGCCTGCCTCCTCCAGCACCAGCCGGAAGACGGCATAGGCGCCGCCAAGCGCCTTGAAGCTGCCGAGGCCGAGGCGAAAGCCCTCATCCTTGATGTGGACGGCGCCAAGTCCGAATTCGGCGGCGAGCGCCGGCAGCGCATGCAGCGGCGTCATCAGGTGATTGTCGCGATGGCTGAGAAAACGCTCGACCGTGTCGGCGCCGGCCACGCCAAGAGTTTCGGCATCGGTTGGATCGAGTGGCAGGCGATGCAAAGCATTGCGGTTGAGCAGGAACACTGGCAGGCCTCCTTGGCATTCAGCGAGAATATATTGCAGGATCGGCGCAAGGAGCGCTGTAATATGGCCTCCCGAATGCAAATTTGTTTCGTCAGGAATATCTCATTGCCTGCAATCCCGCCCTCGCTCGACAGTTTCGATCTCGCCATCCTTGCCATCCTGCAGCGCGACAACACGACGCCGCAGCGGCTGATCGGCGAAGCTGTGAACCTGTCGGCGCCGGCGGTGCAGCGCCGCATCAAGCGCATGGAACAGACCGGCGTCATCGCCGGCAATGTCGCGGTGATCGAGCCGGCGGCGGTCGGCCAGCCGATCACCATCTTCGTCGAGGTGGAACTCGAGAGCGAACGCGCCGAACTGATCGACGCGGCTAAGCGGCAATTCTCGGCGACCCCTGAAATCCAGCAATGCTACTATGTCACCGGCGAGGCCGATTTCATCCTGGTCATCACCGTGGCCGACATGGGCGCTTATGAAGCGCTGACGCGAAAACTGTTCTTCGACAGCAACAATGTCCGCAAGTTCCGCACGTTTGTTGCGATGGACAGGGTCAAGGTCGGGTTGACGGTGCCCTTGCCCGGCTGAGCGTTGCAGGCATGGCAGGCTCCGGCTGCCATGCTTTTGCCATTCTCCGGAAGCGAATTTGTCGGGGGAGGCGCGCTTGGACGACACCACACCAGTTGCGATTATCGGTGCCGGGCCGGCGGGCCTGGCCATTGCCGCGTGCCTGCGGCAGGCAGGGCAGGATTTCGTCCTGCTCGAAAAAGAGGAGCAGGCCGCACCCGCGTGGCGACGCCACTATGAGCGCGTCCATTTGCACACGACCAAACGCTATTCGTCGCTGCCCTTCGTGCCCTTTCCCAGGGAGTATCCGCGCTATGTGCCGCGCGATCTGTTCGCTTCATATCTCGATGCCTACGCGCAACGCTTCGATCTGCGGCCCAGATTTGGAGAAACGGTGCGGGCGATCAGCCGGCGAGGCAGAAGCTGGCTCGTGGACACGACAACCGGCCCCCTGCACGCTTCAAACGTGGTGATCGCGTCGGGCAACAACGCGGAGCCGCTGATGCCCGGATTTGCCGGCGCCGATGCCTTCAGGGGCAAAAGGCTGCATAGCGCCGACTATCTCAACGCCATGCCTTTTGCCGGCCAGTCGGTTCTGATCGTCGGCATGGGCAACACCGGCGCCGAGATTGCGCTCGATCTGGTGGAAGGCGGTGCGCGACCGACGATTTCGGTGCGCGGCGGCGTCCATATCGTGCCGCGCGAGCTGCTCGGCGTGCCCATCCAGATGATCGGCATGGCGGCTCGCCTGATGCCGCAACGCATCAACGATGCCTTGTTCCCTATCATTCTCGATCTGGCGTTGGGCAGGCTGGGGAAATATGGGCTGAAGCGGCCGCGGCAAGGAATGCTGCAGCAGATCGCGCTCTCGTCGCGCATCCCGACGATCGATATCGGTACGGTCGGCAAGATCCGCGAAGGCGCGATCAAGGTCACACCCGATATTGCCGAGATCACCGAACAAGGCACCCGTTTTGTCGATGGCAAGCATGGCGCGTTCGATGCGATCATCTTCGCCACCGGTTTCCGGCCGGGCTATGCCAGATTGCTGGAGCCCGGCGTCCAGCCAGGCGGTAGCGGCGTCAATGCGAGGGCTTCGGACCTCGGTCTTTATCTGATTGGGTTTCACAATCCGGTCACCGGATTGCTGCGCGAAATCTCGATCGAGGCAGAGCAGATCGCCGACGACATCAGCCTCCGACGAGACCGAAACAAGGCGGCTGAAATCCTGCCGGTTTGATCTGCGGTCTGCCTATCCCAGCGCAGTCGTCAGCATCATGCTGGCAATCTCCTTCGTCAGCTTGGCGGCGACAAGCGCCATCGTGTTTTAGAGATCCTGGTTTGGGGCGGGGGCGGCCCTAGCTGGAGCCGGATTTACGGTCGAATGGGAAAAACGCCAGCCACGGCCGGAAGAGCCAGAATATTGGGTGATGGTGGTGAGATGACGCAAAGCCCGCTAAAGGGTGTTGCAAAGCTCTGGTACCAAATCGTAGCTTTAAATTGGGAGTTTATGCGAAACCTCTTATTTGGTAAAAGAGAGCAAGCGGCGCTTCATGAAATCTCCCAGATATAGCAATTTCCTAAGAATTTTAGTCCTCCCTAGAATGGTTGGGGATTTTAAATATGAGACATTAGAAAAAGATCTATTCTTTAAAATTTCTGATTCGAATGAAAAACACGGCAACCTGGTAAGCAGTGTGCTTTTAGACAAAGTTAACAAGAAATTCTGGATTGAAGCTGGAGTATACAGAAACATAACAACATTTAAGGCACAGTTTATTGAAGGCAAAAATGGTAATTTTATACGTGGCTCATTTACTAATAGTGGGACATTGATATCATACCCTATTTTAATTTTAGCCTTTTTTGGATGGGTATATTTCTTAGTAACCAATGAAAATGGGGCCGATATGTTTTTCTACCTCATATTTTTTGCGGTTTTCCACCTAATAATTTCGATTTCATTCAACAACCAAATAAAAAATATTCTAATATTTCTTGAAAATGAACTTCACGTGCATCCATCCCAAAGCGAAATTATTTCGAATCCCTCCTAACTTCCGCGATACATAGCCCCCGCTGAAATCTCAACAATATTAACGTCGCAGCTATGCACGGCGCGCGGCCAATACTTGTTATTGTTGCCGCATCGCCAGATGCACGACCAGGAAATCCCTGACCGGCTATGCCGCCCTCACCCCGCCGCGCGCAGCCAGACCTTGTTGTCATGGAAGGCAGCACCGCCATAGGGCGCCGGCGCATCGGCGCCGGTCAGCACGTTGATGCCCTCGCCGCGCTCATGGGCGCTGTTTGGCCAGATGCCTTCGGCGATCACCACGCCGCGCTTGATGCCGTCGAACAGCTTCGCATGCAGCACGACTTCGCCGCGCGTGTTGCCGACTTCGACGCGATCGCCGTCGGCCAACCCAAGGGCTGCGGCATCGTCGGGATGCAGAAGCAGTTCCGGGCGGCCCTCCCTGGCCTTCGACACCGGCGTTTCCGAGAATGTCGAATTGAGGAAGTTGCGCGCCGGCGACGTCGTCAGCCGGAACGGGTGCGCCTCGTCGGCAACCTCGATCAGATCGACATGATCAGGAAATTCCGGCAGCCGCGCCACCGGGCCGAACAGGCCCATGCTTTTCGGCGGCCGATTGGGCGCTGCCTGTCCCGTCCAGTCGGCACGGAAGCGGAATTTTCCATCCGCATGGCCAAATCCCCTGATGAAATGCGCGGTGTCGAAATCCGGCTGCAGGTCGACCCACTTTTCTTCCTTCAAGCTGTCGAAGCTGCCCAGCCCGCGCTTGCCCAGGATGATGTCGATATGCTGCTGCTCGGTCAGGCCGAAGCCCGGGCGATCGGCGACGCCGAGGCGATCAGCCAATTGCTCGATGACGAAATGGTTGGTGCGCGGCCCGTCCGGCGGCTCGATCAGCTTCGGGCCGAGCGTGATGTGCTGGTTGCCGCCGCCCTTGTAGACGTCGTCGTGCTCGAGGAACATCGTCGCCGGCAGCACGACATCGGCAAGCTTGGCCGTGTCGGTCATGAACTGCTCATGCACGCAAGTGAACAGGTCGTCGCGCATAAAACCCTGCGTCACCAGCCGCTGCTCCGGTGCAACATTCACCGGGTTGGTGTTCTGGATCAGCATCGCCGTCACCGGCGGGCCGCCATAGAGCGCGTCGCTGGCTCCCATCAGCACCGGGCCGATGCGCGAATGGTCGAGATGGCGGATCGAAGGATCGCGCATCTTCGTGCCTTCCAGCACATCCTGGTTGAGCTTGAAGATGCCGGAATTGGAATGGAAGGCGCCGCCGCCCTCATATTGCCAGCTGCCGGTGACAGCCGCGATGCAGGACGCTGCATGCATGTTGACGGCGCCATTGCGCTGGCGCGCGAAGCCGTAGCCGAGGCGGAAATAGGTCTTTTTCGTCGTGCCGACGAGGCGGGCGAAGGCCTCGATCTCGGCGACCGTCAAGCCGGTGATCCCGGCCGCCCATTCCGGCGTGCGCGTCTCGAGATGCGCTTCCAGCCCCTTCGGGTCGTCGGTGTATTTCGAGAGATAGGCGCGATCGGCCATGCCTTCCCTGAACAGGACATGCATGACCGCGCAGGCCAGCGCGCCATCGGTGCCCGGCTTCAGCACCAGGCCGAGATCGGCCTGCTTCATCGTCGCATTCTCATAGACGTCGATGACGACGATCTTCGCGCCGCGCTCCTTGCGCGCCTTGATGGCGTGGGTCATGACGTTGACCTGCGTCACCACCGCATTGGTGCCCCAGATCACCACGCAGTCGGATTTCGCCATCTCGCGCGGGTCCGGCCCGCGCAAGGCGCCGGCGCCCATCATCCAGCCGGTCCAGGCGAGATTGGTGCAGATCGAACCAAAGAAGCCCGAATATTTCTTGGCGTGGCGCAGCCGGTCGATGCCGTCACGCTGCACCAGTCCCATCGTGCCGGCATAATAATAGGGCCAGACCGTCTCCGAGCCGTATTTCTCCTCGGCCGCGATGAATTTTTCGGCGACGAGGTCGAGCGCCGCCTCCCAGCTTGCTTCCTTCCAGGCGCCGTCGCCCTTGGCGCCGGCGCGGATCAGCGGCTTCAGCAAACGGTCGGGGTGGTGGACGCGGTCGGCATAACGCGCGACCTTGGCGCAGACGACGCCGGCCGTGTAGCTGTTGGACTTGGCGCCATGGACGCGGCCGATGCGCTTGCCGTCGAGCAGCTCGACCTCGAGCGCACAGGTCGAGGGGCAATCATGCGGACAGGCCGAATGGCCGATGCGGAGGTGCGCGTGCTGGTTCATTCTGCAAGACTAACGGGTTCAGAACGCCGCGTGTAGGGCCAGATGCGGCGCACGGTTTTGCCTCGGCGAGCAAGCCCCCTGCCTTCTCCTCTTTGGAAGAAGCCGATCGGCCACTCAATGCTGGGGCAGTCTGCTTCAGGAGACTTCCGCCAGGGGCACGCCTTCCAGGCAGAGCCATTTGTGCTTCCTGTTGGGCCAATGGAGAATTGCCGGAGCCGGAAATTCCAGGTCCTCCAGACAGCCGACAGATACCGACAGCGCTTCCGTCAGGCCTTCTGCACGCATGAAGACGATCGATCCGCATGTGGTACAAAATGTCTGCTCCAGCCATTGCCCCGACGAACCGGTTCGTCGCCAGGATTTCGTCTCGCCTTTCTGGGCGACTATGGCGGAGTCGGCATAGATGGCTCGGTATGAGAACGCTGCCCCGGTGCATCTCTGGCATTCCAGGCAACTGCAGGCATAGACGCGCCGAGGCTCTCCGGCGAGAACCAGTTCCGCGCCGCGACACGAGCAGGTCGCCCTTCGCTCTGTCTTGCCATCACGCATTCGCGGGCTCCCTGCCCGGACGGGGCGAGCCATTTCCAAACAGGGGTGAGAGAGATGCAAAATCATCATCCGCGCGCCCGCGCGAGAGCGCCTGCTGAAAAATCCCGTCCATTGCGCGCGGCATGGCCGCGTCAAGACCTCGCTCCTGGCATGCTTCGAGAAGATGCCGGAAGGCGCTGTAGTGGGCGCCCAATGACGCGAGCGTTGCGTCGTCGCCGGCAAAGAGGCGCGCCTTTGTCCGGTCAACCACATCGAACAAAGCGGCATCGACAACCGGCTTGAATGCGGACAGATGGCTCCTGAACGTATCCAGATCGAGACCTTCGGCCTCGGCGACAGCCATGCCCTGGAGCGCGCCGAACAGCCCGCCCCACATCTGGGTGAGCAGCGCGGTGTCAAGCGCGGAGGCTTGGCCAGGCACCTCGCCGACATAACTCGTGCCGCCACCAAGGGCAAAAAGCAGGGTCTTGTTCGCTTCGTAGACGGCGTGGGATCCTGAATACAGCAATGCGGTGTCCGGTTTGCCAATAAAATCCGGAGTCGCCAGGATCGCGCCGTCCAGATAGCCGGCGCCATGCGCTTCGATCCAGCGCGCCTCCTCCCGCGCCAAACGCGCTGAGCCGGAGGTGAGTTGTATGACGGCTTTGCCGGCCAGCGCCGAAGCGACATTGCGCTGCTTGAGCAGCGCATCGCTGGCGGCATAATGCAGAACGTTTATGATCAAGACATCGGCCGACCGGATTCCGTCCTCTACTGAAGAGGCCAACCTCGCGCCAAGAGCAGCCAGGGGCTGGCACTTGGCTGCAGTGCGATTCCACACGGATGTTGGATAATTTCGGTCGAGCAACGTTCGAACGATGGACGAGCCCATGCGGCCCGCGCCGAGCACGCAGACATTGGATTTCATGGTGACTTCTCCGATAGCCCTCTCGACGAGGGATTGGTTTGTGTTTGGCGCGCTGATCCAAAGATATATATTCTTGCTGTGTTGAGAAGTACGCACCTTGAGGTAAGCTATTGGAATCATGTCAGGAGTTGTCACATGAGGAGCAAGGAGCCAGACAGTTGCGGCTTTGCCGCCGCGATGCAGGCAATCGGCGGAAAGTGGAAAACCTCGCTATTGTGGGAATTGCACCTGCGGCCGCACCGCTTCGCCGAACTGCACCGGCGGTTGCCTGGAATCAGTGAGAAGATGCTCGCGCAACAATTGCGACAGATGGAGGCCGACGGACTCGTCAGCCGGCGCGCCTATGACGAGGTACCGCCACGCGTGGAATACTCGGTCACGACCCTGGGCATGAGTCTGAACGATGCGGTCACCGCTATGTCGGCATGGGGAAAGCGGCACGAGACATGGAAAGACGAGCGGAAAGCCGCCTGAAAAAAGCAGGAACTCGTGCATGGTCGCGGAAGAGTTTGTGATCCGCGGTCCGCTTCTAAACGCCAAAGGCGGCAATAGATGCCGGGCAGCGTCGTCCGGTCGAGCAAAATAGCCGCAGCAAGTGCATCTGTGCCACAGGCCTTTCAGCCATCTGCCGGATCCGCCGCTACTCTACACCGTCCCGGCGTTCACAGGCAATTCATCGTGCGGCTGGCACGATGAATTCGCTTGCATAGCCGGCTGCTCACTCCGCCGTGCCTTCCTCATACTCGGCCGACATGGTCAGCCATTTTTCCTCGTGGCCGGCCAGTGTCTGGGCCAGTTGCGAGCGCTCCTTGGCCAGCCGGGTCGCCGTCGAGGGATCCTTTTCGTACACCGCCGGATTGGACAGTTCGTCCTCGATGCCGTCGATTCGCTTGCGAATGCGGTCCATCAGCGCTTCGGTGGCGCGGATCTCCTTGGCGAGCGGCTCGAAGGCGGCGCGGCGTGCCGCTGCATCGCGGCGGCGGTCGGCTTTTGACGCCTTGTCGGCCTCGCGCTTGCCGCGGCGGTCGCCGGAGACGCCGGTGACCAGCGACTTGTAGTCTTCCAAGTCGCCGTCATACGGGTTGACCGCGCCGTCCTTGACCAGCCACAGCCGGTCGGCGGTTGCCTCCAGCAGATGGCGATCATGCGAGATCAGGATGACGGCGCCGGGAAATTCGTTCAGCGCATGGATCAGCGATTCGCGGCTGTCGATGTCGAGATGGTTTGTCGGTTCGTCGAGGATGAACAGGTTTGGGCCCTCGAAGGCCGACAGCCCCATCAGCAGCCGCGCCTTCTCGCCGCCCGACAGATCCTTGGCGGCGGTGTTCATCTTCTCGGTCGTGAGGCCGAACTGGGCGACGCGGCCGCGTACCTTCGATTCCGGGGCCTCCGGCATCAGCCGGCGGACATGCTCGTAGGCGTTTTCGTCCGGCCGGAGATCGTCGAGCTGATGCTGGGCAAAGATCGCCACCTTCAACCCGGGCGCCACCGTCATGGTGCCGCTCTCCTGCTTCAGCCGGCCCGACAGCAATTTGGCGAAGGTCGACTTGCCGTTGCCGTTGGCGCCGAGCAGCGCGATGCGGTCGTCGGCGTCGATGCGCAGCGTCATCTTCTTGAGGATCGGCTGACCCTCGGTGTAGCCGACATTGACGTTGTTCAGCGCCACGATCGGCGAGGCCACCGTCTTCACCGGCTCGGGGAAGGAGAACGGCCGCACCGAATCGTTCACGAGGGCCGCGATCGGCTTCATCTTTTCCAGCGCCTTGATGCGCGACTGCGCCTGTCTCGCCTTGGAGGCCTTGGCGCGGAACCGCTCGACGAAGGATTCCATGTGCTTGCGGGCGGCCTCCTGCTTGACCCGGCCCTTCTCCTGCAATTCCTTCTGCTCTGTATATTGACGCTCGAACTGGTCGTAGCCGCCGCGCCAGAAGGTCAGCTTTTTCTGGTCGAGATGGACGATCGAGTTGACGGCGCGGTTGAGCAGGTCGCGGTCATGCGAGATCAAGAGCACTGTGTGCGGGTATTTCGACACATAGTTTTCCAGCCACAGCGTGCCTTCGAGATCGAGATAGTTGGTCGGCTCGTCGAGCAGCAGAAGGTCGGGCTCGGCAAACAGCACCGCAGCGAGCGCCACGCGCATGCGCCAGCCGCCGGAGAAGGACGATGCCGGACGCCTCTGGGCAGCGTCGTCGAAGCCGAGGCCGGCGAGAATGGTGGCGGCGCGGGATTCGGCTGAGTGCGCGTCGATATCGGCCAGCCGCATATGGATGTCGGCGATGCGGTGCGGATCGGTCGCCGTCTTTTCTTCTTCGAGCAGCGCCGTGCGTTCGAGATCGGCCTTGAGCACGATCTCGATCAGCGCATCCTCGGTGCCCGGCGCTTCCTGCGCCACCTGGCCGATGCGGGTGCTCTTCGGCAGGCTGATCGATCCTGTCTCGGACGGGAAATCGCCGGTGATGGCCTTGAACAGTGTCGTCTTGCCGGTGCCGTTGCGGCCGACAAGGCCGGCCTTGGTGCCGGCCGGCAAGGTCAGCGAGGCATGGTCGAGAAGCAAGCGTCCGGCCATGCGGAGCGATAGGTCGTTGATGATCAGCATGGCCGCGCTTTTGCACCGGACATCAACGCTTCGCAAGGCCTTGCGGGCCAGTTGGCCGCACAAGGCCTCGAAACGACGCCCGCTAGGGCGCCGTCAAAGCAGCCGAACAGTGGCTTGCCTGCTCTCAGGCAGTCGCCTTGCGCTTCGTTGCCTTGGCGACAGCGGCCGGCGCTGCTGCCGGCTTGCGGCCAAGTCCCGTCGACTTTGCCAGCGCCGATCGCGTCGCCGAGTAGTTTGGTGCAACCATCGGATAGTCCGGTGGCAAGCCCCATTTGGCCCGATAGTCGTCCGGGCTCAGGCCGTAGTCGGTCCGCAGATGCCGCTTGAGCGACTTGAACTTCTTTCCGTCCTCAAGGCAGATGATGTAGTCGGGAAACACCGACTTCTTCGGATTGACGGCCGGAACCAGGTTTGGGACTTCCGCGACAGCCGCACCGGCGAGCTTGCGAACCGAGGCGCTGACGCTGGCAATCAGCTCGGGCAGGCCGGCAGCCGGAAGCGGATTGTTGCCTACATAGGCCGAGACAATATCGGCCGTCAGCTCGATAACGGTCTTATCATCGATATTTGACAATTCTTTCACCTTATTTGCGACAAAATCATCCACCCCAGCGAAGACTTGTGTCGATGTATCTCTTTAACCGCGTCCCCCAACGGACCGCCAAGCCTCATAAAAGAATCAAGAATCAGCAAAAATAGCATTCATGCAAAATCGACGCTGTGCAAATTAGAAAATCTAATACTTGGAACCAGCAGACTTAGAGGCAGGACTTTCGTCCAATATCTCCAGAATACGCTTCCAGCGGGCGCAACGCGCGAAATCCTTTTGTTCTATCGCCTTTTCGGCCCTCATCGCGGCGTAAAGCGGTGCCTCGGCGCCGAATTCATCGATCAGCCAATTCGCTTCCTGAATAGCCAGACGCTCATTCTCGTCAAACATGGTTTTCGGCCTCCGAACGTTCCACACCGACCGCGACACAACTGCCGATGACGTGGATAGCTCCGACAATGGCCGTCACCGTCAGCCGCTCGCCGGACAAGGTCAAAAGCAGGGTCGAGGCGATCGGCGTGAGATAGGCGACCACCGCGACCCTGCCGCTGCCTTCAAGCTTCAAGGCGCGCGACCAGAAATAGTAGCCCAAGCCCATCGGACCGGCGCCGAGATAAAGGCCGAGAGCCAGGTCCGCGCCGACGGGCCAGGTGAAACCGTCGCGAGCGCACCATAGAAACGTCAAAGCGACGCCAATCAAAGACGATGGCAGCAACAGGCGATCCGCTGGGGTGGCGACCCGTCCCACCATGATCGAGTAGAAGGCCATGCACAGCGCCGACCCGAATGCGGCGAGATAGCCGACCAGATCGCCCTGGAACCAGGATTGGCTGCGCCCTCCCGAAATCACCAGTGCGACGCCGATGAAGCCTACCACCGTGGCGAGACCCAACAGGGCCGGATGCCGCGGATTTTCCAAGGCGATGACTGCCACCGCGACCATCAACGGCCAGGTGTAGGCCATCAGATTGGCCTCGATGACCGGCATCGAAGCGAAGGCGATGTATTGCAGCACCATGGTGCCGACCAGACCGATGAATCCGACTGCGACAGAGATGAGCGCCGCCCCGGCCGTGACCGGTGCTACTCTTTCCCGGCTCATCAATCGGATGGCGGCGAAGACGAGTGCAGCGCCTGCAAATTGCAGGAACTGGACCTGCGACGCCGGGTGGCTGGCCAGCAGGGATTTGCCGACCAGCGCATTGGTGGACCACAACGCCACCGCACCGGCAGCGAAGACCAACGCGGATATCGAGCCGGATCCCTGCCGAAACAATCGGCATGGGATTCTATTTTGCTGTTCGACCATGATCCTGTCCGAAAACCGGTTCCGACTTTTCGGGATCTTGGTTCATTACCATGATTCCCTGGCGCCGCCCGGAACCGGTGCATCGACGGCCGCGGGCACGGGATGCTCTGCCTCGAACCGACGATAGGCCGGCAACTGGTTGGTCCAGACATCTTCGGCCAGTTCGCTGACCCACTCACGGTCGTGGTCATTGTCGGCGGCGAGATAGAACATTCTGTTGTCGTCGACATAGGGCTTGGCCACCGAGCGCTGGTTGAGCACCAGCGTGACGCGCTCGCCGAACCGGATCGGAGCGGTGCGATGCAGGACGCCCAGGAATTGCCCGAGCGTCGCGTAGTTCATCTTGTGATCGATGCGCATGACACTGTTGCGCGGGATCTCGCGGCCGGCTTCGAGAATGGCGCGGCCGGTTTCGGAGTCGTCGCAGTAGATTTCGAGGTGGCCGCCGACCAGCGGATTGCTGATCGACAATGGAATGAGCTCGGTGACCGGAACGCCATCGCAATGCCACTCCACGGCGCCGTCCTTGGGATTCATGAAGGTGACCGTCGAGCCGACGATCGACAGCGGATAGGGCTCCAGCTTGGTGCCCATCATGTCGGACAGCCGCTCCAGGCGCAGCTTGTCATGCAGCAATTCCTTGATCTCGGGGATGAAACGGTCGGCCCCGGTGATGAAGGTCAGATCGAGGTGCTTGTGCACGGCATGGCTGGCCTTGAGCTTCAGGGCAGCCTCCTCGATCGCGGCAAGCAGTGCCGGGTCATAGCCGTGCAGATATTGCGCGACACCGAAACTCGACACTTTCCAGGCGGTTTCATGGCCTATAATGGCTTCGCGGCTCATCGCATAACGCAGTTCGGGAATGGTATGGGCGTTCATTGTACTTCTCCAGGATGGGGGCAACACTTGGTAAACAGTCGATTAATTCACCCACCCCTGTAAAATTAGGAATGCTGGTGCTAGTGTAAGCCAAGCTTAAGGTCGAAACCGTGCGTCTGCTCAGTCAGGTCAACCTCAATTCGCTTAAAATCGTGGAAAGTGCTGCAAGGCACGGTAATTTCACGCGTGCCGGCGAAGAACAGTTCATTACCGCTTCAGCGGTCAGCCAGCGGGTGAAAAGCCTGGAGGATCAGCTTCGTTTCAAGATTTTCCAGCGCGGCGGCAATGCGGTCTCGTTGACGCCGGAGGGTGAGACCTATGTCTCGCGCGTTCGCGAGGCGCTGGAGCGAATCGTCGCCGCCAGCATGGAAGCGACCGGGCAATCGCAGGAGCATGTGCTAAAAATATCGGTGCTGCCGACCTTTGCCGCACGCTGGCTATTTCCACGCCTGCCGCTGTTCCAGCAGCAATATCCCGATATCGTGATGCGGGTCTCGACCTCCTACGCGACGCATGAGTTCACGGCCTCGGAATTCGATCTCGAAATCCGTTATGGCGACGGTCACTTTCACGGGCTGCAATCCGATCTGCTGTTTCGCGAAGACCTGACACCGGTGTGCAGCCGCAAGCTGTTCCACGAAGTCCTCGGCGATAAGCGGCTGTCGAAGGTGACACCGGACGACCTCAAGCACTTCACCCTGCTGCATTCCGACACCTGCACCCAGAATTGGCAATCCTGGCTTGGTTTCGCCGGCGCCAGCTTCGTGCTCAGCGAGACCAAGAGCATCTATTTCGACTCGTGCATGATGTCCTACGAGGCAGCCAATTCCGGGATGGGATTTGCGGTGGCCAACCGTGCCTATATGGCCAGCGACATCCGCGCCGAAAGGCTGGTGGCTCCCTTCGCCGTCCACCATCCCAACACGGCTGGCTGGTATTTTGTCTCTCCGCAGAAAGGCCTTGCCGCACGCAAGGTCCAGTTGTTCAAGCAGTGGGTGATGGCGGAAGCGGCTCTGACGCAGTGCCAGCTGGACAGCGAAATCAGGGGCGAAGCTTCGACGGCTGCCTGAAATGGACGTGCAATCCGTACAGCCCGCCTTGGTCGGAAAGATTGTTGAGCTCACGCCACTTCAGCAGGCACATTCGTCGGGGCTTCTGAGCGCGGCAGCGGATGGTGCGTTGTGGAACCTGAGGGCCACCGTGGTCCCCGGGCCAGACACGATCGATGGATATATTGCCAATGCCCTGGCTGGACGACGGGCCGGCACTGTCATGCCTTATGCAATCGTCATGCGCAGCACGGGAGTGATCTGCGGAAGTACGCGGTTTTGGAAGATCGATCGCACGAATAGAAAGCTGGAGATCGGGCATAGCTGGCTCAGCAGTTCGGTTCAGCGGTCCGGGGTCAATACCGAGGCGAAGTATCTTCTCCTGGCCCATGCATTCGAGTTCATGGGATGTGTCCGTGTGCAATTCACCACAGACGAACTGAACGACGCGTCAAGGGCAGCCATCCTGCGAATTGGCGCCAAGCAGGAAGGGATCGTTCGCAACGAGCGGATCATGCCGGACGGTCGGAAGCGCAATTCCGTCCGGTTCAGCATCATCGATTCCGAGTGGCCCGAGGTAAAGACGATGCTGCAGCACAAAATGCAGCGATAGTGGCGCAAGCTCTTCAACCCCGGACCGACTACGCAAAACGCCACCGGATCAGGCGAAAGCCCTGCCCTCCTCGGTCCGCTGGAAAAGCATCAGGTCCAACCCCAGGCTTGGCCGTCCCAGGATGGTCAGGATCGTATGCGCCTGGCCGCGATGATGGGTCTGGTGGTTGAAGACGTGGTCCAGCGCCGGCGCCAGCCTTTGCGAGACGGTGCGCATATCCGAGACGGTCATGTAGGTGAAGCGGCCCGTCAACGCCTTGTCATTGAGGCCGCCGACCCAATCGATGATCCTCCTGTCCTCGGCTTCACGCGCCGCCCGCAGGCCGGTCAACCCCCGATGCAGGATGGCATCCAGTGTCGTCGGCGCGTCGCCCTCGCCGGTGAAGCGCTTCATCCAGATGCGGTCGGCAGTCAAAAGGTGGTTGAGCGTGCCCATCATCGAGCCGAAGAAGGCACCGACATCGCGGTTGAATTCCTCATCATCGAGCTCGGCGGCGGCCTCATAGATGCGGCCATTGGCCCATTGATTATAGGCCGCAAACATCATGAAATGCTGTCTCATGGCTTCCCCTCGGCTCGCGTCGATGCGGGGCCTACCTAACGCTTGAAGGGCCTGCCGCCAATGACCATTCTGCTCTATGATCTCGTCGGACGCGACAGCACACGTCCGTTCAGCCCGCATTGCTGGAAGGTGGCGATGGCGGTCGCCCACAAGGGGCTCGACATATCGACCGTGCCGACGCGCTTTCTCGAGGTGCCCGCTGTCGAGGGCGGCGTTTCGAAAACCGTCCCGGTGATCCGCGACGGCGAGACGGTCCTCGCGGATTCCTTCGCCATCGCCCTCTATCTCGATGAAGCCTATCCGGACCGGCCGACGCTGTTTGGCGGTGAAGGCGGCAAGGCGATGGCTCGTTTCGTCGAGCGCTGGTCGCAACTGACCATCCATCCCTACGTGACCACCGCCGCGATCATCGACCTCCACACCATGCAGGACGAGGAGAACGCCGCTTATTTCCGCCGGAGCCGCGAGCAACGCTTTGGCAAGACGCTGGAGGACGTCGTCACCGCGCGCGACGCCGGGCTGGCGACATTCCGCGCCGCGCTGGAGCCGCTGCGTTCAATGCTCGGCTATCAGCCATTCATCGGCGGCGCGTCGCCGCTGTTTAGCGACTATATCGTCTTCGGCGCCTTGCAATGGGCGCGCATAGCCTCTCCCTACCAACTGCTCGACGATGGCGACGTGGTGGCGCAGTGGTTCGTTCGCTGCCTCGACCTGCATGGCGGGCTGGGACGAAAGGTCGCCGCCGCGGCTTGACGCCGTAAAGCAGTAACTTACTTGGCCGCCTTCTTTGGCTTGCCGGCCTTCGTGGCAGCCTTTGCCTCCTTGGGGGCGGCCTTTGCCTTGCCTGCGCCAGCTGCCTTCCTGGTTGGCTTTTTGGCTGCCGACTTGCCTGCGGCGTCCTCCTGGTCGACATCGGTGGCCGCCTGATGCCAATGGCGCTCATGATGGCCAGCCGGCTGGCCCTCCTGCACCCAAATCTGGTGTGCGCGGTTGCGAATGCGTTCCTGACGATCGTCTGTCATGGTCATGGTGTCTCCATACGGCCCGACCTCAGCGCGGCGCCGACACGCGACTATAGCAAGCAAAGCGTTGCTGTGCAGCCGTCTGAACGGGGCCGGCTTGCCGCAGAAACGCGCAGCCGTCCGGCCCTTCGCTCTCGCTCCCTGCCCTTCGGGCGTTCAAACCCTTTGAAAGGTCCACTGGACCTTTCAATCCGCCCGAAGGCGGACCGGGCTTTCACCGTTCGTCACTCGGAAAGCCAAGCAGTTGGCTTTCCGTCCGCCGCGCGGACCGTTCCTCACCCCTTGGCAATGGGCCGGGCGGCTTGTATAGAGCCCGCCACTCTCAATTCCATTCTCAGACAAGGACGACCCATGGCGCTCGAACGCACATTTTCCATGATCAAGCCGGACGCAACCCGGCGCAATCTCACCGGCGCCATCACCAGGATGCTGGAAGAGGCAGGCCTGCGCGTCATCGCCTCGCGCCGGGTCTGGATGAGCCGCCGCGAAGCGGAAGGCTTCTATGCCGTCCACAAGGACCGCCCTTTCTTCGGCGAATTGGTGGAATTCATGTCGTCGGCACCGACGGTCGTCCAGGTGCTGGAAGGCGAGAACGCCATTGCCAGGAACCGCGAAGTGATGGGCGCCACGAACCCGGCTAACGCCGCCGAAGGCACCATCCGCAAGGTTCATGCGCTGTCGATCGGCGAAAACTCCGTGCACGGCTCCGACGCACCGGAGACCGCGGCAGAAGAGATCAAGTACTGGTTCTCGGACACCGAGATCGTCGGCTGAGCCGATAGTCCAGACCTTGGATCCCGTAAAAAGAAGGCCGGCGTTTCGCCGGCCTTCTTCGTTGGGGGGTCAGCTCGCCGCGCTAAAGCGCAGGATCTCGCGGCCGTCCTTGTCCGATATGATGAGCTTGCCGGCATCGACACGGTATGACGCCGCCTTGGCCAGCGCATCGAACAGCGCCTTTTCCTCGGCCATCACCTCGGGCGCACAGGCCTTGTAGGTAGAACCGATGTCTCTGATCACGATCGTTTGGCCATCGAGTTTGGCAGTGGCGAAATAGGTGTTGCAGGGGCCGCTGCCGCCCGCCTTGCCGGCCCCGCTGACCCTGAATGTCGCTTGCGGGGCAGCAATGGCGCCGATGCCGTCGACATAGTCGACCAGCCAGAGCTGGTCGAAGACGGAAGCCGTCGGCTCGGCACTCGGGGTGACCATCTTCAGCATGATGGTCTGCGGCACGTCGGCCAGCGGATCGACCTGATGGCGCATATCGGAGATGAACAGCAGCTTGTCATCGACGGTGATGCGGGCTTGCAACGCGTAGGTCATCTGCGACCGGATGACGGAAGGGTCGAATTTGATCTCGAAGCTGATCGGCACCTGGCCGGCCGGCTGCACTTTCTGCTCGCCGATGATGGTGGCAGGCGCATCGGCCAGCGACACATCGGCAAGTTGTACGGACAGCACGGCACTGGGCGGCAAGGCAATGCGCTCGCGATAGATGACCTCGCCCCTCACGGCCTGTTCGGCGGCAACAGACTGGTCCGGAACGGCCAATATGCCGACGACCAGAGGCACGAAACCGAAGATGAAGAACTCCGCGATCCTGTCCAGCATGACCATCTCCCTCACCCCTGGCTGCCAATGCCCCGGGCTGCCAATGCCCCAGGCTGACCAATCCTGCCAATTGGCCAAAGGATTGCGGTCAATGCATGGCTGCGGCGGATCTTATTCGGACTGAGACCAGCGTTGCGCGGCCGTTGCATCGGCCTCCTTGGCCTCGACCCAGCCACCCTCCGAGCCGTCAGCCCGATGCTCCTTCTTCCAGAAGGGCGCGCGCGATTTCAAATAGTCCATCAGAAAATTCGCCGCCTCGAACGCCGCATGGCGATGCGCCGAGGCTGCCACGACCAGCACGATGTTCTCGCCGGGCGCGATCTTCCCGTGGCGGTGGATGGCGGTGAGCCCCTGCAATGGCCAACGCTCGACCGCTTCAGCAGCGATGCGGGCGATTTCCGCTTCGGCCATGCCGGGATAGTGTTCGAGCTCGAGCGCTGAGAGCGCGCCCTGCTCGTCGCGGCAAAGGCCTGAGAAGGTCACCACGGCGCCGATATCGGCGCGGCCTTGCGTCAGTCTGGCGATCTCGGCGGCGACGTCAAAATCCTGGCGCTGAATGCGCACGACAGGTAAGACCCCGCCGCTCATGTCAGCCCCCGGTCATCGGCGGGAACAGCGCGATTTCGCGGGCGCCCGCGATCTTCTCGCGGTGCTCGACATGTTCCTGGTTGATGGCGACGCGGATCACGTCGGGATATCGCAGCGCGTGCTCGTAGCCCTCGCCGCGCGATTTCAGCCAGCGCAGGAGATCGGCGACCGTCTCGATGCCGGCAGGCAGGTCGACATCCTCCTCAGGCAGGCCGATGCGTTCGCGCACCCAGGCAAAATAAATGAGCCGGGTCGTCATCTCACTCGTCCATGATGTGCTTGAGGCCGGCGCGGAAATAGTCGTAGCCCGTATAGAGCGTAACCAGCGCCGCGATCCACAGCAGCACCAGCCCGGTCTGGGTGGTCAGCGGAAAAATCTTGTCGCCGGCCGGTCCGGCCAAGAGGAACGCTATGGCGACCATCTGGATGGCGGTCTTCCATTTTGCCAGCTGCGTCACCGGCACCGAAACTTTCAGCGCCGCCAAATATTCGCGCAGGCCCGAGACGAGGATTTCGCGGCACAGGATGATGATCGCGGCCCACAACGACCAGCCGGCAATGCCCGCATGGCGATCGGTGTCGGCGGCCAGCAGCAGCAGGCAGGTGGCGACCAGCAGCTTGTCGGCGATCGGGTCGAGCATCTTGCCGATGTTGGAGGTCTGCTGCCAGGCGCGCGCCAAATAGCCATCCAGATAATCGGTGATCGAGGCGAGCAGGAAGATGATCAGCGCCGACCAGCGGGCAAAATCGCTCGACTTCAGATGTCCTTCGAGAAAAAAGCATAGCACCACCAGCGGCACCGCGACGATGCGGGCGTAGGTGAGCATATTGGGCAGGTTGAACGCGCGCTTGGCCATATCTGGGAAACTCTTTCTGCCTGCCTACTCAAATCAGAAGCGAATGTAGGGGGTCAACAGGCGAGAATCGATTGACCAGACGAAAATAGCATCCTTGCTGTCAGCTCTCATGGAAATGATTGTAGACCAGTTTCGCCACCTGCTCGGAAATACCGTCGACTTTCCTCAAATCCTCGATGGCGGCGCGGCTGACCGCCTTGGCGGTGCCGAAGGCCAACAACAAGGCGCGTTTGCGGCCTGGACCGATACCGCTGATCTCGTCGAGCGGGCTCTTGACCATCTCCTTCTTGCGGCGCGCCCGATGCGAACCGATCGCGAAACGATGGACCTCATCGCGCAGCCGCTGGACGAAATAGAGCACGGGATCGCGAACCGGCAGCGAAAACGAGTCCCTGCCTTTGACGAAGAACCGTTCGCGGCCGGCGTCGCGGTCCTGGCCCTTGGCGATGCCGATGGCAACCACGCGGTCCTCGATGCCGAGATCCGAAAGGATCTTGCGCACCGCGGTCATCTGGCCCTGGCCACCGTCAATCAGGATGACATCGGGCCAGGCCGGGAAGCTGCCGGAGATATCGTCCTCCATATCGTCTGCCGAACCATCAACTGCATCGCCAGCCGGGACATCGCCATGCTCCTTGAGCAACCGCGAAAACCGTCGCTCCATCACCTCGCGCATCATGCCGAAATCGTCACCAGGCGTGATCTCGGTCGAGCGGATGTTGAATTTCCGGTACTGGTTCTTCACAAAACCTTCCGGCCCGGCGACGACCATGGCGCCAACGGCATTGGTGCCCATGATGTGCGAATTGTCGTAGACCTCGATGCGCACCGGCGGCTTCGGCAGGCCGAATGTCTCGGCGAAACCCGCAAGCAGGCGTCCCTGGGTGGAGGTTTCAGCCAGCCGGCGTCCGAGCGCCTCGCGGGCATTCTGCAGGGCGTTGTCGGTCAGGTCCTTCTTCTCGCCACGCTGCGGCACGGAGATCGCGACCTTGCGGCCGGCGCGGGTGGAGAGCGCCTCGGCCAATAGTTCCTGATCCTCGACGCCATGCGACAGAAGAATGTTCCGCGGCGTCGGCTTGTCGTCATAGAACTGCGCCAGGAACGAACCCAACACCTCGGCTGCTTCCAACGCCGGATCGGCCTTGGGGAAATAGGCGCGGTTGCCCCAGTTCTGGCCGGTGCGGAAGAAGAACACCTGGATGCAGACCTGGCCGCCTTCCTGATGGATGGCGAAGACATCGGCTTCGTCGACGGTAGCCGGATTGATGCCCTGGTGGCTCTGCACATGCGACAGGGCCGCAAGTCGATCGCGATAGATCGCGGCGCGCTCGAAATCGAGAGCTTCCGACGCCTGCTGCATGGCGGCCGAGATTTCCGTCTTCACCTTTTGGCTGCGGCCGGACAAGAAGTCCTTCGCCTCATTGACCAGTTCGGCATAGTCCTGGTGCGAAACCTCTCCGGTGCAGGGGCCGGCGCAGCGCTTGATCTGATAAAGCAGGCATGGCCGCGTGCGGTTCTCGTAGAACGAGTTGGTGCAACTCCTGAGCAGGAAGGCGCGCTGCAGGGAGTTGATGGTGCGGCCAACGGCACCGGCCGAGGCGAAGGGCCCAAAATAATCGCCTTTGCGCGAGCGCGCGCCGCGATGCTTGTAGATGCCGGGCGAGACATGGTCGCCGGTCAAGAGGATATAGGGAAACGACTTGTCGTCGCGCATCAGGACGTTGAAGCGCGGCCGCAAGCGCTTGATAAGGTTGGCTTCGAGCAGCAGCGCTTCGATCTCGGTGCGGGTGACGACGAACTCCATCGTCGACGTTTCGCGCACCATGCGGCCGATGCGGGTGGTGTGGAAGCGGCCTTGCGCGTAGTTGGTGACGCGCTTCTTCAGGCTGCGCGCCTTGCCGACATAGAGCACATCGCCGGCAGCGTTCATCATGCGGTAGACGCCGGGCGCGTTGGGCAGCCGCTTGACCAGCGTCTGGATCACCTCGGCGCCGATCATGCCTTCCGCGTCGCCGGCATGCGGCGTCCAGTCGATGGCGGTGAAGGCGACATCGGGACCGACGGTTTCAACGATCTCCTCGACTGCCTCGTCCTCGACGTCGATATCGGGGGGCAGATCGTCGGCGCCGCCGCGCGGCTTGCTTTTGTGGTCTACGGGACTCATTCCGTCATGCCTGTCACATCGGGCGTCTGCCACGCAAGATGCTGGCCGCCATCAAGCGCGATCATCTGGCCGGTGACCGAGCGCGCTTCCCAGAGATAGCGGATTGTGGCGCCGAATTCCGGCAATTCCGGGCCGCGCTTGAGGACCAAGCCATCCACCTGTGCGGCAAAATCGCTGTCGTCCTGACGCGCGTTCTTCAGTGTCGGCCCCGGGCCGATGGCATTGACGCGGATGCTGGGGCCGAGCGCTTGCGCCATCATCTGCGTGGCCGTCCACAGCGTCGATTTGGACAGCGCGTAGGAGAAGTAGCGCGGCGTTGGTCGCCAGACGCGCTGGTCGATCATGTTGACGATCAGGCCCTCCTGCCCTGCCGGCAACGCCCGGGCGAAATTCTGCGCCAGGAGCGCGGGCGCTTTCACATGGACGGCAAAGTGCCGGTCCCAGGCCCGCCAGTCGAAATCCAGAACCGAATCGTCCTCGAACAGAGACGCATTGTTGACCAGCAGCGGGATCGGTCCGAGCGCTGCTTGCGCCTGGCCGACGAGATCGCCAACGGCGTCCATATCGGTCAGGTCGGCGGCGACCACGGCGGCGCGGCCACCTCCGGCGATGATTTCGGCAGCCAACACATCGGCCTCGGTGCGCGAGCGGTTGCAATGAATGGCGACGGCAAAACCGTGGGCGGCGAGATCCTCGACGATCGCCCTGCCGATCCGCCTGGCCCCGCCCGTCACCAGCGCCGTGACAGTGGCTTTGCTCATATGGTGTCAATCCTCAATTTCGGGCCGAAAAAGCAGTGCCGGCGAAATATGGCCCGGCATGCGTTAAATGGTGTTCGCACCTTGGGCAGCATTGTGGCGAAACGGCCGTTTGGACATCCCGGCCCGCCCTGGACTCGGGCGCGCCCGACCGCAATATAGGGTGCTGGAGTCCTTGCACCAAGCGGTGTGCAGCGCAGCACGGGATGGTTCCTGCCATTTCGCTGTTGCGAAGATGCAACGTCAAGGTTCTGCCTCATTCGTGCCGGGGAATGACCCAAGTTCAGGTTCGCTTCAGCCGCATTTTGACACGACATTTGGAACCGACGAACGCCAGATCCGTTTCACCCCCCGGACGGGTAGATGGCGATCGTGAGAAACAAGCCTGTGTCCTGTGGCTTAAGGAGTAAAGAACAATGCAAGCCAATCTCAAATTCGCACGGCCGCTGGCCGTTGCGCTCGGCCTCTTCGCCCTCAGCGGAACTGCCTATGCTGCTGACGTGGTTTCGGAAGAGCCGCCGGCACCTGCGCCGATCGCTGAACTTCCGGTCGCTTCGTGGGCCGGTCCCTACGCCGGTCTCAACGTCGGCTACGGCTTCAGCGGCCGGACCAAGGAAAAGGATTTCGACGTTGAAACCGATACCAAGGGTTTCGTCGGCAGTGTCTTCGGCGGCTATCAGTGGCAGCAGGAGAACTTCGTCTACGGCGCTGAAGCCGAACTCGGCTACAACGGCGTCAAGGGCGACGACAACGGCATCGACTCCAAGGCCGGCTTTGAAGGTTCGCTGCGTGCCCGTCTCGGCTACGCGGTCAGCCCAGAAATCCTGCTCTATGGCACCGGCGGTCTCGCCGGCAGAAGCCTGAAGGTGGAAGACACCGTCCTTGGGGCCAGTGATCGCGCAACGATGCTCGGCTGGACCGCCGGTGTTGGCACCGACATCAAGTTGACCGACAATGTCTTCGGCCGCGTCGAGTACCGCTACACCGACTTCGGCAGCAAGAGCTTCGACGGCATCGGCAAGGTCAAGGCCACCGACAACCGCGTCACCTTCGGCGTTGGTATGAAGTTCTAAGTCGTTCAAGCCACGACACGAAAAAGCCGGGCCTCGCGCCCGGCTTTTTTTGTGTCTGAGTGATTTTCCCGGGTGATCGGGAAATCAATTCCGGGGTAATCGGCTATCAACCGGGAATGCAGGGCTTCAGCTCTGGAAACTTCTCGTCGAAGCGCGCAGCCCACCGTGTCAGCCGGGCGCGGCCCTTTTCCCATTTTCCGGCAAAGCGCAGCGAGAGATAGCCAAGGCAGGCGCGCAGCGCCATCTGGCCGGCGGTGATCTTCTTCGGCAGCTTCGGCGGGTTGGCGTTGAGCAGGTCGAGTGCCGCCGTGATCTTCGCCCACTGGCGATCGAGCCAAGGCTGATAGACCATCTCCTCGGGCCGCGTGCGCCGTTCATAGACCATCGACAGCGCGCAGTCGCAAATGCCGTCGGCCAATGCCTCCAGCACTTCCGCCTCGAGCCGCTTGTCGGGATTGCGTGGAAAAAGCGCGTTCTTCGACAAACGGTTGAGATGCTGGGTGATGGCGCGACTGTCATGGATGGAGCGACCGTCGTCGAGCACCAGAACCGGGATCTTGCCGAGCGGGTTGGCGATCATCAAGTCGGCCGGCTTCTCCTCGGTCTTGATCGGCACCAGATCGACAGCGATGCCGGCATAGGCTGCTGCCATTCGTACCTTGGAACTGTAGGGAGAAGACGACGCATAGAGCAGTCTGGGCATGATCGGTTTCCTGTTTTGCAGGCCGGCACTGTTGACCGATCAGGCGCGATCGAGCAATGGCCAGAAGCGGAAAACCCAGCCGCCAGCGAGCGGCGCATCGGCCAGGGCCGTTTAGCGAGCGCTCCGTGAAGACGGCGCTTCATCACCATGGTCGCCGAGTTGCCGGAATCGCAGGGATCGCTCAGCCGGCAGGCAAGACCGAAGAGCCTCGCGCCGATATTTCATCACCCGCATGAATGACACAAAAAAAGCCCCACCGGACTTCGCCCTATGGCGAAGTCCTGGGAGCTGCGAAAAGATATCCTCCGTCCGCCTCTGTTCTCGCCTTCCGACTGCCTAACAGCGAGCGGGGCGCCTGTCAGGCACCCGCCCTTGACTGTTTCGGCACCGCCCCGGCGAGGGAAGACGCGACTACTTCTTGCCGGCCTTCGCGGGCGCTGCCTTCGGCTTGGCCGCAGGTGCCGCTTTCTTCACCGGTGCTGAAGATTTCGCTGCCGCAGCCTTCTTTGCCGGAGCAGCCTTCGCAGCCGGCTTCTTGGCAGGTGCAGCCTTGGCAGCCGGTTTTTTGGCAGGTGCTGCCTTCTTCGCTGCGGGTTTCGCGGCGGCTTTCGCTGCAGGCTTCTTGGCCGGTGCCGCCTTCGCAGCCGGCTTTGCCGCTGCCTTGGCGGGCGCTGCCTTCTTCACTGCTGGTTTCGCAGCAGCTTTCGCTGCCGGCTTCTTGGCCGGTGCTGCTTTTGCCTTGGCCGCCGCGGCCTTCGGCTTGGCAGCGGGTGCTGCTTTCTTCACTGCAGCTGCGACCTTTGCCGTCGCTGCTTTTGCGGGTGCTTTCTTTGCCGGTGCCTTGGACGCCGGCGCTTTGGATGACTGCTTAGCCATGCGATGCCCCTTCCTTTGTGCCGACGGCCGTAATGACCCGGCGCGCTCATGCATATCTGACTCGCGGCTTGCTAGCCAGCGAAGCAATAGACTGATTTTAGCAGCTTAAATTTCGGTTACGATCGGCACATGGTCGTGCTGATCGTCGCAGAAATTCACTGCTGATCTTCGACCAATGGCTAGAATGTGTCGCCGACATTCTCCGCACTCCGCGGGACCGCTCCTCTCGTGAAGCTCCCAAGATCAGTGAACAGCTTTGCGTGTCGATCGTCGGCCGCCGATATCATGACCGCCGCCTCATCGGTGCGATCATCTCGTGCAGGCGGACGATCTATACTGCAACGCGACAGCCGGTCGATGCATCGTCTTGTCAAGCACGATCGCAGACCGGCTTGCTCGTGAATTGACAGATAACTCTACGTAACAGAGTATTCTGCGCAGCATGGGGAGTACTTCGATGTCGATCGCACAGAGGCAAACGGCGCTGCCGCCGTTCCAGATTACCAAGACGGTCCGCCACGGCGGCAGCATGGTTGTCCGTGGCCTCCGGCTTGGCTGCGCCGGAGCCAATCGATGAGTGCCGACGAAATCATCCACCAGAGCACTCGGCTCAGGATCATGGCCGCGCTGAGCATGCTGGAAAGGCGTCAAACACTGGACTTCACCGGGCTGAAGGCCATCGTGGACGTCACCGACGGCAATCTCGGCGCGCACCTCGATACGCTGGCCAGGGCGGGTTATGTCGACATCGAAAAGCTGTTCGTCGGCCGCCGGCCGCAGACGCGCGTCAAGGCGACGACGAGCGGACGGCGCGCGTTCCGCGGCCACGCCGCATTCCTGCGCAAAATCCTCGATCAGGCCGAGGCGGCGCCGCGCAGGAAATAGCATGGTGACCGGGCAATCCTGCGCGATGCCTAGTTCCGTCACGGCTGATAACCCAGGCAGATGGCGCCGAGCGCGACGATGGCGCAGGCGCCGGCCCGCCGCGGCGTCAGCACCTCGCCGAGGAACAGGCGTCCGATGAAGGCCGCGAAGACGACGCTGGTTTCGCGGATCGCGGTGATCGGACCTGCTGGTCCAAGCGCGAAGGCCGCGACCACGACACCGTAGGCTAGAAGTGCAAACAGGCCGCCGCCCAGCGCTTTCCAGGTTTCGGACGCGCGCAGGTCGACAATGAGCCGGCCACGGCAGGCGACGAAGGCCGCCGGCAGCAACGCGCCGTAGATCAGCAGGACCCATGCGGTGTAGGCGCCGGCATTTCCCGCCGCCCGAACGCCGAGCGCATCGACCGTCGCATAGGCGGCGATGATTGCTCCCGTTGCCAATGCATAGAATATCGATGTCGTGGCGGCCCTGCCCCGTCCGAGTGAAAGGCCCATGATGCCGCCCGCGACCAGCGCGACACCAATGGTCTGCGGCAGAGTGAGCTGCTGGTTGGCCAGGAAGAACCCGCCGAGCGTGACAAGCAGCGGCACGCTGCCGCGAACGATCGGATAGACCTGTCCCAGTTCGCCATATCTGTAGGCGGCCACCAGAAACAAACTGTAGCCAACCTGCAGGCAGGCCGAGAGCACGATGTAGGACCAGGCCGGCGCGGCCGGAAGGGCGTGGAAGAAGGCGAAGGGGATGGCGAGCGCCGTGCTTGAAAAGCTCATGACGGTGACGGTCCACAGCCTGTCGGCCCCCGTGCGCAGGAACGCGTTCCAGCTTGCGTGCAGGATCGCCGCAAACAATGCGAGCCCGATGACCAGCGGGCTCATTGCGGCCTGCGCGAAGCAGCGACGATGCCCATGGCCGCCTTGCGGGCGTCGCGAATGGCGGCGTCGGCCTGCCCCATCTGCGCCAGCAAGGTCGCACCTTCGATCAGCATAAGCAGCGTCGCCGCCACGCTCTCGGCGCGGCCGCGCGGCATCACCTCTTCGAGGATAGACCGCATGCGCCGCTTGAGGCCGTTCTTCTGCCTGACAACGGCCTTGAAAACCGGATGCCCGGGATCGCCGAACTCGGCCAGCGCATGTGCGAACAGACAGCCATGGAAATCCGGGCTGCGGAACCAGCGTGCATGCCAGTCGAAGATTCTTCCGATTTTCTGTTCCGGCGGAATGCCCTCTTGGGCGAGCCGGTCGAGCTGGCGGTCGAAACGCATAGCGCGATAGCCAAGCACCTCGACGATCAGTTCATCCTTGCTGGGAAAGTGGCGATACATCGTCATCTTGGCCACATCCGCTTCGGCGATAATCCGGTCGATACCCGTGGCATGGAAGCCGGCGCGCTTGAACAGCACGTAGGCCGTTTCAACGACGTGCTGGCGCTTGCCGGAAGCGGACGATGGCGTCATGGAGGCTACCTAGTAGTGAGACAGGTCTGTCTCACACGTATGCGACGGATCGCACCTGCTGTCAACGCGGCACGAAAAACGCCTGCAGCCATCAAGCCACAGGCGCGAAAGAGATTGGAAGGGGAGACCGGGTTTAGCGCAGAATGCGGCAGCGGCCGTTGTAGACCATCCAGCGATCGAAGCCCGAGACGCAAAATTCGACATTGTCGCCGATCGAGGCAAAGCCCTGGCCTTCCTCGATCAGGTACCAGATGGTGCGATCGCGGCCGTCGGACAGACTGACGGTGGCGCCGCAATAACGGCGACCGATCGGCCAGGTATCGTTGGCCGCCAGATAGCGATGCTGGTGGATGCGCCGGAAATCGGTGATCTGCACGTCAGGCAGATGCGGCACGTGATGCACCTGATAGGAAAAGCGGCTGGTGATCTTGTTCAGTACCCAGGGCTGACCGCAGACCCCGCTGTCTTCATCGGAATAGACCGTAAGATCGGCGGCCTGCACGGTCTGGGTGATACCGAGAGGCGCGGCAAGCGGGGTGCAGAGCGAAATCAGGGCGGCAAGGGCGGATTTGGCGAAGCGAGTCATGGCAGCCTCTCAAGGTCGATTGCGCGCACTGTGCGGATTCGCTCGGCGGCGGTCAAGCGGTTGCGTTGACAATGGTTTCCCAGTTTGAAACCGCTTTTTGACCAAAGCCGAGTTTGCACGCACCGGAATGGCTCTGGCACGTTCATATCCAGACCCAAGAGAGCACGGTCCCTGGGTCATCGATGAGCCCGCCTCAAGCCTGCTCGCCGGCCAGCCATTCCAACGACCAGTGCGCCGGCCGCCCCACAGCAAGCAGCCTGTGCAGGGCCGGCAGCAGCGTCCGCAGCTCGCCCTCCAGCGTGAACGGCGGGTTGACCACCAGCAGACCGCTGCCGTCGAGGCTGGGTTCCGAAGAGGCCGGCCTGATCTCGAATTCGATGTCGAGCAGCTTCGGAATGCCGGATTGCTTCAGCGCCTTGCGGAAGGCGATGATCGCCTTGCGGTCCTTGATCGGATACCAGAGCGCGTAGATGCCGCCGGGCCACCGCTTGTGCGCCCTTATAAGCCCGTCGACAAGGCGTTCGAACTCACCCGCTTCCTCGAATGGCGGATCGATGAGGACAAGGCCGCGCTTTTCCTTCGGCGGCAGATGGGCGCCGAGCGCCAGCCAGCCATCGAGCTCGATGATCCGGGCCTGGAAATCGCCGGCAAAGAACGTCCTCAGCCTCGCGGCATCCTTGGGGTGCAGCTCGATCGCCGTCAGCCGATCCTGCTTGCGCATGAGATGGCGCGCAATCAACGGCGAGCCCGGGTACTTCTGGATACCACCCTCGGGGTTGAGCGACCGTATTGTCTCCAGATAAGGCGCGAGCAGCACCGCCACCGGCGCGGCAAACGAGGCATCGATCAGCCTGCCGATGCCGCCTTGCCATTCACCCGTCTTCTGCGCCTCGACGGACGACAGGTCGTAGCGGCCAATGCCGGCATGGGTGTCGACGACCCGAAACGCCTTGTCCTTCTGCTTCAGATACTCGAGCAAGCGTGTCAGCACGACATGCTTGACGACGTCAGCGAAATTTCCGGCATGATAGGCGTGGCGGTAGTTCATGGTTTTGTGCCGTTATGCATGTCGTTGTCCCAAAACCGCTGCACACTTTTGGGCGACATGCATCAGCCCCTGCCCCAGCGCGGCGGTGGCGGCTGCGAGTTGGGATTTTCCGGCCGGCCGCCACGAGTGCGCAAGGTCAGCAAAAATCCGATCAGGCCGATCGCCATCAGCGCGAAGCCGACCGGCCGTGCACGGCTGTCGATCTCGCCGGCGCCGGAGCGCAGGATGAGATCGACCGCCCGCATCGGTATGTCGTCGGCATCACCAGGTCCAACGGTGAAGGTATAGGGGCCTGGGCTGACGGTCGCGATCACGCCGGCCTCGTCGCGAAAGATCTTGTCGGGCAGTTGCGGGCTGGCCTGGCGAGGATTGTCGGAATGGTTGAACTGCAGCGTCGAGGCGAGCACCGTGCGGCCATTGCTTGCAGCGGTCAGCGTCAGCACGGTGCGCTGCTGCGAGACGATGCGCTCGGCTCTTGCGGTCAGGTCGACCAGCACCCGCACCGGCGCATCGCGGCCGGAGAGCGGCACCGTCAGCGGCTTGAAGCGGCCCTGCTCATAGACCCGCCAGGTGCCGATCTCATGGCCGGAGAAGTTGCTCATCGCCCAGGGATAGACGACACCGATGCCGGCGCCGGCGAGCAGGATCAGGACAAACAGAAAGCGCATTCACATCACCACATTCCATCGTGACCTTGCCAATAGCGCCCCGACGATCAAAAGGCGATGGCCAGCCGAGTCGCCAACCCCAGGCGATCGAGTTAGACGTGCGCAAGCAACAACCCGGTGGCGGCGTGGCCGCGCGCCAGTGCGGAGTTCTACCTATGCGCTTAAAATTCGTTGCCGAAATGGCCTCTCCTCCACTATGAAATGAACACGCGCATGCGCTTTTCGGCGAAATGGGCCATTGGCGCGCCTTGCGAACCAGAGGCCTTGATGCGCAAAGATCATGAACAGCGGCACCAAAAGAGGATGAAGTCAAAATTCGTCCCTGTGAATGAATTTGCTTACAAAGCTTTAGCCCTTGCCCTTCTTCCCACTATAGCCAGCTGCGGCGTGCCTACGATAGGTCAAGCCCTATGGTATGAATATTCGCGCCCTGGAATTTATATTTGCACTCCGAGCGGTTTCGGGCAGAAATCTCGTTGCTATCTGAAATTTTCCCGTCGCTTGGGTCGTTAAATCCACTTTCGGCTGGATCCATCCCGACCTCGCCCTGAATTGCGCAACCCCTCCTTCATGGCGATCTTGGCTGCCAAGCGCTGATTCGACATAACGAACAGCGTGTGGCGCCGACGGCCAGCGACCGACCCAATACGCTGATTCAAAATGAGGAACTGCTCTGGACATCTCCCGGTTCAGCTTCGAGGCCGATGCCGGCCCGTGATTAACCATTCGCAAACAGATATGGTTAAGAAATATCTAATTTAGTTGACTATGATTTCCACAGGTATATTTTCGATGCGTTGGGATGTGCAATTTGGGCGAGCAATCGACGATGGTGACACCGAGCGTGTGATCGCGATTTCGGGGCGCAGAGAATGCTGAGCGGCAGCACGGAGGTTGTGTAGTCGCACCAGCTTCGCGAAAGCCAAAGAACAATTGACGCACATCAGTGATGGCGTTCCGCAGATGCGGAGGTTTGCCACGTTCTGAGTAACGTGGCCGGGCGATGCTTTGTCCCGGCCCGGCGGTAGCGTGTGCGGTGCGTATGAGGAAAGCATGAGTAAGCTTGTCAAGGTTCTGAAACTGGAATCCGGCAGCCAAAGGGGCGCCAACCAAAGCCGACCACGCGCCCTTGTCGCCGGAGGAGCGGGATTTTTAGGATCGCATCTGTGCGAACGTCTTTTGCGGGACGGATACGACGTTGTCGCGCTGGACAATTTCCACACCGGCAAAAGATACAATCTCAATACCCTTCTGCATAATCCGCGCTTCAGTTGCATCGAGCACGACATCGTCGATGCATTGCCTTCGGATCTTCAATGCGACGAGATCTACAATCTCGCCTGCCCCGCCTCTCCGCCGCACTACCAGGCAGACCCGATCCACACCTTCAAGACAAGCGTGCTTGGATCGCTGAACCTTCTGGAACTCGCGCGACAGAACAAGGCCAAGATATTCCAGGCCTCTACATCCGAAGTCTATGGCGATCCCTTCGTGCACCCACAGCCCGAGAGCTACTTCGGCAACGTCAACACGCACGGACCGCGTTCCTGCTACGATGAAGGCAAGCGCTCGGCCGAAACCCTGTTCTTCGATTATTCGAGGACCTATGGCCTCGATATCCGTGTCGCCCGCATTTTCAACACCTATGGTCGCCGCATGCAGCCCGACGATGGGCGTGTGGTTTCGAACTTCATCGTCCAGGCGCTGCGCGGCGAGGACCTGACCGTCTATGGCAGCGGCCAACAGACGCGCTCTTTCTGCTATGCCGACGATCTGATCGAGGGCTTTATCCGACTGATGAACGCGCCGAGCGCGCCCGCCCACCCGGTCAATCTCGGCAACCCTGCCGAATTCACCATCATGGAACTGGCGACGCTGGTCGTCGATTACACCAACGCCCGATCGAAGATCGTGCATCGGCCGCTGCCCGTCGACGATCCCAGGCAGCGCAAGCCGGACATCTCCTTTGCCAAGGCCAATCTCGGCTGGGAGCCGAAAATCAGCTTGAGCCAGGGGCTCGCGCGTACCGTCGAGTATTTTGATGCCCTGCTTTACGGAAGCCACATCGCCAGAGGAGCTGCCGCTTCATGAGCCGGCCGGCAGTCCTGGTGACGGGTGGAGCCGGTTTCATCGGCAGTCACACCTGCAAGCAGCTGGCCGCCGCCGGCTACATGCCGGTGGTTTTCGACAATCTGAGCCGCGGCAATGAGAGATCCGTCGGCTGGGGTCCGCTTGTCGTCGGCGATATCCGGGATCAGGATGCACTGCGGCGGGCTATGGAAACGTACCGGCCGACGGCCGTGATCCATTTTGCGGCGCTGGCCTATGTCGGAGAGTCCGTTCGCGAGCCGGCCGAATATTATTCGACCAATGTGACAGGCACCATCGCGGTGCTCGATGCCGCACGCGCGAGTTCGATCGAAAACATCATCTTCTCCAGCAGTTGTGCGACCTACGGCGTGCCGGAAGCGTTGCCCGTTCGCGAGACCTCCTCGCAAAATCCGATCAGCCCCTACGGGCGCTCCAAGCTGATGGGTGAACAGATCATTGGCGACTATGCATCCGCGTATGGAATGAAATTTGCGATCCTGCGCTATTTCAACGCTTGTGGCGCCGATCCCGACGGCGAGCTCGGTGAGTGGCATTCGCCGGAAACCCATCTGGTTCCCAGAGTGCTCATGGCCGCATCGGGCATCATCGACGCGATCGAGGTTTTCGGCACCGACTACGACACGTCGGACGGCACCTGCGTAAGGGATTATATCCACGTCACCGATCTGGCCCGCGCTCACCTGAAAGCGCTCATCTATCTCGAGGGTGGCGGGCGAAGTCTTGCGGTCAATCTCGGCACCGGGCGGGGCATCTCCATCAAGGAGATCGTCAAGGCGGTCGGCCGAATGACGTCGAGGCCGGTTCCGGCAGTGCTCAGGAGCCGACGCCCTGGGGATCCGGCGGAGCTCTACGCCGATCCGGGAAGCGCACGCGAACATCTTGGCTTTGTGCCGGAGCTTTCAGACATCGACACCATTGTCAGGACGGCCGCTCCCTTTTTCGGACTGAAGACCAAGCCAATGAAACTGCCGCCAGCCAGGGTGGCAGCGTCGGTCGTCGCTCGACGAGTCAGAGATAGCGGGGGTGACAGCTCGCGCGCTGGCCAAATCCGCTAGGGCTGCAGATATAAGGCGAGCCGCCCGAGAACGTGCTGCCATCGCCCGGATTGAACGAGATTTTCACCGGCGCCGGCGTGCTGGCTTTGATCCGTTGCGGTGGTGCAAAGGCGTAGGCACTTTCAGTTGCTATTGTGCTTGTCATCTGGATCGGATGGTCGGCACGGAGCGAGCGCACGAGAAATGTGGCCTGCACGGGCTGGACCGCGGGCTGACTGCGGACCGGGTGGACTATGGGCCTGATAAGGACCGAACCGGTTTCAGTTGCGTCCATACCTTGACAACCTGCAACCATAGAGCTCAACGCTACGGCCGCGGCAATAGATACGACATTTTTGCTTGAGCAAAATACGCTCGCGGAATTTCTCATCCTCTGTCCCTTGCTATCAAGTATAAGCCAAGGGCGCGTTGCGACATACTATACTTGGGCCGCTTTCACGCCGCATGAGTGACCACTCGCACATCACACGCTATATTAGATATCACTAATTATTAAATTTCATCAAAACCGTATGGCAGGCCATCGTCTCGTCGTCTGGCTGATGCAATTGAATGCGACTAGATGCGATCGGCGCGCCGACCGCGCCTGCCGAGCCGCTTAAGGCTTAACCATAGGCGATTCGCGGGTTCCGCGACAGGCGCACGGCAAGAACAGCCAGGCCACTGGCTCAGCGTGGCTGGAAGCATGGCCTACTTCTTGGCATCGACCAGCTTGCGGGTCTCTTCGAACTGCGCGCCCTTGGTGTCGCCTGCTTCGAATTTCTTGTATTCGTCGGAAGGATCCTCGGGAGATCGCTTGAAACCGTACCATTCCCCGTCCGGATCCTTGCGTTGCTCGATGTTCCGGCCCTGAATGCGATGGCTGTAGCAGGTGCGGTGCGGCTCGCCGGTGTAGCTCTTCGATCGCCAGGCGAGCTCCATGCACATCTTGCCGTCCTTGGTCACCAGCCATCTGCCCTCCGCGACGGTTGCCGTGCCCTGCCCGGACGTCCAGGCCCTGAGGTGTCGATTGTCCCGCGCGAAATAAGCTGCTCCGTCCTTCCATATCCATGTGCGGCCGGCATACAGAAGCTGTAGTTCGTAAGCAGTCGGAACAGCGGCGGTACCGGCTTCCGCCGTGCTTTTGTCGTTGGCGGCGGCCGCGTGCGCCGCTCCCGAAACAGCCACCTGACCGCAAAGAGCTAGGAGCAGCACAAGTTGCTTGAGACTTGCACACCGCCGAGGCCCCTTGCGATGCCGACGGCCGACATCAAGCGGCAGCGATCTGATCAAAGCTGTCGGCATAGTTGGCACTCGCATGTCTATTCGGTCCAAGGCGGCTGCGTCAGCACTTTGACGGCCACGCGAACCATTTAACAGTCGTGAGAAAGGCGGTGTCAACCGCCGCAAAGCATGCGGGCAACAACTATTCGCGACACGCGCATTGTCCATCAAGACGGCAACATCGCGATTGCGCATCGGGCTTATGGATCCGGACAGCCGGCCGACCTAATCAGCAGCCATCGATGAAACCGAGGCCATAGTCGGGTCGGAAAGCAGGCCGATGCCGGAGGTTCAGCGGCCGCCTGAAGTTGCGCGGATGCGCGCTCGCAAGCCAGGCAATGCGATCGATCGGAAAGGCTTGGGCCGCTACCAATGCTGCGGATTTTGAGATACAGCACGCCGCGGCCGACGGAATCCGATAGCGCAAGCCTGCGCAGGAATTGTTGAATTGTTGAAACGAGCTGCCTCAATAATCGTGAGCCTGGCCCTGCTGGCGTGGGTCGTCAGCGACTCGCGCTGGAAGATGGTGGGCGATGCTTTCGCGAGCATCACGCCCGGCGCTTTCGCGGCGGTGGCGCTTGCGCTGTTCGTCACCTACGTGCTGCGCGCGCTGCGCGTCTGCGACGAGTTCCGCGACGAGGTGCATGGCCGTTTCGGTGCCTGCCTGCGGATCATCCTGATCCACAATGCAATGATCAACGTCGTGCCCTTTCGCGGCGGCGAGACGGCCTTTCCCCTGCTCCTGCGCCAGGTCTTCGGCATACCGATCATGCGCGCCAGCGCCTCGCTTCTGTGGTTCAGACTGCAGGATGCCTTCGTCGTCGGCGTGCTGGCCCTGGTGGTGTGGCCGGGCCTGCATCCGGCGACAAGGATCGCGGGCGTGGCGGCGGTGGTCGCTGCCGCCTGGTATCTGCCGCGCTGGGCGCGGGCGCCGCATGACTGGGCAGGCCGCGGCAAGATCGTGGCGAAACTCGGCAGGCTGCGCGATGTCTTCACCGAGGCGACCGGCCGATCGCGCTATGGCTGGTGGTGGACGATCGCCAATTGGTCGCTGAAGCTCACCGTACAGGGATGGTTGCTGGCAATGCTGCTGGGGACATCCTTTTCGACCGCCTTTCCAGGCGTCGTCGGGGCCGAAGGCGCCGCCATACTGCCGGTGCAAGGCGTTGCCGGCTTCGGCACCTACGAGGCGGGTGCAGCGGCGGCGCTGCTCACCTCCGGCATTGCCATGAAGAGCGGCCTTCAGGCAGCGCTGGCACTGCATCTGTTCATCTTCTGCTCGGCAATCGCCACGGGTGCGATCGCCTGGCTGTTTCCCTCGAAATCGACGCTGCCGGGGAACCCGGCCGTCGGCCCTGCAAGGAAACCATCCCTATGAGCGTATTGCCCATCCCTGCTTCGGGACTGCCTGACGGCACGGTGATGCCGGACCATACACTGTCCATCGTCGTACCCATGTACAACGAAGCCGAAAACGTCGAGCCACTGCTGGCACGGATTCACCAGGCTATGGAACGCTACGAGCAGCCATGGGAGGTCGTGCTGGTCGATGACGGCAGTACCGACGCGACGGTGAGCGAGATCAGGCGCCTGGCGGCGCATTACGGCCCGCATGTGCATGCGGTCGAGCTGGTGCGCAACTACAAGCAGACCGCCGCGATGCAGGCCGGCATCGACGCGGCGCGCGGCGACGTCATCGCCACGATCGACGGCGACCTGCAAAATGATCCCTTCGACATTCCGCGTATGGTCTACCGCCTGTTGAGCGAGGATCTCGACCTGGTGGTCGGCTGGCGCAAGGATCGCCAGGAAGGGTTTTTCATGCGCAGGCTGCCCTCGCGCATTGCCAACGCGCTGATCGCGCGCGTCACCGGGGTGCGCCTCAAGGACTATGGCTGCAGCCTGAAGGTCTATCGCGGCAACGTCATCCGCAGCGTCAAGCTCTATGGCGAGATGCACCGCTTCATCCCGGCATGGCTGGCCACGGTGACGACACCCAGACGCATCGCGCAGGAGGTGGTGACGCACCATGCCCGCATCCACGGCCAGTCCAAATACGGCATTTCGCGCACCTTCAGGGTCGTGCTCGATCTGGTGTTCATGTATTTCTTCATGCGCTATCGCACACGGCCCGGGCACTTCTTCGGCGGCATCGGCATCGTGCTTGGCGCGCTGGGTTCGCTGATCCTTGCCTACCTGCTTTGCCTGAAGCTGCTTTTCGCCGAGGACATCGGAACACGCCCGATGCTGTTCACCGGCTTCTTCCTGCTCATCGCCGGGGTGCAGATGGTGACGTCGGGCGTGCTGGCTGAAATGCTGGCACGGGTCTATCACGAAGCGAATGGAGCATCGGCCTATGTCGCGCGGCCACAGCCGGCGCCCAGTGACAATGACGGCTGGCTCCGCCCGGGCCGGCCATCATGAGCTGATCGGGACTTCCTGAAGGTTCCCGCCCAACAGACCGATGGCGCCCGGAGGGCAAGAGGCAAGGCGCAACGCGCCAAACCTCTCGCCCTCGACGGCGCCCCCCGGCGAAGACCAGACGGCGATCAAATCGGCCGCCACTTCAGGTCCGATGTTCCAGTCTAGTAACGCGAACGGCAGCTGGCGCGCTGGCCGAAACCGCTCGGGCCGCAAATCCAGGGCGAATGACCCAGGAACGGGCCGCCATTGCCCGGGCTGTAGGAGACCTTCACCGTCGCCGGCCTGCCGACCCGCTGCGGCCGCACGAAGGCCGCATAGGTCTCCTGCCTCGTACGCGTCACCATGGTCGTCTGTGTGAGCGGCTTGCGGTAGAGAACCTTCTTTCCGACGCGATCGAGCTTCCTGACGTGCTGGACCTTCTTGCCAAAACCTTGATCAACGATCCGTCCGTTGATTGAGCTGGTCTTGGTCGTGTCCATCGTCTGGCAGCCTGACAACATCGAGGCCAATGCGATTGCAGCAACAGCATAGGCATATTTTCTGCCGGTCAGATTTTCCATAAACTGTCTCATCATCTGCTCCCTGCCCTGTAATGCAACGTGATTGAAAGCGAAGAATATACTTCGAATCCGTCGTTTCTAATCGCTCGTGAGTGGTCGTTTTCCACTCACATCGTTCCGTCATATTAGAAGAGACTTATTAAAATTCGTGCAAACGTCATAATGAACGCAGCCTTTCACTCTTCGCTCGAATTTGAAGGAAATTCGATTGTCGGATCGGCTGGCAGACGGAGCCTTGCCAAACGGCACACCGGCATACGCGACGGACTCGCGCCCGCGGCAAACAGAAGCCGGCGCTCGGGCTGTCAGGGATGTTGCGATGTATAAAACGCTCAGCGCCGCAACCGGCGCCGGCAGGGCCGACTGCCCCAGGCTCTCTCCAGCCGACAAAAAGGGCTGGCGATCCTTATCGCCGGAAGTGGCTGGATGTGGCGGCCCGCTCCAGAGTGCCTATGCCGCTATATGCACCCCTCGACAAATGGACCGCTGACCCACAGCGAGCCGCTGTTGAACATGCTGGTCCCGCTGTCATCGATGAACCCTACAGTCTTGTTGTCGACATGCAGCTTGCTCTTCGGCACCACTCGGCCGTCTATCTTGATATTCTTGACGAACAGGTTGCGATCGCCAGCCTTGCCCTGCCCCGCCCACAAGTCGTTGGCATAGCGGAGTTCGATTTTCCGCGGATTGGGCACGGCGCTTAGATTGAAGCGAAATGGTACGGTATGAGCGGACGCTGCCTTCAACTCCGCGACGATCGATTCTGCTGTGATCGCCGTGCTTTCCGTCCCCAGGACGTCCGCCTGTCCAACCGGCTTTCCGTCGACAAGCACGTCGAGCCGAGGGGAACCCTCGAAGCTGGTACCGGCCGCGTCGATCTCGAGGCTGGCAATGCTGCAACGCGCCGCGTCTTTCGTCGCATCGGCGATCATATCGGCAACGCGGCGCTTCTGCGACTGTACCCATCCCGCGATCGGCTGCAGGATGGCGGTGCGATCGCCGGTGCCGGCCTTGATGAGGTTGACCTTTTCCGTAGGATCCGTCTTGAGGTCATACGCCTCGATGCTGCCGGTGGTCGCGTTGAAGGTGACCTTTCGATCATCTTCGCGGTAGCCGAATTGGAAACCGCTCCAGGGAATGAAGAAGAATGTCTTGTTCGGCCGCTGCTCGCTGAACAAGCTGTGACCCTGCCAGGATCTTGGAAGCGGAAGGCCGAGTATATCGAGGATGGTCGGGGCTATGTCGATAATCCCACCGACAGCATGTGCGACGTCATCATGGAAAAGCTGCTTGTTGATCATGATAAGCGGGATATGGATATTTTCTTCGTAGAGAGCACTGGCATGAACGTAGTTCCCATGCTCTCCAAACGCTTCACCGTGGTCGCCGAGTATGACCACAAGCGTCGAATCGAGTTTGCCGGACTGCTTGAGTGAATCGAGTATCTGTCCCAGCGCCTGGTCGCCGACCTTCAGCGCGTTGAGGTAGGCGTTGAACTTCTCGTCATCGGAATAGTGAACTTTCGAGCCGTCAGAGAGGTCGGGGATCTCTTTCATCGCCGTAAACAGCGGGCTGTCGATGAGATACGGGTAATGGGTCATCGCCGTAAACATCACCGCGAAGAAGGGATTTTCGGCATCCTCATTCACCCAGTTGATGACGGATTGAGCGGTACAGAGATCGCTGTTGTAGTCGAAATTCTTCCATTCCTTGGAACTGAGCTTGAATGTGGGAATATCGCATTTCTGCCCACGGTAGTCCTGAATGACATCAAGCCCCTTGTTGAGCAGAAACTCATCCACGCGCTGGAACCGTGAATCCGCACTCCAGAAAAATCCGGTGCGAAAGCCGCTTGCGGTCAGAGTGTTGGATATTGAACTCAGCGGCAGATCCGGATGGCTCGCGGTCATTCCATAGTAAGATATGTCATTGTACATCGAGCTGAACAACGAAAATATCGAATAGTTTGTAGAGGGAGTGTGCGCATATATATTGTCGAAGCGTATCGAGTCACTTGAGTAGCTCTTTATGTTTGGTGTAACAGTATACTTTCCACCAAACGTCTCGACGTATCGGGATGGCACCGATTCCATCATGAAAACCAGCACGTTCTTTATCGGATTTGGTGATTGCACCTTGAAGCTGGACGTCTCCGCCGGACGTTCCCCAACGCTGGCGACGTCAACGTCCACCCCGGTATTCACGGCGAAAACGACGGGGGTCGGACTGAACAGAGCCGATTCAACAAAGTACACGATAGGGTTGGCAACCTTTGCCTCTGGCAAGGCCGTCGCCCGAACATGGTACCCGGTGCCGACCAGTCCAGCACCGACGCACAGGAAAAGCGTCCCCAGCAATACCGCTCGAGCAGTTCCCGCCAGCCGCACGCACAGCCCTGCTGTCGCATAACCCAAGACCAGCGCCAGAACTATGGACAACGACGAGAATGCGAAATCCCTTGGGTTGAGCGCGTCACCTATGGCGTTCTTGGCGTCGGCATTCTGCAGGAAGTCGCCATAGATCAACCACTGGAAAGTAAACGGCTCGCTCAGCATTTTGACGAGATTGATGTTGGCAAACCCCCAACATAGCGAAATCAGGATGGCGAGATAGAAAGTGATGACCACGACGACGCCGAAGAGGCGGCTGGCCTTTGCCAGGAAAAGCAGGAGCAGGGCTGCTGCCGTCAGCGACGAAATGAAAATCAGATCGTGGTAGCTTGACGCTATCCCGCTGGGGATAGAGGCCAAGCGACCCTGGAGCGTCGATTGGGGATCGATGATGAAGCCGCGGTAGACACCCAGAAGCACCCAGGAGAAAAACCCGGTGCAAGCGATCAGCAGGCCTGCGCGGAGGAAGCGCTTGGAACCTTGTGAACCGGGCTGTGTCTTCAATTCCATCTGACCGTTCCGTGCATAACCGCGATGACAACCGAAAGAGCAAAGGGCCTGATGCTACGTTGCAATCTCAAAGCCGCTGCCATTTTCCAAGTGCCAGGTTCACTCGCCCGGCGAACCGACAGATCTCGAATTAGCCACCGCTTCCACCCCTGGGGTCGAGAAATCCCCGTGCCTTGGGTGTTTTGTCATGGCAATTCCTGAGTTGGCGGGCGCCAGGCTCTTCCAGACTATCTGACGATTGGCCGATCCCAGGCGGGGTCAAGATGGAATGTGCGGGTTCCGCTCCCACCACGCCCGGCTCCGGAAACCGGGTAGGCCACGCTGACGATGCGCACACCGCCTGCTCCCTGCTGGAGCCCATATATGCCTTCCAGGCCGCGGTCATAAAACGCAGCGCCCGGGACGAAGAGCGCAACGCCAGCGAGCGAGGCCTGCAAGGCGAGTTTCGCGACGTTGCGCCGCAACGAAATTCTGTTCTCCGCCAGGTGCCTGGTGATGATTACGACCACAAGCAACCCGTAGACGAACGCATTGAAGGCAGCGAACCAGTAGAAGCCGGTGGCATCCGACGCGCGGTCCACCAGAAGGACCGGCAGCGAAGCTCCGATTGCAAGTGCCACATACGGAACGATGACGCGGGCAGGCAGCAGATTTTTCGGGCCACTGCCCTTGGGGGTAACACGAAAATCCACGAACGACTTGGTCACATAATCACGGATCGACGACAGCGTGCCCGCCAGCACCCACGGCCAACGCGCGAAGAATGAGAACAACATTCCCTCCCAACTGATCGTCCTGGCAGTGAGCGGGCGCGACAGGTCGAATGCCTTCAGCAACATCACCAGCATAATCAGGGAAATAGAGTTCGGAGCATAGTATAAAAGGAAATCAACATATGTCACATTGGCGAAGCTCTTCCCCGTCAGAAGCGCGTACATAGGCATGACGTACATGACAAGCGAAAACACGGCGAAAAGCGGATACCAGAGCTGGCGAAACAGGAACTGGAATTTCAGCCGTGGCGATAGCTTGGAAAGGTATATGGGCGAGTATTCGAGCATGATCGTCATCAGGCTCCGCGACCACTGGAACTCCTGCGTGACAAGATCGGCAAAGGTCTGCGGGCCATCGCCATGGGCAATGGCGTCTATGGCATGCACACCGCGCCAACCAGCCGCAATGAACAGCATGGACGTCGAGTGATCTTCGGCCAGTTCCGGGCCAAGGCCGCCGACCTGCTTGAGCGCTGCGGTTCTCACGGCATAGTGCGAGCCGATGCAGAGCGGCGTTCCGTCGCCCGTATGGCCGGACTGCAAGGGTCCGTGGAACATCCCTTCCGGGAACAGTCGGCCGCGTGCCGACCAGCTTTCAGCGGCATTGTTGTCGCATATGCTCGGCGCCGATACATAGCCAACCGCCGGGTCGGCAAAGGCGACCAGGATTTCCCTGAGATAGGTTGGTGTCGGGACGTGGTCCGCATCCATCTGAGCGACGAAGTGGTAGCGCTCATAACCATAGTGGTCGTAGAAGAACGCCAGGTTTCCCTCTTTGCAGCGCGTCCGGCGGGGCCACACCTTGCGGTGATAATCTTCCCGCCCGCGCCGCGTCGAAATCATGACGTTATGGGCATCGCACCAGGCAATCGTTTCCTCTGACGGGTCCTCGTCGGCCAGCCAGGTATCATGCGGACAGTCCTGCGCCAGCATCGCTTCGAGCGTTCGCGCAACCACCGAAAACGGTTCGGACGGAGCCTTGGTCACCACCATCGCGACCCGCGAACGTTCCGGGATCGTGTGAAGACTGGACGGCTTTTTCATCGCATGCACGTTCAAGAGAAAATACATCGGCATGAACGTCAGCCATACGAGCGTCAATGTCGCCAGCATGTATGGAATGACATGTTCGATGTGCCCGGGCTGCAGCCACCAGAACCAGAAAAATCCGAACGTTACCGACCAGCAGGCAAGTCCCAGCCTCCAGATCCGCCGCTGGGTGGCCGACAGCACCGGCACCAGAAAAGGAGGCTTCTCCGCCGCCTTCCCCGGAGCCGCCCCACGCCCCCGTTTCGGCATGGTCTTGCCGCTGATGATCCCCACGTCCGCGGAAACACTCATACACGTACCGCCGCCACCCGAGCATCAGCCGAACGACGGCAGACGCGCCTTGAAAACCCGCCCTTAGAATCCACTTGGGTGTCTTAGAGTCAACTAAATTAAGTGTTGGTTAACTATACTTCTTGCGAATTGGTTAACTTAACATCTTGAATCGGGAGGGTAATTCCGTGGACGCCTCCCCCGACCAGCACTGCAATCACAGCCGGCAAAAGTTTCAGCGTCGGAGAATCCGTCGAAGGGGCCGAGGCTGTCCGCAGGAAGAAGCGCCCAAGGCAGCGTTAACCATGTTGCGAACATCATGGTTAAGCAACCATTAATTGCGCTTGACTCTTTGGTCCGCCCGGCTCTTAAATTAGACCGGGATGATATATCGGAATATTGACGCGAATTTGTGAGTATCGCGGCGAAACTCTCTCGACGGCTCCTTCTGTGTTGGCGCCTTGAGAAGTAATTTTGGGTGGGCTTCGTGCGAAGGTTCGCACAACCGCCAATGATCGCTCCGAAATCCCGCAGATTCCGCCAATGGAGCCGACAGGTTTTTTGGGTAGCCGTATCGATCAGGCATCGATGCGCACGGGCGAAGCCTTAACTTCCGCGAGAAGTCGAGGCCATGGGAGAATCTATGATGACACACTCCGCGGCAAAGGCACTTGCAATCGCGCTGGTATTGGGCGGAAGCGCCGCCTTCCCTACTGCAGGAGGGGCCGGCTCCGTAACCGCGACCGACCCCGTTCAGACGAGCAGCGCTGCGTCGGCGTTCGGTTCCTATGATCCCTACGGGGACTTCAGCACCGACAAGAGCGCCAGCATCGAAGAGCTGTTCCTGCCCTGGGAAGACGTCGATCTGTCGACGCTGCCGCTTGCCGACGCTTATGCGCTGCAGCGCGGCCGTTCGCTTCTGATCACGATTGAGCCGTGGACATGGTCCAAGGACTGGCGCATCACCCCGCCCGAATTGCGCGACGGCATTTTGAGCGGCAAATATGATGCCAACATGCAGGCAATCTGCGGCCTGGTGGGACAGATGAAGAGCCCGGTGACCATTCGCTGGGCTCAGGAAATGGAAGACAAGAACGGCCGCTTCACCTGGGCCAACTGGGCTCCCAAGGACTGGATCTCCGCTTACAAGCGCGAAGTCGACATCTGCCGCAAGGCTGCCCCCGCCGCCAAGTACATGTGGTCGCCCAAAGGCGAAGAGGGTTTGGAAAAATACTACCCCGGCGACGACTATGTCGACGTCATCGGCCTGTCGGTGTTCGGTCTGCAGAAAAAAGACGGTGACGAGACCGGTCGTGACCGCACCTTCGCTGAACTGCTGAAGCCCGGCTATGACCGCGTTGCGGTGTTCAACAAGCCGATCGTCGTTGCGGAACTCGGCTATGTCGGAAAGCAGGACTATGTCTCGAAATGGCAGGAAGATTCCCGCAAATCCTACGCGGAGTTCCCGGCTCTGACTTCGGTCGTCTACTTCAACCAGAAGGAAGTGTGGCCGTGGCTGGGCGGCTATGGTCTGCCCGACTGGAGGGTGACCCAGCATGTCTTGCCCTAGAGCATGATACTGAAAAAGTGAGAAAGCGGCTTTTCGGACAAACGGGGCACCATCTGTCCAGGCATCATGCTCCATCTCTTTGATTTAGTGGCGGATTCAGATTTCAGGATTCACCTGAAATCATCTCAAGCGTTCTCATAAACTGGGCGTGGCGTAACAGTAGGGGTAGGGGTTGTGAAACGAGTACTGGGCAATTGTATCGGAACGGCACTTGCCTGTTCCATTGGTCTGTTTGCTTTCCAGATTCCCGCAACAGCCAAGACGGCGACGAAAATCGCCGAACAGGCCATGCGGGCAGAGGTGGTGCCGGACAAAGGCATCTACCAGATGTACCAGAACCGCTCGTGGCTCTGGGGTCGGGAGGGTGCCGGATATTTTGCCGTCCAGCGCCGTCAGTTCAGTGCCTGGACCTCGGACAAGGCGCGCAAGCTGGGCTACGGTGACGGCATCTGGTTCATTCCCGGAGGAGGCAAGCTGTGCTTCCGCGCAAAATGGCACGGAGCCGGAGGCGACTCCAACGCTCTTTCCTGTTTCGAACATCGCCAGGCAGGCAGGATTCTCTACCAGCGCCGGGTTCCAGATGGAGAATGGTACGTATTCAGGAGTTCGCACCGCAACCTTGCGGACGCGTTCATGAAATTGAAACACGGCGACTACGTCAGCCGCAAACAGAGCCGGATCAAGGCAAAGTAGTAGAGACTTTCATCCGGGACAGGGCACTGGTCCAAAAGCGGGTCGACTGAACGGTCAGCGACCTGCCTCAGTCACGTTCAGGCGACCTGCCTTAAGCCTTGCGCTCCCAGCGGCGATCTGGCGTCTGTTGCCAATAGGTGACGGCGTGGCCAGCGCTCTTCATCACCTTCCAGTGCCCTCGCGCCGCCTCGAGCTGGGCGGCATCGTGGCCATCGAACAGGAACACGGCGCGCTCGTAGCCGCCAAGGTCAGGCGGCACCGCGCCGTCGACCAGGAACCTTATCTTTGCGTCGTTGGGATTGCTGTCTCCGGTGGTCAACAGAATCGGCTGTTCGCCGGGATGAGCCTCACGATCGGTCGCGTGCGCCAGGAACGAATCGTCCCGGAAGGTCCAAAGATGCTGGTCGAGCGCATCGCGGCGTTCCTCGGTGCCTGTCTGCACCACGGCGCGCCAGCCACGGTCGACGCTGCGCTCCAGGAGGCCTGGCAGCGCATCCTCCAGCGTCGATTCGGTCAGGTGGTAGAACAGGACGTCGGCCATCGCTTCAGCCTATAGTGATTGAACCCGTTCACTGCTCATAATTGTCGCGCACCAGCCGGTCGAGCAGCCTGACGCCGAAACCGGAACCCCAGGACTGGTTGATCTCGTTCGACGGCGCCCCCATCGCCGTGCCGGCAATGTCGAGATGGGCCCATGGCGTGTCCTTGACGAAGCGCTGCAGAAACTGCGCCGCGATGGTGGCGCCGCCAAAACGGCCGCCGATGTTCTTCATGTCGGCGTTCTTGGAATCGATCAGCTTGTCGTATTCGGCCCCCAGCGGCATGCGCCACAGCCGTTCCTGCGTCGCCTGCCCCGCCGCCGCCAACTTTTCGGCCAGTTCGTCATTGTTGGAAAAGAGGCCGGCATAATGTTGACCGAGCGCCACCATGATGGCGCCGGTCAGCGTCGCCAGATTGACCATGAATTTCGGCTGGAAGCGGTCGTTGCAGTACCACAACGCATCGGCCAGCACGAGGCGGCCCTCGGCGTCGGTATTGAGCACCTCGATGGTCTGGCCCGACATCGAAGTGACGATATCACCGGGGCGCTGGGCATGACCGTCGACGGCATTTTCGACCAGTCCGATGATACCGACGACATTGGCTTTCGCCTTGCGGGCCGCCAGCGCATGCATCAGGCCGGTAACGGCGGCGGCACCGCCCATGTCGCCCTTCATATCCTCCATGCCCGAGGCCGGCTTTATGGAATTGCCGCCAGTGTCGAAAGTGACGCCCTTGCCGACGAAGGCGATCGGGCTGTCCTTCGGCTTGCCGCCGTTCCACTGCATGATCGCCATGCGGGCGCCGCGCGGCGATCCTTGCGCGACACCGAGCAGCGAGCCCATGCCGAGCTTCTTCATTTCCTTCTCAGCCAATATCTCGACCTTGACGCCTAGTGCCTCGAGTTCCTTGGCGCGGGCAGCGAACTCGACCGGCCCAAGCACGTTTGCCGGTTCGTTGACGAGGTCGCGCGCCAGTAGGACGCCGTCTATCACCGCCTCGGCATCGGCGAAGGCCTTCTTCGCAGCGGCCGGATCGGCGGTGTGGATGGTCACCTTGACCGGCTTCTTCGGCTCTGCCTTGCCGTCGTCCTTGTCCTTCCTGGTCTTGTACTTGTCGAAGGAATAGCTGCGCAGGAGAATGCCCGCGGCAAGGCTTGCCGCGTCTTTCGCGCTCGGCGAGGCGCCGGCCACATCGAGGACCACCGCCACTTCGGTCGCCTTGCGCAGCGACGCGGCAACGGTGCCGCCAAGCTTCAACCACGCATATTCGTCCAGTCCCGATACCTTGCCGGCGCCTATCGCCACCAGTCTGTCGAGCGATGCTCCCTGCGGCGCCAGAACTTCCACCGTGCTGGCGAACTTGCCCGTGAACTCAGCCACGGGAAAGGCCCGCTCCAGTGTCTTGCCGGGATCACCGGCCTTGGCGACGTCGCTCAGGCCGCCCTCATCCGCCGCGAGCACGAAGACCGTGCCCTTCTTGTTCACCGCGCTCTGGGACCCGGAAAATTTGGCGAAGGCGATCGACGGTCTTTGATTCATCATGTCCTGCTTTCAGGGAATGCGCGACTTTTGGGGAAGCGGTTCGAAACGATGCGCGACATTTGGTCGTTTTCCGGCATTTGGCAAGACTTTGCCGAATTGGCATCCCATATGACCTATGGAATCGATGACGATTCGTCGCGGCACGGCCCCGCTTTTTGCCGCAACCTGTTGTTAACCATCGATGTTCGCCCTTTCTTATCCATTCCCGCCGACACTCCGCCCAGCCGGGGGGCGTGATGTGGGACAGAACCCGGATAGACCATCTGATGAGCCAGTTGTGCAGGCGCTGCCGGACAGCTACCTTGTTCGGTGGCATGATGCCGTTCGAAAAAATCGAGAAAAGCCTTCATGAAGGTCGTTGAACGCTACATCATGCGCCGCGCTTTCGTGGTCTTCATGGCCGCTCTTGTGTGGACGCTGGCGATCGTATGGACGACGCAGGTGCTGGCAAAGATCGATCTGGTCACCGACAGCGGCCAGTCGGCGCTGACCTTCTTCGAAGTCGCCGCCCTCATCCTTCCGTCCATCATCCCGATCGTGGTGCCTTTTGCCCTGGTGGTAGCGGTCGCACAGACACTCAGTGTCATGAATTCGGATTCCGAACTCGCCGTCGTCAACGCCGCGGGGGCCTCGCGCTGGACGATCGTGCGGCCGATCATGTTGCTGGCGCTCGCCGCCGCCGTTTTTTCCTTTGCCGTCGACAACGGCATCGACCCTTACGCACGGCAGAAGAACCGGGCCCTGGTGGCGTCGTCGCGCGCGGATCTGTTGTCGCTGATCATCCAGGAAGGCACCTTCCGCAAGATTGACGACGGGTTGTTCCTGCAGATCGGCGAGCGCCTTCCGAACAATCGGCTGGGTGGCATTTTCGTCGCCGATTCGCGCGAAGAAGGCGTCAACCTCGTCTACTACGCCAAGACCGGCAGCATCGTCGAACGCGGCGGTGAAAAGGTGCTGATGATGAATGACGGCGTCATCCATCGCAAAACGCTGACCGGCGATCTCTCCGTCATCCGCTTCACCTCCTATGCCTTCGACATGTCGGCCTTCATGGCGGCGGCTTCGGCGGTGACGCTCCTGCCCAAGGACCAGACGACGCAGTACCTGCTCAACCCGGGTGCCAACGACAAGTATTATCAGCAGAACCCCTACGAATACCGGGCCGAGGTCAACCAACGGTTCTCGGAATGGACCTATTCCATGGTTTTCGCGCTGATCGCGCTTGCAGTCGCCGGCGATGCGCGCTCGCACCGCGAGGCGCGCGTCAATCCGCTGATCACGGCGATCACGATATCGCTGTTCGTGCGTTGGCTGGGCTTTTTTGCCGCCAGCAAGGCGGATGAGGTCCCGCAATATGCGTATATGGTCTATGGCGTGCCGATCGTGGCTTCCGCGGTGGCGATCTGGTTCATCGTCTCCAACCGGACACTGGAACTGCCCGTGACCTGGGCGGACTGGATGACAAACTTCGCCACGCGCATCGCTGACAGCTGGAATGCTTTCAAATTGCGTTTGTCCAGGCGCGGCGCATCAGGCCAAGGGGTCGGCTGATGGGCTGGACACTGGGCCGCTATTTCTTTTTCCGCTATGTGACGATCACCATCTGGTTCTTCATCGGCCTCCTGGCGCTGGTGTTCCTGATCGATTTCACCGAGCTGTCCGGACGCACCACCGGCCTGCCCGGCTTCACCTACGGCACGGCGGTAGCCATTTCAGGCCTCCGTATGCCGATGATCATGCTGCAGACGGTGCCGTTCGTCGGTCTCTTCTCGGCGATGGCGACGCTGGTGTCGCTGAACCGGCGCTACGAGCTGGTCATCGCGCGTTCCGCCGGTGTTTCCGCCTGGCAGTTCCTCTTGCCCTGCTGTATCGGAGCCTTGCTGTTCGGCGTCCTGTCGGTTGGCGTCATCAATCCACTCGCCGCGCACGCATTCTCCTGGTCCGAGCAGATCGAAACCCAGCTGCGTTCGGGCAAATCGAATACGGTCTCGGCCGATGCCGCGCCCTGGATCCGTCAGAAAACCAGTTCGGGCGACACCATCATCGGTGCGCGGGCCATCCTGAACCAGGGCCTGGAAATGGCCGATGTCGTATTTTTCATTCTCGACCCGCAAGGCAACATCGTCGAGCGCAAGGACGCCGCCCGTGCCTTCCTGCGCGACGGCTATTGGGAATTGCAGGACGTCAAGACGTTCCAGAACGGCACGATCCAGGCATCGGCAACCGATCGCGTACCGACCAATCTGAAGCCCGAATTCGTGCAAGAGCGGCTGGCTCGCCCCGAAACCATCCCGTTCTACGACCTGCCCGGAAAGGTCGAGGTTGCCCGCTCCTTTGGCCTCAAGGCAAATGCCTTTGCCATGCAGTTTGATTCGCTCGTGGCGTTGCCGTTCCTTCTCGTCGCCATGACGCTGATCGCGGCAACGGTTTCAATGCGATTTGCCAGGATGGGACAGTCGGCGACGATGATTCTGGGTGGCATCATCGCTGGCTTTCTGCTTTATGTCGTTTCGGTGCTGGTGAAGGCATTCGGCGTGGCGGGATTCGTGCCGACTGTCGTAGCCGCCTGGGTACCGGTCATGGTGGCTATGTTCTTCGGGGTGACTTTCCTGCTATACAAGGAAGACGGCTAGTGAGGGAGGCGTTTTTGCCCAGCAACAGGCAGGCCGGTTTGGCGCGCCTCTATGCGGCGACCGCCTTGGCGTGCGTGCTTGCCTACGCCGTTCCGGCACCGGCGCTTGCGCAGGACGTCGGCGACATGGCGACATCGGTTCCGGCCGGCTCGCAAATGCTGCTGGCGGCCGATACGCTGGTCTACAACAACGACAACCAGACCGTGACCGCCGTCGGCGGTGTGCAGATCGACTATGGTGGCAATCGCCTTGTCGCCCAGCGGGTCGAATACAACCGCAACACCAAGCGGATGGTCGCGAGCGGCAACGTCGAAGTCATCAACAGCGACGGCACCAAGATCAATTCGCAACATATCGACATCACCGATGACTTCGCCGACGGCTTCGTCAACGCGTTGCGGGTCGAGACCATCGACAAGGCCTATTTCGCCGCCGAAAGCGCAGAACGCATGGGCGGCGTGCTGACCACTTTCCACAATGGCGTCTACACCGCCTGCGAGCCGTGCGAGGATAAGCCGGACAAAGCGCCGACCTGGCGCGTCAAGGCCAAGAAGATCATCTGGAACGGTGAGAAGAAGACGGTTCGCTTCGAGAATGCGAATTTCGAATTCTTCGGTTTTCCGCTTGCCTATCTGCCTGCATTCGAAATTGCCGACCCGACGGTGAAGCGCAAGAGCGGCTTCCTGATCCCGAGCATCATCTACAAGAGCGATCTCGGCGTCGGCGTGAAAGTCCCCTATTATCTCGCATTGGCGCCGACCTACGACCTGACCGTCACCGGCACCGGCTATACCAGGCAGGGTTTCCTCGGTGAGGCCGAGTGGCGTCAGCGCTTCGACAATGGCGAGTACAGCTTGAAGATCGCCGGGATACACCAGCAGAATCCCGACGCCTTCCTCGACACCACTGCCTTCCCATCCAGCTCTGGCCACAACGTCAATTCGGGCAGCGCCGGCGATCCCAACAAATTCCGCGGCATGATGGGTACCCAGGGGCAGTTCGCCATCAACTCACGCTGGAACTTCGGCTGGGACGTGCTGCTGCAGACCGACAAGAACTTCTCGAACACCTACGGCATCGACAAGTACAATAGCAGCGTTCACCAGTCGTCAGTCTACTTGACGGGTCTCAACGGCCGCAATTATTTCGACGTGCGCGCCATGCATTTCGATGTGCAGGAAGATACGCCTGACGACAATATCTCTGCGCGAAGTGGACAACAGCCGTGGGTGCTGCCGTCGCTCGATTACGCCTATATTCCTGATGCCTCGGTGGCCGGCGGCCAGCTGTCCCTCAATGTCAACGCGCGTGTCATCCGCCGCGACGATGTCGATGAGACCTTCGTCCAGCCCTACAATGCCCTCACTCCGACGCAGCGCGTCCGCGGCATCGAAGGCGAATCGGGCCGTCTCACCGCCGAGGCCGAGTGGAAGCGGAGTTTCGTCACAGATGACGGACTGGTGCTAACGCCGTTGCTCGCGCTGCAGGGCGATGTGGACTACCTCAACGCATCGTCGGCTTCGCTAGACGCCATCGACCGAATGGCAACGCATTTGGGCGAGCAGGACGATATGCGCTCGTCATTTGCCCGTTACATGGCAACCGCGGGCCTCGAGATGCGTTGGCCGGTGCTGTTTTCCATGGCCAGCGGGTCCAGCCATGTCATCGAGCCAATGGCGCAGGTCTTCATGCGTCCGAACGAGCAATATGTCGGCGGCCTCTCAGTGCCCAACGAAGACGCCCAAAGCATGGTCTTCGACGCGACCACCTTGTTCGAGCGCGACAAGTTCTCCGGTTACGACCGCGTCGAAGGCGGTTCGCGCGCCAATGTCGGCTTCCGCTATTCCGGCTCGTACAATAATGGCTGGGGCACCAATGCGATTTTCGGCCAATCCTATCAGATCGGCGGCGAGAACTCCTTTGCCGCGCCGGATCTGGTCAATGTCGGCGCCAATTCCGGCCTCGACACGACCAAGTCCGACTATGTCGGCCTGTTCGGCATCAACAGCCCCAACGGCTTCGCGGCCTCGGTCAGCGGCCGTTTCGACGAACAGAGTTTCGAGGTCCGCCGTGCCGAGGTGAAGGCCGCCTATTCCGGCCTGCCTGTGTCGCTGAGCGCCAAATACGCCTTCATCCAGGCCCAGCCGCTGTACGGTTTCACGGAAGACCGCCACGAAGTCACACTTGGTGCATCCACGCATCTGGCCGAAAACTGGCGCGTCTTCGGCACAGGAACCTACGACCTGCAGCAAAGCCTGCTGGTCAAGGACGGTGTCGGCTTCGCCTACAACGATTCCTGCTTCACTTATCTGATGACCTACTCGCAGTCGCGCGATCTGAACACCAGGGAGGTGTCGCAGACCATCGGCTTCAATCTGTCGTTCCGCACCCTCGGCGATTTCGGCTCGTCGACCAGTGGCGTCGACACGATCCAGTAACAATCGGCGACATCGTTTCGCCGCATAGGGCTGGCACGGATTTCGCGCACCTGGAAAGATGAAATTGGGCGGGACCGGGATAGAATTGGGATACCAACGATGAGGAAATACCTCTTTTCAGCAGGTTTCGCGTTGCTCGTGGCGGCGACGTCCGTGTCGATCACTGCAATGACGCCGCCGGCTTTCGCCAGCGAGATCAAATACGTCGTCAACGACATTCCGGTCACCAGCGGCGACATCGCCCATCGCGCCGCCTTCCTGAAGCTGCAGCGCAAGAAGGGCGATGCCGGCCAGGAAATGATCGACCAGACGCTGCGTATGGCCGAGGCCAAGCGGCTTGGCATCCGCATCAGCGACGCACAGGTCGAGGCGGCGTATCAGCGCTTTGCCTCGAGCAACAAGATGCAGCTCAGCCAGCTTGACGGCGTCATGGAGAAGTCAGGTGTCACCAAGAGCCACTTCAAGGAATTCATCCGCGCCCAGATGGCCTGGAACCAGGCTTTGAGCGCACGCTACCGTTCCGGCGACGGCACAGGTGCCGTCAGCGAGCAGGATCTCGTGAGGAAGATGCTCGAAAAAGGCGGCGCCAAACCGAGCGCCACCGAATACATGCTGCAGCAGGTCATCTTCGTGGTGCCGGCGGCTGAACGCAGCGCGACGCTGGGCAAACGCAAGCGCGAGGCCGACGCCATGCGCGCCCGCTTCAACGGCTGCAACACGACGCGCGAATTCGCCAAGGGCTTGATCGACGTCACCGTTCGCGATCTGGGCCGGGTGCTCGCGCCGCAGCTGCCGCCGGACTGGGCCGAGCAGATCAAGGCTACCAAAGTCGGCGGTGCCACCGCCACGCGCGAAACCGAGCGCGGCGTCGAATTCATCGGCATCTGCTCGTCGCGCGAAGTGTCCGACGACAAGGTCGCCCAGATGGCGTTTCAGGCCGAAGGCTCCGGCGGCGACAAGGATGCCGACGCGCTCAGCAAGAAATATGTCGACGAGCTGAAGGCAAAAGCCCGCATCGTCAAGCGCTGACGTGGGCAACACAGTGAGTGCGCTCGCGTTGAGCGCCGGCGATCCGTCCGGCATTGGGCCGGAGATCGCCATCGCCGCCTTTATGGCGCGCGAAGCTGCCGCCCTGCCCCCCTTCTACCTGCTCGCCGATCCGGCGCTGATCGCCTCCCGGGCGCGCCTGCTCGGCATTTCGCTGCCGGTCGTCGAAACGACATCAGCGCAAGCGGCGCAGGTCTTTGCCCGCGCCTTGCCGATCGTTCCGCTAGCCGCCGGCTGCATCGACAGCCCCGGCCGGCCGGATCCGGCCAATGCGGCCGCCACCATCGAGGCCATCGACCGCGCCGTCGCCGATTGCCTTGCCGGCGAAGCCTCGGCCGTGGTCACCTGCCCCATCGCCAAGAAGCCGCTCTACGATGCGGGCTTTCGCTTTCCCGGCCACACCGAATATCTGGCGCATCTGGCAGCCCGGCACAGCGGCGTCGAGGCGATGCCTGTGATGATGCTGGCAGGACCCGACCTGCGCACCGTTCCCGTCACCATCCACATCGCGCTGGCCGAGGTGCCGAAGGCACTGACCACCGAACTGATCGTCGCCACCGCGCGCATCACCGCCGCCGACCTTACCGGCCGCTTCGGCATCGCCAAGCCGAGGCTGGCGATTGCCGGGCTCAACCCACATGCCGGCGAAGGCGGCGCCATGGGCCTCGAGGACGAGCTGATCGTGCGCCCGGCGGTCGACATCCTGCGTGCCGAAGGAATCGACGCTTTCGGCCCTTTGCCGGCCGACACGTTGTTCCATGTCCGGGCGCGGGCGGGCTACGACGCGGCCCTTTGCATGTATCACGACCAGGCGCTGATCCCGGCCAAGGCGCTGGCTTTCGACGAGGCGGTCAATGTCACGCTCGGCCTGCCCTTCATCCGCACCTCGCCCGACCACGGCACGGCCTTCGACATCGCCGGCAAGGGTGTGGCGCGGCCCGACAGCTTGATAGCCGCGCTGAAGCTTGCCCGGCGGCTGGCCGACACGAACACGAAGGCAATCGCCGTATGAGACCTCGGGCATGAGCATCGACGGGCTGCCGCCGCTACGCGAGGTGATCGAGCGTCATGGGTTGCAGGCGAAGAAGGCGCTCGGCCAGAATTTTCTGCTCGACCTCAACCTCACCGGCAAGATCGCGCGCACCGCCGGCGACTTGTCCGATGCAACAGTAATCGAGGTCGGTCCTGGTCCCGGCGGGCTGACCCGCGCCTTGCTCAACAACGGAGCGCGCCATGTGGTCGCCATAGAGCGCGACGAACGTTGCCTGGCTGCTCTTGCCGAAGTGTCCGACCACTATCCCGGCCGGCTGGAGGTTGTTTCCGGCGATGCGCTGAAGACGGATTTCGCAGGCCTTGCCAGCCGAGCGACCGGGAACGGCGGTCCGGTCAAGATCGTGGCCAACCTGCCCTACAACATCGGCACGGAGCTGCTGGTGCGCTGGCTGACGGTCAGCGACTGGCCGCCTTTCTACACCTCGATGACTTTGATGTTCCAGCGCGAAGTGGCCGAGCGCATCGTCGCGCCCGCCGGCAGCGACAGCTATGGCCGGCTAGGGGTTCTTGCCGGCTGGCGGACGGAGGCGAGGATCGCCTTCGACGTACCGCCACAGGCATTCACGCCGCCGCCAAAGGTCACCTCCTCGGTGGTGCATCTGGTGCCGCGCCCGACCCCTCTGTCCGCCGAGGTAAAAAAACTCGGCCGCGTCACCGAAGCCGCGTTCGGCCAACGTCGCAAAATGCTGCGGCAAAGCGTGAAGAACCTCGGCGGCGAGGCCCTGCTCGAACGCGCCGGCATCGATCCGACACGCCGCGCCGAAACGCTGAGCGTCGAGGAGTTCGTGCGGCTGACCAATGCGGTGTAAGAAGCTGCCGATCTCCCACCCCTCGTGGGGGAGATTGGCGCTTCACCGCCTCAGCCCGTCTTCTCGTCCAACAGTCCAGAGACGAAATCGAACAGGCCTGGCCGGCGGTCGCGTCTTAGCCGCTCGGCGACGACGATACCGCGCACTTCGGCGAAGGCGCGGTCAAGGTCGTCATTGACGATGACGAAATCATATTCCTTCCAGTGCTCGATCTCGTTGCGGGCGTTTTTCAGCCGCGTCTCGATCACCGCCTCCTGGTCTTCAGCGCGACGTTTCAGCCGCGCCTTCAACTCCTTCATCGATGGCGGCAGGATGAAGATCGAGACAATGTCGGCGCGCATCTTCTCCTTGAGCTGCTGGGCACCTTGCCAGTCGATGTCGAACAGCATGTCGCGCCCCTCGGACAGCGCCAGTTCGGCCGGTTCGCGCGGCGTCGCATAGCAATTGCCATGCACCTCGGCCCACTCCAGCAGTGCGTCGGAATCACGAAGCCGCTCGAATTCGCGCATCGTCCGAAAATGATAGTGGACGCCTTCGATCTCGCTTCCGCGGCGCGGCCTGGTGGTGACCGAGACCGACAGTTCGAGGCTGGAATCGCTTTCCAGAAGATTGCGCGCGATCGTCGACTTGCCGGCGCCGGATGGCGACGACAGGACGAGCATCAGGCCCCGGCGGCGAATGCGGGACCCCAAATCCTTGGCAACCATCGGCTACTCCAGATTCTGGATCTGTTCACGAAATTGGTCGACCACCGCCTTCAGGTCCAGGCCGATCGCGGTGACGGCTGCGGCATTCGATTTGGAACACAGCGTATTCGATTCGCGGTTAAATTCCTGTGCCAGAAAATCGAGCTTGCGACCGACCGCACCGCCGCCCAGCAGCAGAGCCCGGCCGGACGCGACATGCGTTTTCAGCCGGTCGATCTCTTCGCGAATATCGGCTTTGGTGGCCAGGAACGCCGCCTCCATGTGCAGTCGGGTGGCATCCAGATTGGCGGAAGCGTCCATCAGCAGCCTGACCTGCTCGGCGATGCGTTCGCGAATCACCGTCGTCTCGCGGGATGGATCCGCCTCGGCTCGCAGCGTCAGCACCTCGATCGTGTCGATATGACCCGACAACAGCAAAGCCAGCGCGGCTCCTTCGCCCTGACGTGCCTGTTCGAGCCCGTTCAAGGCCACTTCGAGCGCGACCATGATCGCGGCATCGAGCGCGGCCCTCGCCTCCTCGGTTTCGACGGTTTCAGGAATGTCGAGCACGCCGCGCAGCGAAAGCAATCCATCTGACGTCGCCGCAGCAACGCCGAATTGCTCCTGCAGCCGTTTGGCGAGCCCAGCAAGGTCCTTCAGGAAGGCTTCGTTGACGACCGGCTGCGCCTGCGCGCCAACGGCACGGCCGATGGTCAGCGTCGCCTGGAAATTGCCGCGTGCAAAACGTTTCTGAAGTATCTGCCGGACAGCAGGTTCCAACCGTTCGAAGCCTTGCGGCAGCCGCAGCCGTACCTCGACGCTCTTGCCGTTGACGGACTTGACCTCCCAGGCGATCGAAGTGCCTTCGTGCTCGGCGACGGCACGTGCAAAACCGGTCATGCTCTGCAAATTCATATCGCCCACACGTCCCTGGCACATCGCCCTGAACCGGCTTTCCGGACAGGAGCGAGTGCGGCTTGAAAAAAGACTGCGCCGCAGGCGCGTCGAAATCGGACGCGCGGCGCTCTTCCAAATGTCAGGGCGTTGCCTGTCGGGCAACGCCTTTCTTCATTTACTGGGCAGCGCCCGCGTCACCGCCGCTGGCATCGCTGTCGCCGGTGCCAGTCGTCTTGGCGGCTTTGGCGGCATCATCGGCCTGCTTCTTCAGCAACGCGCGATAGCGGGCGACATTCTCGTTGTGCTCGTCCAGCGTCGCGGCAAAGACGTGCCCGCCGGTGCCGTCGGCAACGAAATAGAGGTCGGCGGTTTTCGACGGATTGGCCACCGCCTCCAGCGCTGCACGACCCGGATTGGCAATCGGCGTCGGCGGCAAGCCATTGATCACATAGGTGTTGTAGGGAGTCTGTTTCTGGATGTCCGACTGGTAGATCGGCCGGTCCGCCGGCTTTCCCTTGCCGCCGAACAGCCCATAGATGATGGTTGGATCGGATTGCAGGCGCATGCCCTTGGCAAGCCGGTTCAGGAAGACGGCGGCAACTCGCGAACGCTCGTCACCCTTGCCCGTCTCCTTCTCGACGATCGAGGCCAGCGTGACGAACTCCTCGACGTTGGCCAGCGGCAGGTCAGGCGCGCGCCGCTCCCAGACATCGTCGACCAGCTTCTTCTGATCCGCCAGCAGCTTGTCGACCATCTGCTGGCGTGTCGCGCCGCGCGTGAAGCGCAGCGTGTCGGTGGCGAGGCTGCCCTCCGGCGGCGTGGTTGCCGGCATGTCGCCGCTCAACGCAGTCTCCTCGGCGATGCGCTGCAATGCCTGGTCGACCGTCAGTCCCTCAGGAATGGTCAGCGAATACATCACCGACTTGCCGCTCTTCAAAAGCTCCATGATATCGCGCATGGAAGCCCTGGGCTTGATCTCGTACTCGCCGGCTTTCAGCGCGGAATCATTGCCGAAGGCCCGCACGCCAAGACGGAATACCCGGGCGTCGCTGATCAGTCCGCGGCGTTCGAGCTGGTCGGCGATATCCTGGACGCCGGTGTTCGGCTTGACCAGGAAGGTGTCGCCATTAGCCGAAGGTCCGGGTTCGGTGAATTCCTGCTTGCCGAAATAGACCGCGACGCCGGCCGCCAGAACCACCAGCATCACCGAGGAGATGACGAAGTTCATGAACACGACGACCTGGCTGCGTGACGCACGCGAGCGCTTCGGCGGTGGCGTGCCAGCCTCTGGCCGCAACGCCTCGCTGGCCGTTTTCGGCACGATCGGGCCGGATGTCGGCGGCCGTTGCCCGAATTCTCCGTTGCCTGCCGGATTTGTGTTCATTTCGCCCTACCGTTTGATCGCCCAACGAATCCCCAGCGGCAGAGTAGGGGCGAATATGGCAAAATTGACGGCACGCCAAAGCGCCGCCCGGCAGCCGGACGATCAGCCATTGTAGCGCTGGAAGACCAGCGACGCGTTGGTCCCGCCAAAGCCGAAGGAATTGGACAGCGCCACGTCGATCTGGCGGGCACGCGGCTTGTTCGGCACCAGATCGATCGCGGTTTCGCGTTCCGGGTTATCGAGATTGATGGTCGGCGGCGCGACATTGTCTCTGATGGCAAGGATAGAGAAGATCGCTTCGGCGGCACCCGCCGCTCCAAGCAGATGGCCGATCGACGACTTGGTTGACGACATCGAAATCTTCGATGCGGCATTGCCGACAAGCCGCTCGACGGCACCGAGCTCAATCGTGTCGGCCATGGTCGAGGTGCCGTGCGCGTTGATGTAGTCGACATCGGCCGGCGTCAACTTGGCCCGGTTCAGTGCCGCCGTCATGCAACGGAAGGCGCCATCGCCATCCTCGGCGGGCGCGGTGATGTGATGCGCATCGCCGGTGAGACCATAACCCGTCACCTCGGCATAGATCTTGGCGCCGCGCGCCCTGGCATGTTCGAGCTCCTCGAGCACGACAACGCCGGCGCCCTCGCCCATGACGAAGCCGTCGCGGTCCCGATCATAGGGTCGCGACGCCATTTGCGGCGAATCATTGCGTTCCGTCGACAGTGCCCGGCATGCGGCAAAGCCGGCGATCGACAGCCGCGTCACCGGCGCTTCGGCGCCACCGGCGACCATCACGTCGGCATCGCCCCACATGATCAACCGGGCAGCATCGCCAATAGCGTGCGCGCCGGTCGAACAGGCCGTGACGACGGCATGGTTCGGGCCTTTCAGCCCGTGCCGGATCGAAACCTGCCCGGAGACGAGATTGATGATCTGGCCCGGGATGAAGAAAGGGCTGATGCGGCGCGGGCCGCGCTCCTTGAGGATCGTCGCGTTCTCGGCGATGCCCTCGATGCCGCCGATGCCGGAGCCGATCAGGACGCCGGTGGCACACCGCTCTTCATGCGTCTTGGGTTCCCAGCCGGAATCCTTCAGCGCCTCGTCGGCGGCGGCAATCCCATACAGGATGAAGTCGCCGATCTTGCGCAGTTCCTTCGGCTCGAGCACGGCCTCCGGATTGAAGGTGGCATTGCTGCCGTCACCACGCGGAATGACGTGGGCGATCTTGCAGGCAAGATCCTCCACCTCGAACTCAGTGATGCGCTTGGCAGCGCTGCGGCCGGTCAGAAGTTCCTTCCAGCTGTGCTCGAAGCCCATGCCGAACGGCGACAGCAACCCAAGGCCCGTGACGACGACACGCCTCATCGCAGGTCCTCCCCGGTGATGACTGCGGAAAGCGTCAGGCCGAAGCCTTGTCGATGTACTTCACGGCATCGCCAACGGTCAGGATGGTCTCAGCCGCATCGTCGGGAATCTCGACGCCGAATTCTTCTTCGAACGCCATGACGAGTTCGACCGTGTCGAGGCTGTCGGCGCCCAGATCATCGATGAAGCTCGCCTGCTCCGTCACTTTGTCGGCATCGACGCCAAGGTGCTCGATGACGATCTTCTTGACGCGCTCTGCGGTGTCACTCATTTGGGCATCCTCGTCTTTTGTTTGTCTGTCTTCGTTAGCGGGCAGAATGCCGCTAATCAAGCTGAAAGATGGTCCTGCCGGAAACGCAACGACTACGGACCGGTTTTTGCCCGAACCGCCGGGTTGCGGGCCGCATTACACGAAAAATAGCTGAGGTCCAAGCCGAAATGGTCTCTTTTCACAACCCGCCGGCGTTGCTGCCGAACCTCGTTAGATCATCGCCATGCCGCCATTCACGTGGATGGTCTGGCCGGTGACGTAGGCGGCTTCGTTGGAGGCGAGATAAGCGACGGCGGACGCGACTTCAACGCTGGTGCCCATGCGCCGCGTGGGGATCGCCGCCATGATCGCCTCTTTCTGCTTGTCGTTGAGCTTGTCGGTCATCGCCGATTCGATGAAGCCCGGGGCGACGCAGTTGACGGTGATGTTGCGGGTGGCGATCTCCTGTGCCAGCGATTTGGAAAAGCCGATCATGCCGGCCTTTGAGGCGCAATAATTGGTCTGGCCGGGATTGCCGGTGACGCCGACCACCGAGGTGATGTTGATGATGCGGCCATGGCGGCGGCGCATCATCGGATGGGTGAGTTCGCGGGTCAGCCTGAACACGGCGGTCAGGTTGACTTCGAGCACGGTGTCCCAGTCGGCATCCGACATGCGCACGAACAGCCCGTCCTTGGTGATGCCGGCATTGTTGACCAGGATGTCGACGCCTTCGAGATCGGCCTCGGCTTTCTGGCCGAGCGCCTTGACCTCGTCACGGTTCGACAGGTTGGCCGGGAACAGCTTGACCCGGTCGCCAAGCTCGCTAGCCAGCGCTTCCAGTTTCTCGACGCGGGTGCCATGCAGGCCGACGATCGCGCCCTGCGCATGCAGCATCCTGGCGATCGCCTCACCGATGCCTCCCGATGCGCCGGTGACGAGCGCCTTGCGGCCAGTCAATTCGAACATGTGTTTAATCCTCTTTCAAATCGGACAGCCCGCGAATTGGCTATCTGTAGACGTCGCCGTTCCAGAAGTCTTCGGCTCTCAGAATGCCTTCTTCGCCGCTCCTGATCCGCCCGAGCACCTCGGCGGCAAGGTAGTAATCCTCTACATCCTCAAGGCCCCGCTCAATGAATTCGCGCAGATAGTAAGCCTTGCTGCGACCGGTTTCGGCCGAAAGCGAATCCAACCGTCGCTCGACTTCAGAAGAAAGACGGATCGATGTGGGCATGCCGCACCTCGTTGCGATGCATGTATGTGGTCATGCGCCGGTGAATTCAAGTTGCGCAGCTCAACGAAGCGCCACCAGCACTGCCTCGACCTCAGCCGCGGAGCCGACCGACGCGGTGGCAATGTCGCGGTTGATGCGCCGCGCCAATCCTGAAAGCACCTTGCCGGCGCCGATTTCGTAAAGCGTGGTGATGCCGTTCGCGCCGAACCACTCCACCGTCTCGCGCCAACGCACGCGGCCGGTTATCTGTTCGACCAGGCGGCGGGCGATCTCGTCCGGATCGCTGGTCGGGCTAACCGTGACATTGGATAGGACGGGAACCACCGGCGAATTCTTTGTCACGCCGGCCAGGGCTTCCCGCATGACGTCGGCCGCGGGCGCCATCAGCGCGGAGTGGAAAGGCGCGGAAACCTGCAGCATCAGCGCTCGCTTGGCGCCCTTTTCCGTGCACAGTTTCGCCGCCAGTTCGACCGCAGCCTTGGTTCCGGAAATAACCAGCTGACCGCCGCCATTGTCGTTGGCGATCTGACAGACCGACCCTTTGGATGCCTCGGTGCAGGCTGCTTCGACATCGGCCTGTTCCAATCCGATGATCGCCGCCATGGCGCCCTCGCCGGCCGGCACCGCCGCCTGCATGGCATTGCCGCGTATGCGCAGCAACCGGGCGGCATCGGCAACCGAAACGAAGCCAGCAGCGGCCAACGCCGAATATTCGCCCAGCGAATGACCGGCGACATAGGTGACCTTGCCTTTCAGCGAGAAGCCGCGCGATTCCAGCGCCCGGACCACGGCCAGGGACACCGCCATCAGTGCCGGCTGCGCGTTTGCGGTCAGCGTCAACGCCTCTTCCGGCCCTTCCCAGATCAGCTTCGACAAGTTCTCACCAAGTGCGTCGTCGACTTCCTGGAAGACCCTGCGCGCTTCGGGGAAGGCGTCGGCGAGATCCTTGCCCATGCCGACCGCCTGGCTGCCTTGTCCGGGAAAGGTGAATGCGACGGCCATGCGAGGGCTCCCAAGGGCTGGTTTTGCTTGCCTGAAGACGGGTTTTTCTTGCCTGTGAGGCATGGCGGGGCGCCAAGTCAAGCCCGGTTCGACCCTGCCCGACGGCCGCCTCATCCGCCGAGTGCCTGTTCCGAAAGGCTTTTTGGCGATCACTCCTGATGAAAACCGCTCACGATTCGTTTGCTGGCTCTTCTTATTTTGGCCACAGGCGCTAGCTTTGCGTGACAATTCCATGACAATCGAGTGACGTGTTTGTCGCTGGGTGGGGAAGTTTAAGTGGCAAAGAGTTACAAACGCGCCGGCAAGCCCGCGCCACAGTTCCTGGAAGACGACCCCTCCACCGGCTATCTGCCGGGCAGGAGATGGCCGGTCGTGCGCTATGGGCTTGTCAGCCTGGCGATCGCGGCCGTCCTGGTGTTTGCGATCGAACTGATCGTGCGCGGCGATTTTGCTGGCACCGTCTCCTTCTTCCTGCAGCCGCTGAAGCCCGGCTGGACCACCATCGTCGTCTTCGCGCTGATCCTGATCGGCCTCGATGCGGTGCTCGGCCGCAGCCATCAGAGCCTGATGATCGTCGCGCCGCTGACGCTATCCCTTGCCTTCGTCGGCCACCAGAAGTCGCATTATCTCGGCGATCCGCTCTATCCCACCGATTTCCTCTATGCCCGCCAGATCTTCGCGCTGCTGCCGCTTTTGGTGCGCGACCGGCCGATGACCGCGCTCGCCATGGTCGTCGGCATCGTCGCCGGCCTGTCACTGCTCGTCTACGGCTGGCGGCTGTGGCGCCGCAAGGTTCCCGCGCTCAGCCGCAAGGGCCGCCTTGCCCGGCTGACGCTGGCCGTGCCGCTGCTCGCCTTCTTCGTTTCGATCATGGACTACGCCACCTTCTCCTGGACCAGGGACCGGCTGCAGATCATCCCGATCATGTGGGACCAGAAGGAAAACTATGCCTCCAACGGTTTTGCGCTGGCCTTCGCCCTCAATGTGCCGATGGCGCATGTCTCGGCGCCGCCAGGCTATACCGACAAAGCGATCGCGGCGATCGGCAGACCTGATGTAACCGCCTCGGTGCCGGCCGAGAAGCCCGACATCATCATCGTCATGAGCGAATCCTTCTGGGATCCGACCAAGCTGCCCGGCGTCACCATCACGCCCGATCCGATCCCCAACGTGCGGGCGCTGCGCTCGGGCTCGATGTTCTCGCCGGAATTCGGCGGCATGACCGCCAACATCGAGTTCGAGGCCCTGACCGGCTTTTCCAACGCCTTCCTGCCGGCCGGCAGCATCCCCTATCAGCAATATGTGCGCACGCCGACGCCTTCGCTGGCAACCTTCCTCAAGAGCCAGGGTTACCGGGCGCGCGCCATCCATCCCGGCACCAACTGGTTCTGGAACCGTGGCGCGGTCTACGCCGATTTCGGCTTCAACGACTTCAAGTCGGAAGAGACGCTGCCGCCCATGCAAAAGCGCGGGCCGCTGGCATCGGACGCGGCGATGACCGACGAGATCATCAGCGAGGCCGACGCCAGCGACGAGCCAGTGTTCTTCTTTGCCGTCAGCCTGCAAAACCACGGTCCTTACGAGCCGAACCGCTATTACAATCCGACGCATACGGTGAAGGCGCCGATCAGCCAATGGGCGCGCGAATCGCTGCTTAGCTATGCCGAGGGTTCAGCCGATGCGGATCGCGGCCTTGAACGCCTGGTCGAATGGGCGAAGAAACGCTCCCGTCCCACCGTGATCGCCTTCTTCGGCGATCATCTGCCGCCGCTGGGGCCGGTCTACGTCGAAACCGGCTTCCTCAAGGACAATGTCGCGCCGCGCAAGGAAGCGTCGCCCGAGGCCGCCCTCGAACACCACGAGACGCCGCTGGTCATCTGGTCGAACCGCACCGGACCGGCTGAGCACATGGGTGCCGTCAGCCCAGCCTTCCTGCCCTATCATATCCTGAAAACGGCCGGGATCAGCCATCCCTACTACACCGGCTTCCTGGGCGAGATGAGCGAACGCTACCGTGTCGTCGACCGCAATCTTCTGCTGACGCCGGCTGGCGAAGCCACGCCCGATTGGGCGCGACAAAAGGAGATCGATCCGGCGATCCGCGATTTCCGCCTGCTGCAGTACGATATGATGTTCGGCAAACGCCACGCGGCACCCGACTTCTTCCCCGAAACGGTCGACAAGATTGTCGCCGCCCATACGAGTTGAGACCGCCTTTAGTTCGTCAATTGCAGCTTTGAGAACTTGTTGGCAATCTGCTGGAAGACGTCCGGCAATTTGGTCGGATCGTTGACTGCATAATAGCCGCTCGGATCAGAGGCGCAGGCGCTGTAAAGCGCACGGTTGGCTGCGGTGTCGGACTGCAGCACCATGGTGTAGATCTGCACGCCCTGGTCCTTCAATTGGGTGCAGACGCTTTTGGTCCAGCCATCGACGTTGCGTGCCGCCGTCGTCTGGTTATCCGATCCGAAACGACCGCCGGCCAGATAGCCATATGATGTGTAGTCAGACTTCGTCGGCTGTTGGCTGGCGCCATAGACGACGTTCTCACCGTCGGTGAGCAACAGCACGATCTTGCTGATGCCGGGCGTCTTCCACGGCGCTCCATCGGTGTAGGGCGCGGCGGGCGACAGCACCCGCATACCCCATGACAGGCCCTCGGAGACATTGGTGCCCGAACCGTTCCACTCGGTCATCTGACTGGCTGCCTTGCGCAGCTTGTCGAAATCGTCGGTCAGGGCGACCACCGGGGTCGGACACGCACGGTTCGGGCCGATAGTGATGGGAGAGCCGGTCTCGGTGATGAGTTCCTTGGCGGGCGCAACATATTTGGCGATCTTTTCCCTGGCAGCCCTGTCATCGGGTGACAAAAGGTCGATGAGGTTGCCGAGCAGGTTGCTGAGATCGATGCCCAGAATGTTGATGCCCGACTGGGCAAGCCTGGTTTTGTCGCTGACATCGTTGAGGTAGGAGTTGTTGTAGTATTTGTCCGAATTGCCATAGGCGCCAGACGGCTTTTGGGCGTCTTCGGGATCGTCCGGCGCAAAGTACGGCACGAACAGCGTGTCGGGCTTGGCCGTGTCGGGTGGCGTGTCGGAGATATTGTAAGCGCCTGGCCGCGCCTCGACACAACCCTTCCATCCGGTGCCATTCCATCCGGCATCGGTCCATCCGGTCTTCTTGAGCTGTTTGAAAAGCGCCATGTGGTTCGGTCGCTTGCCGTCGATGACGGGAAAATTGACGCCGTTGGTCGAGGACTTGCCGTCCATGTCGATCCAGGACGGATCGAAGCCGTCGCCATTGACGTTGACAGCGGTTACGAAAGGAACCAGCGAGGCGCGGATCTTGCGCGTCGGCGATTTCGCCGCTTCGAGCGTGTCGAGCAACGATTTTGTCGCCGTCCTCAACGCCGTCATGCGCGCGCCGGCCATCGAGCCGGTGTTGTCCAGCACCAGCACGACTTCGAGCTGGTTGTTCGATTCGACCGCCGAGGCATCGACGACGATGCGCTTGCTGTCGCCGAACAGGAAGGCGAAGTTGAGATTGACGTCCGCCGAGGCAACCGCCTTTGTCTTGACGAAGTTGACGCCCTTGTCGACAGTCAACGTCGCCTGCGCATTGCCGAGCTCGCCATGACCGACGATGTTGGCTTGGAAATAGCGGTTGAAAGCGTCATTGCGGGTGATGTCGAGATCGCCAAGGTGCGAGGAAGCAAGGTTTGCCGAATCGAGAGCGTTCTGCAAATTGCTCTTGGCCCGCATAAGGGTCGAGACATCGGTTGCGAAAGCGACTGCTGTCAGGATGACCGGCAAACCCAGTGCCAGCACAAGCGTGAAATTGCCGCTCTTCGAGCGCCAGAATTTGTCGAGAAGCATCCTTACCCCCGGAAATGCTTGCCGCTTTTGTGCGGTCGTCCGGGCTTTTGCGCCTTCCATGATGAATCGACCGTTGACGGCTGGGCTTCAACTCCACACAACCTTCTAGTGTGGTTAAGACGTGGTTCCCGGAAACCACAACTTCCGCCGTTGCTGCTCCCCGATCGTCACGTGGGACACACGGGAATGCCGCTTGCCCTTGCTTTACGGTCGGATTGCTATATAGACGCCCGCAATCTGCCGGTCCTTGCTGGGGGCTGAACGGAGGGCCGGAGGTTTTTTAGAACCTTCGTGTGAAGCCGGAAGTGCTTCCGCCTCCCGTGTCTCCGCTCTCGACCGTCTCGTTATGCTCCTTTCTTCCCCCTGCCCCTTCGAGGGTTTGCGGGTCAGAGAAGTTGCAGAGGCTTTTGCCGCCGGGAACCGGGAGAGAAACGAAGAAAGGCATAAGACATAATGGCTCTTTACGAACATGTGTTTCTTGCCCGGCAGGACCTCTCGCAGCAGCAGGTCGATGCTCTTGTCGAACAGTACAAGGGTGTCATCTCCGCGAATGGCGGGTCCGTCGGCCGGGTCGAGAATTGGGGACTGAAGTCCCTCACCTACCGGGTCAACAAGAACCGGAAGGCTTACTACACGCTGATGGACCTGAATTGCCCAGCGGCCGCGCTCAACGAGATGGAGCGCCAGATGGGCCTGTCCGAAGACGTGCTGCGCTTCCTGACCATCAAGGTCGAGGCGCATGAGGAAGGCCCGTCGGCCATGATGCAGAAGCGCGAAGAGCGCTCGGAACGCGGCGGCTTCGGCGACCGCGACCGTGGCGATCGTGGCCCGCGCTCGTTCGGCGACCGTGATCGCGGCGACCGTGGCGATCGTCCGCCGCGCTCGTTCGGCGACGCCGGTGCCGATCGTGGTCCGCGCCGTCCGCGCGAAGGCTTTGAAGGGGGTGCAGAATAATGGTCGACATCAATCAGATCCCGACCCGGCGCCCGTTCCATCGCCGCCGCAAGACCTGCCCGTTCTCAGGCGCCAACGCGCCCAAGATCGACTACAAGGACGTGCGTCTCCTGCAGCGCTACATTTCCGAGCGCGGCAAGATCGTGCCGTCGCGCATCACCGCCGTCAGCCAGAAGAAGCAGCGCGAACTCGCCAAGGCAATCAAGCGCGCCCGCTTCCTCGGCCTGCTGCCCTACGTGGTTCGCTAATAGCGTCAATGCGGGCGGCTCGCCGCCCGCTCCTCTCCCACGGCGACGGGCGCCGCAGGGTTGGACATCAAATCCCGGGTTGAGGTCAAAAACCTCTAACTGCCGCGACAGGCAGGACAGCGACACCAGCGCCCCCGGGCGCTCAAGCTTCCTGACCTGTTCCAGAGACATTCGGCGTCGATCTCATCGATTGATTGGCGCCCAACCGAAGGAACAAAACCATGGACGTCATTCTTCTCGAACGCGTTTCCCGCCTCGGCCAGATGGGCGACACCGTCAAGGTCAAGGACGGCTTTGCCCGTAACTTCCTGCTGCCGCAGGGCAAGGCGCTGCGCGCCAACGAAGCCAACAAGAAGAAGTTCGAAGGCCAGCGCGCCCAACTCGAAGCCCGTAACCTCGAGCGCAAGTCGGAAGCGGCCCAGATCGCCGAAAAGCTCGACGGCAAGAGCTTCATCGCCGTCCGCTCCGCCGGCGAAACCGGGCAGCTTTACGGTTCCGTTTCGACCCGCGACATCGCCGATCTGCTGACGGCGGAAGGTTTCTCGATCAACCGCAACCAGATCCTGCTCAACCAGCCGATCAAGACCATCGGTGTCACCAATGTGGCGATCGCGCTGCATCCGGAAGTCGAGGTCACCGTCACGCTCAACATCGCCCGCACGGCCGACGAAGCCGAGCGCCAGGCCAAGGGCGAGACACTGACCACTGCCGAAGCCATCTATGGCGACGACATCAACGACAACGCCCGGCCGGAGAACTTCTTCGATCCGAACACCGAGTTCGAGGGCGGCGAAGACAACGCCTGATCACACTTCGCAAGACGATTGGAGCCATGGGCTGATCACGACTTAAAGCCAAGCTCCGATCACTTTGCCGTCATCCAGCCATGCTGGACCAATGCCCGGGTCTCTCGCCCGGGCATTTTTGTGCCAAATGGAACTTTTCGAACCCCTATATATTGTTGCAGACTATGGCGTAGCGCGTCCTTTGGCCGCGCAAAGCACGCTGTGCAACTTTGGTTCGGCGCAAGACCCCCGGCGAAATCGATACCGATTTTCGCGGTCACGCGCCAAGGCAGCCTGTCTGGCCGAGAGGGGACATTTGGTCATGAATATTCTGTTGAAGCGCGTTCTCGACCGCCTGGTGCGCACCGGCAATCTCAAGGTGACCGGCCCCAAGGGCTCGGCTGTGATTTTCGGCGACGGCAGCGGCGAACCGGTGCACATGCATATCAAGACGGCGCATGCCGAGCGCGCCATCACCTTCGATCCGATGCTGGCAGTGCCAGAGTCCTACATGGACGGCGAACTCGACATCCTCGAAGGCGGCGTGCTGGGCGTGATGCGCATCGCCTTCCAGAATATGGGCAGCGGCGGCATCGACGCCACCTGGTCGAAGGCCATCGAAGGGCTGCGCCACGCCTTCCGCCGCCTGCAGCAGATCAACACCGCCTCGCGCTCGCGCCGCAACGTGCAGCGCCACTACGATTTGTCGGGCGACCTCTACCGGCTCTTCCTTGACCAGGACATGCAGTATTCCTGCGCCTATTTCGAGCAGCCGGACATGACGCTGGACGAAGCGCAGGCCGCCAAGAAGCGCCACATCGCCGCCAAGCTCCGGCTGAAAGCCGGCCAGACGGTGCTCGACATCGGCTCCGGCTGGGGCGGGCTTGGCCTCTACCTCGCCAAAGCGTTCGACGTCGACGTGCAGGGCGTGACGCTGTCGACCGAGCAGCATGGCGTCGCCACCGACCGGGCGCACGCGCAAGGGCTGGAAAGCCGCGTGCATTTCGAGCTCAAGGACTACCGCGAACTCAACGAGCGTTTCGATCGCATCGTCTCGGTCGGCATGTTCGAGCATGTCGGCGTCAACCACTACCGTACGTTCTTCGACAAGAGCGCGACGCTGCTCAAGCCCGATGGCGTGATGCTGTTGCACACGATCGGTCGTTCCGGCGTGCCGTGGGCGACCAGCGCATTCATCCGCAAATACATCTTCCCGGGCGGCTATATCCCTTCGCTCTCGGAAGTCATGCCGGCGATCGAAAAGTCGGGCCTGGTCGTCACCGACGTCGAGATCCTGCGGCTCCACTATGCCGATACGCTGAAGCACTGGGGCGAGCGCTTCGCTGCCAACCGCGACAAGGCCAAGGCGATCTATGACGAGCGCTTCTGCCGCATGTGGGAATTCTATCTGGCGGCCTCGGAAGCCGCCTTCCGCTGGCAGGACCTGGTCATCTTCCAGATCCAGATCACCAAGAAGAACGATACGCTGCCGATGTCGCGCGACTACATGGCCAAATGCGAAAAGGCGCTCGAGATGCGCGATATGGGGCATCGTGAAACGGCTCCCGTCAAAAAGAGTCCGACCGCCAAGCCGGCTCGTCGCCGCAAGGTTGCGGACCAGGAATAGCATTGCCGCTTGCCATTGCCGGCGCCTGCACTGAAAAAGGTCCCGTGACCGTCGCGGGACCTTTTTCATGACCTACGTCCTCTATGCCGCCGCCGCTCTGGCCGAGATCGCCGGCTGCTTTTCGTTCTGGGCCTGGTGGCGGCTGGATAAGTCGCCGCTTTGGCTTCTTCCCGGCCTCGGCTCGCTTGCCCTGTTCGGCCTCCTGCTGGCGCTGGTCGACACGTCAGCCGCCGGTCGCGCCTACGCCGCCTATGGCGGCATCTACATTGCGGCATCGCTTGGCTGGCTGTGGCTGGTGGAGGACGTGCGCCCCGACCGCTGGGATTTTGCCGGCGCGGCGCTCTGCATTGCCGGCGCTTCCGTGATCCTTCTCGTCCCGCGGGGCGCGTGAGATGGAGTTGCCGGCATCCCTTCGCCAAGGTGTCGAGCGCTTGCTCGAAAACGTTCCGCTGGCTGTACTCAAACAAGCGGCAAAAACGCTGTCCGACCGTTATCGTGCCGAATTGCGCGACGGCCGTCTGCACATGGCCGAGGATCTGGCGGTGAAAGCCTATCTGGCGACGCGGCTGCCGGCGACCTATGCCGCGATCCGCACCAGTCTCGATGCGCTGAGCGATGCCAAGCCCGCCTTCCAACCCAAGAGCCTGCTCGATGTCGGCGCAGGTCCTGGTACTGCGCTTTGGGCCACGACTGAGCTGTGGCCCGATCTCGAACAGGCTGTGTTGTTCGAAGCCAGTGCGGCGGTACGCAAGGTCGGCGAGACACTTGCCGCCGGTGCGATTGCCGCCCAGACGAGGTGGCTGGCGGGTGATGCCACCATCGACCTTGCCGACCTCAAGTCGGCCGATCTGGTCACTTGCGCCTATGTGCTCGATGAAATCGCTCCCGCATCACTGCCGAAGCTCATCGACCGCCTCTGGCAACTCACCGCCGACACGCTGCTTGTGGTCGAGCCGGGCACCCCTGCCGGCTGGCAGCGCATCCTTGCCGTGCGCCGGCAGTTGATCGAGGCGGGCGCGCATGTGCTAGCGCCTTGCGCGCATCAGGCGCCCTGCCCGCTGATCCAGCCCGACTGGTGCCATTTTTCCCGCCGCGTCGCCCGCTCGCGCCTGCATCGGCTGGCCAAGGATGCCGACGTGCCGTGGGAAGACGAGAAGTTCATCTATGTCGCGGCTTCCCGAGAACGGCCCACTTCGCACCAGGCGCGGGTTCTTGCGCCGCCGAAATCCGGCTCCGGCAAGGTTCTGCTCAAGCTTTGCCAGGACGACGGTACCGCCGCCGAGCGCTTGTTCACCAAGCGCGACGGCGCCGACTTCAAGCTCGCCCGGCGGCTGGACTGGGGCGACAGGCTGGGTTCCGAATAGGCGGCAGTGGCGTTTCGAACCGCTCCGAAGAAAAATTCGGAGCGATGTCGAATCCAGGCCGTGCCGTTCGACCATTGGCGTTCTCGGATCTTTCGAGACGCCAAGAGTGTCAAACGGCATCAGCCAACAGGAGAGACGCAATGAGCTATATCGCAGGATTTGTCGCCGCGGTGCCCGCCGCCAACAAGGAAGCCTATCGCAAGCATGTCGCCAAGGCGGCATCGGTGCTGAAGGAGTTCGGCACCACCCGGATGGTCGAGGGATGGGGCGACGACGTGCCCGGCGGCAAGATCACCGACTTCAAGGGAGCCGTGAAGGCAAAGCCGGATGAGGTCATCACCTTTTCGTGGCACGAATACGCGGACAAGGCGGCGGCGGACGCTGCCTATCAGACGATGATGAGCGACCCGCGCATGGCGGAGATCGGCGCGTCCATGCCCTTTGACGGCAAGCGCATGATCATCGGCGGTTTCACGCCGTTCATCGACCTGAACACGACCGGCAAGACCGGCTATATCGATGGCTCGCTGGTGCCGGTGCCGGCCGCCAACAAGCAAGCCTACCTTGCCGTGGCGGCGAAGCAGGCCGCGGTGATCAAGGAACATGGCGCAACCCGCGTCGTCGAGGCGTGGGGCGACGATGTTCCCGACGGCGAGATCACCGATTACCGCAGCGCCGTGAAAGCGACGGGCGATGAGGTTGTCGTCTATGCCTGGGTCGAATGGCCGTCGAAGCAGGTGCGTGACGACGCCTGGAAGAAGGTGATTGCCGATCCGCGCATGTATGCCGACACCATGCCCTACGACAACCAGCGCCGGGTCCACGGCGGCTTCGCACCGATCCTCGACGCCTGATCCCAAGAACCCTAGACAATCCTGGAAAAGGAAACCCACCATGCGTTATGCCTGTCTCATCTACTACCACCCCAAGACGCTGTTCGGCGGCAGCCCGCAAGCCAACGCCGTGCTGGCCGAATGCGCCGGATATGACGAGGTGCTCAGGGCCAGCGGCCACTTCGTAACCGCCGAGGCCCTGGTGTTGCCGGAAGAGGCGATGACCGTGCAGGTCCGCGACGGCAAGATGTCTTCGGTCGACGGCCCGTTCATGGAGACCAAGGAAATCCTGGGCGGCATCATCGTCATCGAAGCCCGTGATCTCAATGAAGCGGTGCGGGTGGCGAGCGGCCATCCGCTGGCAACGATCGGCTTTATCGAAGTCCGTCCGGTCGTCGACTTCAGCCAGCCGCCGCCGGTCCTGTGAGCACCGCCGGCCCGCGCGACGCCCTGGAGGCGGCCTACCGCACCGAGGCGCGGCGCGTGCTGGCGACCTTGATCCGCCTGCTCGGCGGTTTCGACGCGGCGGAGGAGGCCTTGCATGAGGCCTTCACTGCTGCCGCCGAACAATGGCCGCGCCAGGGTGTGCCGGCCAATCCCTATTCCTGGCTGGTCTCGGCCGGCCGCTTCAGGACCATCGACCGCTGGCGCCGGGAAGCGCGGCTGGCCGGGGCTCTGCCCGAGCTCACGGCTCTGGCCGAGCCGACACCGGAGCCGGCCATGCCGGAAGACATCCAGGACGATGAATTGCGGCTCATCTTCGTCTGCTGCCATCCGGCGCTGGCGCCGGATGCACGCATCGCCCTGACCCTGCGCGAAGTGGGTGGTTTGACCACCGAAGAGACCGCCCGCGCCTATCTGACGCCGGCACCGACCATTGCGCAACGCATCGTGCGGGCCAAGGCGAAGATCCTCGACGAGGCCATCCCTTACGAAGTGCCGGACCGCGACGACCTGCCGGCGCGTCTCGAGAGTGCGCTGCAGGTGATCTACCTGATCTTCAATGAGGGTTACGCGGCAACCGAGGGGCCGAACCTGACGCGGGCCGATCTGTGCGCCGAGGCGATCCGGCTCGGCCGGCTGATGGTCGAACTGCTCGACCAGCCGGAGGCGCAAGGGCTGCTGGCCCTGATGCTGCTGCACGAGGCGCGGCGCGCGACGCGGGTCGACGCCAGCGGCGACCTTGTCCTGCTAGAGGATCAGGACCGCACGCTGTGGGACCGTTCGCTGATCGCCGAGGCCGACGGCCTGATCGGTCGGGCGATCGCCTCGCGCCGCATCGGACCTTACATCCTGCAGGCGGCCATTGCTTCCGTCCACGCCGAGGCGGCAGGCACGGCGGAGACCGACTGGGTACAAATCGTCGCGCTTTACGATGTGCTCGGCCGCGTCGACCCCTCGCCGGTCGTGGCACTCAACCGCGCCGCGGCCATAGGCATGCGCGACGGCCCGCAGGCCAGACTGGCGGCAATCGAGGCGGCCATGGGATAAGGCGGGCTGGACGGCTACCATCTGGCGCACGCGGCGCGAGCAGAAATGCAGCGCAGGCTTGGCTTGACCGAAGCGGCAAGGACCTCCTACCGGCGGGCGATCGAGTTGACCCGGCAACCGGCGGAACGCCGGTTCATCGAGGGGCGACTCGGTCAGCTTTGAGCGGGATGGCTGCACAGGGCACCATTCTTGTTTTCCCGTTTTGTTCTCCCTGTAGATGCGCTACAATCGTTCTTTCGATTCGAGTCAATTGTGATTCTTTCCACCGAAAAAACTCGGCTGTGAATCGCGGGTATCAAAGCTGATTGGACAGGCACTGGTGCAGATAAGTCAGCATGGACTTGTCACGTTCTGATATCGAGAAGCCGGGATCGAAATCGGGGACATCATGGCAGAAGCAGCGCGAAAATTCGGCGTCGCGGAAACACCGCTTTATCGTGAAGCGCCAAACAACATCGAGGCCGAGCAGGCGCTGCTCGGCGCGATCCTGGTCAACAACGATGCCTTCTACCGCGTCTCGGACTTCCTCAAGGCCAGCCATTTCTACGAGCCGCTGCACCGCAAGATCTTTGAGGTGGCGTCCGAGTTCATCCGCATGGGCAAGGTCGCGACGCCGATAACGCTAAAAACCTTCCTGCCGGCCGACGAGAAAGTCGGCGACATGACGATGGCGCAATATGTCGTGCGGCTGGCGGTGGAGGCCGTTACCGTCGTCAACGCCACCGACTATGGCCGCGCCATCTATGACCTTGCGACGCGCCGCGCGCTGATCACCGTCGGCGAGGACATGGTCAACATCGCCTATGACGCGCCGGTCGACATGGCGCCCGGCGAACAGATCGAGGACGCCGAACGCCGCCTGTTCGAGCTGGCCGAAAACGGCCGCTACGATGGCGGCTTCGAGAGTTTTTCCGATGCGTTGAAGAACGCCGTCGACATGGCCAGTGCGGCTTACATGCGCGACGGTCACCTATCCGGCATTGCCACCGGCCTGCGCGATCTCGACCACCGCATGGGCGGCCTGCAGCCATCCGATTTGATCATCATCGCCGGCCGCCCAGGCATGGGCAAGACGTCGCTGGCCACCAACATCGCCTACAACATCGCGGCCGCCTATGAGCCTGCCCAGCAGGCCGACGGTTCGGTCAAGGCGGCCAATGGCGGCGTCGTCGGCTTCTTCTCGCTCGAAATGTCGTCGGAGCAGCTGGCCACCCGCATCATCTCCGAGCAGACCGAGATACCATCTTCGAAAATCCGGCGCGGCGATTTGACGGAAGCCGATTTCGGCAAGCTTGTCGCCTACACGCAGGAGAACCACAAGCGCCCGCTCTACATCGACCAGACGGGTGGTATCTCGATCGCCCAGCTCGCGGCGCGCGCCCGCCGCCTCAAGCGGCAGCGCGGGCTGGACCTGATGGTCATCGACTATATCCAGCTGATGCAGGGTTCGTCCGCCAAGGCGTCGCAGAACCGCGTCCAGGAAATCACCGAGATCACCACCGGACTGAAGGCACTCGGCAAAGAGTTGGGCGTGCCGATCATCGCCCTCTCACAGCTCTCGCGTCAGGTCGAAAGCCGCGACGACAAGCATCCGCAGCTGTCCGATCTGCGCGAATCGGGCTCGATCGAGCAGGACGCCGACGTCGTGCTGTTCGTGTACCGCGAGGAATATTACATCAAGAACAAGGAACCGGAGAAAGGCACGCCCGAGCACCTCGCCTGGGAAACGAAGATGATCGAGGTCCAGGGCAAGGCCGAAGTGATCATCGCCAAGCAGCGCCATGGCCCGACCGGCACCGTCAGCCTTGCCTTCCAGGGCGAGTTCACCCGCTTCTCCGACCTCGCCGAGGAGCATCATCTGCCGGAAAGGTTCGAGTAGCTTTTTGACCTACCGTCGCGCTCTGTCACACCCCCCTCTGTCCTGCCGGACATCTCCCCCGCAAGGGGGGAGATTGGATGTCGTTACCGATTTCGCCAATCGCCGACGTGGCAGAGATGGTGCTGTAGTCAAAACTGCCAATCTCCCCCCTTGCGGGGGAGATGTCCGGCAGGACAGAGGGGGGTGTGAAGGAACGCCCCGCTTTCCCAATTTTCAGCCTGCGGCGACGTAATGGCAAAGTCACGCGTCCAATTCATCTGCCAGAGTTGCGGATCGGTGCATCAGCGCTGGGCCGGCAAATGCGATGCCTGTGGCGAGTGGAACACGCTGGTCGAGGAAGGCACGTCCGGCGGCATCGGCTCGGGACCAGCCAACACGCGCAATGCCCGCAAGGGCCGCGCGGTGGTGCTGACCACGCTGTCCGGCGATATCGAGGACGCGCCGCGCATCATCTCGGGCATTGGCGAACTCGACCGCGCCACCGGCGGCGGTTTCGTGCGCGGCTCGGCGTTGCTGGTCGGCGGCGACCCCGGCATCGGCAAGTCGACGCTGCTCACCCAGGCGGCCGCGGCGCTGGCATCAAAAGGCCATCGCATCGTCTATGTTTCCGGCGAAGAGGCGGTCGCGCAGATCAGGCTGCGGGCGCAGCGGCTTGGCGTCGCCTCTTCTCCGGTGGAACTTGCCGCCGAGACCAATGTCGAGGACATCCTGGCGACGATCGCCGACGGCAAGCGGCCTGATCTCGTCATCCTGGATTCGATCCAGACGCTGTGGACCGACCTTGCCGATTCGGCGCCTGGGACCGTCACACAGGTGCGCGCCGCCGCCCAGGCGATGATCCGTTATGCGAAATCCACAGGGGCGGCGATCGTGCTGGTCGGCCATGTCACCAAGGAAGGCCAGATCGCCGGGCCGCGCGTCGTCGAGCACATGGTCGACGCCGTGCTCTACTTCGAAGGCGAAGGCGGCCATCACTATCGCATCCTGCGCACGGTGAAGAACCGTTTTGGACCGACCGACGAGATCGGCGTCTTCGAAATGTCGGACAAGGGCCTGCGCGAGGTCGCCAATCCGTCCGAGCTTTTCCTTGGCGAACGCCATGCCAAATCGCCGGGGGCGGCGGTTTTCGCCGGCATGGAGGGGACAAGGCCGGTGCTGGTCGAGATCCAGGCACTGGTCGCACCCTCCTCGCTCGGCACGCCGCGCCGCGCCGTCGTCGGCTGGGACGGCGCCCGGCTGTCGATGATCCTGGCGGTTCTCGAAGCCCATTGCGGCGTGCGCTTCGGCACTCACGATGTCTATCTCAATGTCGCCGGAGGCTACCGGATTTCGGAGCCCGCGGCCGATCTGGCAGTGGCGGCCGCCCTGGTTTCCTCGCTCACCGGTCTTGCCCTTCCCGCCGATTGCGTCTATTTCGGCGAAATCAGCCTTTCGGGCGCCGTGAGGCCGGTTGCGCATGCGCAACAGCGCCTCAAGGAAGCCGAAAAGCTGGGTTTTGGAAGCGCGGTTCTGCCCTCGGGCAGCGGGGAACTGGCCGGGGGGATCGGGGCCGGTTCTTTCCAGCCGACCGAGCTTGCCGACCTCGTGGCACGCATAGCCGGCTCACGCCGAAGCCGCGTGGACGAAGAAGATTAGAGCATCGGACCCAGAACCCGATGCTCCGCGCTATAATGCGGCTCATGGAGTGGGGCGAAAGACATGCCGATTACGCTGCTTGACGGAATTCTCGTCGGCTTCACTCTGGTCTCGGCGATGCTCGCCATGGTTCGCGGCTTCTCGCGCGAAGTCCTGTCCGTCGTCTCCTGGGCAGCGGCGGCAGCGGCGGCGTTCTTCTTCTACAAGCCGGTTGTGCCTTACCTCGCGCCCTACATCGAGAATGAAAAGGTCGCCATGGCGGCGGCCGCCGGCGTGGTTTTCATCATCGCGTTGATCGTCGTCTCGGTCATCACCATGAAGCTAGCCGACTGGATCATCGATTCCAGGATCGGCGCACTCGATCGTACGCTCGGTTTCCTTTACGGCGCCGCGCGCGGCATCCTGGTCGTTGCCGTCGCCCTGCTGTTCTTCAACTGGCTGGCCGGTGCCAAGGCACCAGCCTGGGTCACGGAGGCCAAGTCGCGGCCGCTGCTCGAACAGATCGGCGCCAAGCTCGAAAGCCTGCTGCCCGAGGATCCGGAAAACGCGATCCTCAAGAAGCTCAATCCGAATCAGCCGGCCGCCGAGACACCAGCTGCTCCGGACGCACCGGCGGCGGATGCTCCGGCGGGCGGCGACGATGCCAACACGCCGGCGCCTGACGACAATGACGCAACACCACCGGCCAACAACGCTCCGGCACCGACGGCACCGGCAAACTGACGCCGAAAACGACGTCAGGATCTGACGATGGTGTGAACGACCGCACGGCCCGCGTTGCTTTCGGCGCGAACCCGCATTATATGGCGATTTTAGCGGAGCTTAAGATGGCAGACGCAGACGACGTGCTTTCCGCCGAGGCCGACGACCATTTCCACGACGAATGCGGTGTGTTCGGCATTTTCGGCCGGCAGGACGCGGCAGCCATCGTCACACTGGGCCTGCATGCGCTGCAGCATCGTGGCCAGGAAGCGGCAGGCATCGTTTCTTATGACGGCAGCCAGTTCCATGTCGAACGCCATGTCGGCCTGATCGGCGACACCTTCACCAAGCAGCGCGTCATCGACAGCCTGCAAGGCAACCGCGCCATTGGCCATACCCGCTACGCCACGACTGGCGGCGCCGGCATGCGCAACATCCAGCCCTTTTTCGCAGAATTGGCCGATGGCGGCTTCGCCGTCGCCCACAACGGCAATCTGACCAACGCCATGACCGTGCAGCGCGCGCTGCAGAAGCAAGGCGCGATCTTCTCCTCCACCTCCGATACCGAGACGCTTTTGCACCTTGTCGCCACCAGCAAGGAGCGCGATTTGAACTCGCGTTTCATCGATGCGGTGCGGCAGGTCGAGGGCGCCTTCTCGCTGGTGGCGATGACGGCCAAGAAGATGATCGGCTGCCGCGATCCGCTCGGCATCCGGCCGCTGGTGCTCGGCGATCTCGACGGCGCCTGGATCCTGGCCTCCGAAACCTGCGCGCTCGACATCATCGGCGCTCGTTTCGTTCGCGACCTGAAGCCCGGCGAGATGGTCGTCGTCACGTCCAAGGGTATTGAAAGCCTGTTCCCCTTCGAACCGCAGAAGACCCGCTTCTGCATCTTCGAATATGTCTATTTCGCGCGGCCGGATTCCTCGGTCGAAGGCCGTAACGTCTATGAGGTGCGCAAGCGCATCGGCGCCGAGCTGGCGGTTGAAAGCCCGGTCGAGGCGGACATCGTCGTGCCGGTGCCGGATTCGGGCACGCCGGCGGCGATCGGCTTCAGCCAGGCCGCAGGCATTCCCTTCGAGCTCGGCATCATCCGCAATCATTATGTCGGCCGCACCTTTATCCAGCCGGGCGATTCGATCCGCCACATGGGCGTCAAGCTGAAGCACAATGCCAACCGCCGCATGATCGAGGGCAAGCGCGTGGTGCTGGTCGACGACAGTATCGTGCGCGGCACCACCAGCCAGAAGATCGTGCAGATGGTGCGCGACGCCGGCGCCAAGGAGGTGCATATGCGCATCGCCTCACCGCCGACACGCGCCTCCTGCTTCTACGGTGTCGACACGCCGGAGAAATCGAAGCTCCTGGCATCGCGCATGTCAATCGAGGAGATGGCCGAGTTCATTCGCGTCGATTCGCTCGGCTTCCTCACCATTGACGGGCTCTACCGCGCCGTCGGCGAAGCCAGCCGCGACAACGACCAGCCGCAATTCTGCGATGCCTGCTTCACCGGCCAGTATCCAACCCGCCTGCTCGACTTCGAAGGCCACGACAATGTGCGCACGCTGTCGCTGCTGGCGACGAGCGGGACGTAGGCCGGACCGTCATCAGCGTTAGTCAAATTCCCGGAATCCATCGCATGACCCTCGACCTTACCGGCCGCGTTGCGGTCGTCACCGGCGCCTCGCGCGGTATCGGCTATTTCATGGCCAAGGAATTGGCTGCCGCCGGCGCGCATGTCATTGCGGTGGCGCGCACTGTCGGCGGACTGGAAGAGCTCGACGACCAGATCAAGACGGCCGGCGGCCAGGCGACACTGGTGCCGCTCGACCTCGCCGACATGGCCGGCATCGACCGCCTGGGCGGCGCCATCCACGAACGCTGGGGCAAGCTCGACATTCTCGTCGCCAATGCCGGCGTTCTCGGCGTCATTTCGCCGATCGGTCATGTCGAAGCAAAAACCTTCGAGAAGGTGATGACCATCAACGTCACCTCGACCTGGCGGCTGATCCGCTCGGTCGACCCTCTGCTGCGGCTCTCCGATGCTGGACGAGCGATCATCCTATCTTCCAACGCAGCGCACTCGGCGCGTGCCTTCTGGGCGCCCTACGCGGCGTCCAAGGCCGCGGTGGAGACGATGATGCGCTCCTGGGCGCATGAGACGCAGAGCCTGCCGCTCCGGGTCAACGCCGCCGACCCCGGCGCCACCCGCACCGCCATGCGTGCCCAGGCAGTGCCGGGCGAGGATCCCGAGACGTTGCCGCACCCCGCCGAGATCGCCAAACGCATCGTGCCGCTGGCCAGCCCGGAGCTGAAAGAGACCGGATTGATCTTCCAAGCCAAGCACAATCGCTTCGTCGCCTATCGCCAGCCGGAATAAAACTAGAGCCTTTTTGACGCATGTCGGTTTCCCAAAAACCGCTGCACACTTTTAGGCGACATGCGTAGGGATTAAACAGGCCTCCGGCAACGTTTCTTCTGATGTAACCCGTCGAAGACCAACCGGAGGACCGACATGCGTAGACTGCTTCTCGCCACCGCCGCCACCCTGATCGCAGCCGCGGGCGCCGCTTACTCGCAAGATGCCAAGATGAGCTTCTTCGTTACCAGTGTCGGTTCCGGCAAGGGTGCCGACCTCGGCGGCCTCAAAGGCGCCGACGCGCATTGCGCGTCGCTGGCGGAAGCCGCTGGCGTCACCGGCAAAAGTTGGGCCGCCTATCTGTCGACCAGCGACACCGACGCCCGCGACCGCATCGGCAAGGGGCCATGGGTAAACGCAAAGGGCATCAAGATCGCCGACGATGTCGCCTCGTTGCACAGCGATGCCAACGGCATCACCAAGCAGACAGCGCTCAACGAGAAAGGCGAAGCGGTCAACGGCCGCGGCGACACGCCCAACCGCCACGACGTGCTGACCGGCTCCAAGCCCGACGGCACCAAGATCGCCGACCAGACCTGCGGCGACTGGACGATGAGCGGGGCGGAAGGCGCCGCTATGATGGGCCATCATGACCGCGCCGGCCTCGACGATTCGGCAGCGGCCAAATCCTGGAATTCCTCGCACGCTTCGCGCGGCGGCTGCAGCCAGGAGGCGCTCAAGGGCACCGGGGGCGACGGCTTGTTCTATTGTTTTGCCACCAACTGAGCCGATTTCGCTTCGAAATCGGGCTGCGAAACCCCCGTCACATCACGCGGCTGTGATGTGACGATGGAAGGCTGCGCCGCCGTCATGCTTTCGTCATTTCCGTGGAGTTGGTAAGGATCACAGCGACTCCCACAACAAGCGCCCACTGGCAGAATGAGGAAATCCCCATGGCTACGACCGCAGCAGCGTTGGTCTGGTATCTGGTAATCGCCGGCCCGCAAGGCGGCATGGTCGTGCTGCCCAGCACCTTCGACAAACGCGAACAGTGCACCGCCGCCATCACCGAATATCAGAAGCAGCCGACACCGGCCGGCTGGTCGGTGCAATGCGTGCCGAGCGCCTCGCCCTTCACTGACGAGGGCGACGCCGAAGAACCGTCAGCGCAGTAAGCGTCAGCGGCGCGCGCTCACCGTCAGCTCCGGCTTCTGGCTGATGGTCTGGAATACCACGCAATAACGCTCGGTCAGCTTCAGCAGCGAGTCTATCCGCTCCTGCGGCTCATCGGTGTCGAGGTTGAAATTGAGCCGGATGGCGCGAAAGCCGACCGGCGCATCCTTGGCGACACCGAGCGTGCCGCGAAAATCGAGATCGCCTTCGGCTTCCACCGTGGCGGCGCCGAGCTTGAACTCGAGCGCCGTCGCCACCGCCTTCAGCGTCACCCCGGCGCAAGCCACCAAGGCCTCCAGCAGCATGTCGCCCGAGCAGAGCTCAAGCCCTGAGCCGCCTGTTGCCGGATGCAGTCCGGCGATGGCGAGCGCCCTGCCCGTCTCCACCTTGCAGGCAACCGACTGGTCGTCGATCGAGCCCTTGGCGCGAAGCGTGATCAGGGCCTGCGAAGCATCGTCACGATAGGCCTGCTTCAGCGGCGCCTGCATGGCCTTCAGTTCGATCGCATCCATCCGCTTTCCCCTTTCGTCGACTGCTTGCGTCACCGGCATACGCCGTCCGGTCGAGATTTGCGCCGATCACCGTGGGAAGGCAATGCCGTTCCGCAACAGGAGACAGCCGCCGACACCGATATCCCAAATGGGACATTGACGGACAAGGTCCCAAAACGTCTGATCCGGGCAAGTCATCACTCCATTTCCCGGCGGTCCCAAGATGCCCCGTACCCTCTCGACAAGGCCGAAACAGGATGGGTTTCGCGCGCCCGGCGAATTCGAACCCAAATCAGGCTGCTGGATGATCTGGCCGGAGCGACCGGACACCTGGCGCCTCGGCGCCAAGCCCGCGCAAAAGCTGTTCGCGGATGTCGCCGCGGCGATCGCGCAAAGCGAGCCGGTGACGGTGGCGGCCTCTGCTCGCCAGTGGCAGAATGCCCGAGCGCGATTGCCAGGCCATGTGCGCATCGTGGAGATGTCCACCAACGATTCCTGGCTGCGCGACAGCGGCCCCAATTTCGTCGTCAACGATCAAGGCGACGTGCGTGGCGTCGATTGGATCTTCAACGCCTATGGCGGTTTCGACGGCGGCCTCTATTCGCCATGGGACCTGGACGACCTGGCGGCGCAGAAAGTGCTCGAAATCGAGAACATGGATCGCTACCGGGCGCCGCTGATCGCCGAGGGCGGCGGATTGCAGTGCGACGGCCAGGGCACCCTCATCACGACGGAGCAATGCCTCCTCAACCGAAATCGCAACGCCCATCTCGGCAAGGCCGAAGTGGAACGCCAGCTCGGCGACTATCTCGGTGTCGATACCGTCATCTGGCTGCCACGCGGCCTCGCTTTCGACGAGACCGACGGCCATGTCGACGACGTCTGCTGCTTCGTGCGCCCCGGCGTGGTCGTGCTGAGCTGGACCGACAACCGGGAGGACCCACAATACGAGATTGTGCGAGAAGCCGAAGAGGTGCTGCGTTCGGCCCGCGATGCGCGTGGCCGCGCGCTGAAAGTTCATCGGCTGCCCCACCCCTTGCCGATCGAGATGACGCCGGAAGAAAGCGACAGCGTGGACCGGCTGGATTCGACCTGGGCGCGACCGGCCGGAAACCGGATCGCGGCGAGCTACATCAACTACTATCCGGGCAACAGCGTCGTGGTGGTACCGCAGTTCGGCTGCGATCTCGATGTGAGGGCCAAGCAGACGCTGGCCGAGCTGTTTCCCGACCACAAGATAGTCGGCATCGAAAACTCACGCGAGATCCTGCTGGGTGGCGGCAATGTCGCCTGCATCACCTTGCCAGTCTATGCCCCGCAACGGCGTTGAGGGAAGGGCATGCCCAAAACAGATAGCGAAAACGGAGGACATTTATGCGCGCTCTGATCTTCTCAACCCTGCTTGCCTGCGGCATCTGCGCAAATGCGGCTTCGGCTGACGAGGAAAAGATCGTCAACGTCTACAACTGGTCCGACTACATCGCGCAGGACACGGCCGAGAAATTCGAGAAGGAGACGGGCATCAAGGTTCGCTACGATGTCTATGACGGCAACGAGGTGCTTGAAACCAAGCTGCTCACCGGCGGCTCGGGATATGACGTGGTCTACCCCTCAGCCTATCCGTTCCTGAAGAACCAGGTGAAGGCGGGGGCGTTCCTGGAACTCGACAAATCGAAGCTTGCCAACCATTCGAAGATCGATCCGCAGGCCCTGGCGCTGATCGCTGGCGCCGACCCGCGGAACCTGCATGCCGTGCCCTATATGGCGGTCACCGACGGCATTGGCTACAACGTCGCCGCGGTGAAGCAGCGGCTGCCGGACGCGCCGACGGATTCCTTCGCCATGGTCTTCGACCTCGAAATGGTCAAGAAGCTGTCCGATTGCGGCGTGGCCATGATCGATGCGCCGGCGGAAGTCATCCCGATGGCGATGAACTATCTTCACATCGACCCCAAATCGACCAGTCCCGACGACCTCGCCAGGGTCGAGGACCTGATGGGCAAGGTGCGGCCCTACATCCGCTATTTCCATTCGTCCAAATACATCAACGACCTCGCCAACGGCGACATCTGCGTGGTGTTGGGCTGGTCGGGGGACATCCTCCAGGCAAGGACTCGTGCGGCGGAATCCGTGAAGAAGCTGGAGATCGCCTATTCCATTCCCAGGGAAGGCACGCTCATCAACTTCGATACGATGGCGGTGCCGAAAGATGCGCCGCATCCCGACAACGCCCAGGCCTGGATCGACTTCAATCTGCGGCCCGATATCGCCGCGGCCAATTCCAGCTATGTCTCCTACGCCAATGCGATACCGGAGTCCCTGCCGCTGATGGACAAGGCCATAGCCAGCGATCCCGGCGTCTTTCCGGCTGATGCCGTAAAGGCCAAGCTGTTCGTGGTCGACAACAACGACCCAAAGTGGCTGCGATCGCAAAACCGCATGTGGACGCGCATCGTGACGGGGCAATAGAGCCGGCGGGAGCCGTCAGGCTCAAGCGACGTCGCGGAGGGTCGCCAGCAGCTCGACCTGGGAGTGCACGCCGAGCTTGCGGTAGATCTGCTTGATGTGGTTGCGGACGGTGCCGGGCGAGACGGCGAGACTTCGCGAGATGGTCTTGGCGTTGCCACCATCGACCAGGTGCCGCGCAATCTCGGCCTCGCGCCTGCTCAGCCGCGAGCGAGCGTCACCGATTGCGGCGCCCTTGTGCCGGAAGCGGCACAGATGAAGCAATCTTCCCAAAATGAGCCTTGTCGCGCTGCTTGCCGCGCAAGCCGTTGCCAGATCCTGCTCGCCAAACGGTTCTGCCCCGTTTCGCCTGAGAAAAGTGACATAGCCAGCGGTCAGCCCGTCGAGATTGAACACGCCGGTGATCTCGTCGAAACTGTCGGAAGGGCCGAAGAATTCGCGATAGTAGGGGGTGCGCTGGAAGTCGCCATTGCGGAGTGCCGACAGCGGCAACAGGAAATCCTGCCTTGTGCTGGCGAACCTCTGGAAGAAGGGATCCTGGCGATACAGTCGTGCATCGTAGTCGCGGTTCCAGCGATCGGGGCCGGCATCGTCGATGGTCAGGGACGTGATATCGCGACGGTAAAAGCCGACATAGGCGCGGTCGGAGCCAAGCAACTCGCTCGCCGCTGCCGTGAAGCGAGCCGACAATTCTTCGGGAGTCGCGGCAACGGCCGCAGCGGCCACACCGCCGCTCCAGCGTCCAAACTGATCGAGGGAAACGTTCGACTGCATTCCGGCTCACAGTAGCGCAAGCCGTTACAAGTTCAAAACAGCCATTTCCTTTGACTTCGAACCTCTCGGCCATACCTATGCGGGAGTCGTTGTCGCGGAGCCATCATGCCGGTCAAGCTGAAACTGATCTGCCTTATCCTGCCGATGCTTGCCGTCCTGGCGCAGCCCGTCCTGGCTGAAACGGCGGAGCGGCCGGCGCCCTCGGGCGGCGTTCTGTCCCTGCTGCCGCCGCCACAGACAACCAACCATTCGATCATGCTGGCCGGAAGCAAGCTGGATTACCAGGCAAAGGCGGCGACACTGTCGCTGCTTTCCGGCAAGGGCGACGTCACGGCGGAGATCTTCTATGTCGCCTACACGCTGGAGCCGCCGGCAAGCGGGGCCAAAGACCCGCAGCGGCCGATCACCTTCGTGTTCAACGGCGGCCCTGGAGCAGCGTCCGCCTATCTGCATATCGGCGCTCTCGGTCCACGGATAATCGCGACGGGAGCAGACGGGGAATTCCTGTCGTCACCGCAAAGACTGATCGACAATCCGGACAGCTGGCTCGACATGACCGATCTCGTCTTCGTCGATCCGGTGGGAACCGGCTATAGCCGCGAGGCACCGGGGCAGGACACGCGCGATTTCTGGGGTGTCAACCAGGATGCCAGCTCGATTGGCGCCTTCATCCGGCTCTATCTCTCGCAGAACGGCCGCACCGGGTCGCCTCTGTTCCTTGCCGGCGAAAGCTATGGCGGGTTCCGCGCGGCGCTGCTCGCCAGGACATTGCAGGAAGATATCGGCATCAGTCCGAACGGCATCGTGCTGATCTCGCCGGCGCTGGAGTTCACGCTGGTGCAGCCGGATGAATTCGAGCCGCTGCATTGGGCGCTCGAACTGCCTTCACTGGCGGCGGTGCGGCTACGCACCGAAGGCGTCAGCGGCGATGCATTGCGGGAGAAGCTGGCCGAAGTCGAACATTATGCGATGGGCGATTACCTTACGGCGCTCACCAGCGGACTGGAGCAAGGCAGGCGGCTGGCCAGTCAACGCGTGGCTGACATCACCGGCCTGCCGCTCGACCTGGTGCAGCGGAACTCCGCCCGCATTCCCACCGGCCTGTTCGCAAGGGAGTTCGCCCGCGCCAGCGGCAAGGTGCTCAGCCCCTATGACGCCACGATCGGCACGGCCGACATCGCGCCCGAGAGCGCTCGCATCGCCGGCCCGGATCCGGTGCTCGACCGCAGCGTGCCGGCGCTGACGTCGGCGTTCGTCGGCTATATCAGCGACGAACTGCATTTCCGCACCGATGTCAGCTATCGGCTGCTCAATGGCGAAATCAGCCATAATTGGGACTACGGGACCAGCGCGTCACGGCAAGGCTATGCCGGGGTAATGGACGATCTGCAGCGAGCACGCTCGCTGAACCCCTCGCTCGGCGTCGTGATCGTCAACGGCTACACCGACCTGGTCACGCCTTACCTCGCCTCGCGCTACCTGGTGAACCAGATCCCGTCGCTCGCCAATGCCAAGCCTATCCGTCTCGATGTCGTCGAGGGCGGGCACATGATGTATTTCCGATCCGATGGTCGGCGCGCCCTGAAAGAGGCCGCTTCGGAGCTTTACCAGGCGACGCAATAGGCTTGGCGACAGTGCAACTCGCCATGGACCCCTGCCCCAACATAAGCACCGGGCTGGCGTAGCGCCGCAGCGGTTTTCGCCCGTATAGCTTGCTGCCAAGGGAGCTGAATTCACAGTTCCCTTGTGTCGCTCCTCACAGCATTTCTGCCGCTCCGGCAATTTTTGGTCCCACGCGCCTTATGGCCGATATCGCCATTCTCGAAACACGCGAGCGGGTTCTTGCAGGCATCCTGCTGACCGGTGCGGCCTATCTGCTGTTTTCGACACAGGATGCTTCGATCAAGCTGTTGGTCGTCGGCATGAGCGTCTGGCAGATCATGTTCTTCCGCAGCATCACCATTCTGGGTGCGTGCGCGGCGATCGGCGGACGACAGTTGTTTGCTGACACGATGCGCTCGCCGATCGTGCGGCCGATGCTGGTGCGCAGTGCCTTCACGCTTGCTGCGTGGCTCTGCTACTACAACGCGGCGCGCAGCCTGCAGCTCGCCGAACTGACCACCGTCTATTACGCGGCCCCAATCATTGTCACCGTGCTTTCGGTGTTCCTGCTCGGCGAAAAAGTGCCGATGCTCCGCTGGCTGGCGGTGCTGATCGGCTTTGCCGGCGTGTTCATCGCTTGCGATCCGACTCATCTCGGCCTGTCCGTGCCGGTGCTGCTGGTGCTGGCGGCCGCCTTCTTGTGGGGCATCGCCATCGTACTCTTGCGCAAAACCGCCCTTGCCGAGCGCTCGATGATCCAACTCCTGCTCAACAATTTCTATTTCCTGCTGTTTTCGGCGGTACCGGCGTTGTTGTGGTGGCGGACACCGGACGGGGCCCAGTTGCTGCTCCTTGCCAGCGTCGGCGCACTCGGCGGCCTGGCGCAGTATCTTCTCTTCGAGGGCATGAAGCGCACACCGGCCTCGGTGCTGGCACCGCTGGAATACACCTCGCTGTTGTGGGCGTTCGCGCTCGGCTTTGCGATCTGGGGCGACGTGCCGCGCCGCGAAGTCTTCCTGGGTGCCGCCCTGATCGTCGCCGCCGGCCTGCTGATCGTCGGCACCGAGCATTTTCGCAAACGCCTATGATGTGGATCACCATCATTGCTGACATTACGATGTCAGGACCAAGCGGCGTAGGCTGGCCGCATGACTGAGATTGCAGCTACCATCGACACCGCCGCGGAGCGTACGCTCGGCATCATCCTGGTGTCGTCCTCGGCGGCTGTGTTTGGCCTGACCGGCGTTCTGACCAAGTCGATCCATGCCGACCCGCTGACCATCATCTGCTGGCGCGGCTTCGTCGGCTCGATCCTGGTCAGCCTCTATGTGCTGTGGCGGCGCCACCGCTCCGGCGGGCGTGATAGCCTGCGGCTTGGCTGGCGCGGCTGGCTGCTGGCGGTGGAAGGGGCTCTCGCCAGCATCGCTTTCATATCGGCATTCAAGTTCACCTTCGTTGCCAATGTCGCCGTCATCTATGCCACAGCACCTTTCGTCACCGCGCTGCTGGCCTGGGTTCTGACGCGCGAACCCTTCCGGTTGCAGACGATGGTCGCCGCCGCCGTGTCACTGTGCGGCGTGGCGATCATGGTCTGGTCCGGCTTCGGCACCGGCAATCTGTTCGGCGACGGACTGGCACTGCTGATGACCATCGGCAGCGGCCTCTACATGATCATGGTGCGCGCCTTCCGCGACACGCCCGTGGTGTGGGCCGGTGCGGTTTCGGCTTTCCTGTTGTTCGTGCTCGGCTGGTTCGTCGCCGATCCGCTGGCGGTTTCGCCAAGGGACGCCGTTCTGCTCGCCACTTTCGGCGCGTCCTTCGCACTCTCCTCGATCCTGTGGACGGAGGGCGCGCGGCTCATCCCGCCGGCCGAATCCGGGCTGCTCGGCTCGGCCGAAGTGCCGTTCGCGATCCTGTTTGCCTTCCTGTTCCTGGGCGAGATTGCCCCAGCCGCCAGCATGATCGGCGGCGTCATCGTGTTGTGTGCGGTGTTTGCCCATGCGGGGCGGGATTGGCTGATGGCCCGCTCGCAACGCTTGGCCAGCCCGCAACGCGTGGCATCAAATATTTCTTAAAAAAGTGACGCGGTCACGGAACCATCATCCGGGTCAGGCATTATTGCTGCGACGGGCCATCCCCAAGTCCCCCCAAACCCCTCGGCCCGTCCTACTCCAAGCCGACCGTAAGGTCGGCTTTTTCTTCATTCAACCGCCCGACAGGGCAAGGTTACCGCCGAGCAGGGCCGCCAGATCGCCCGCCGGACCATCGGCGCCAGCGCGCAGCCGGATGGCGAACTCAGCCATTGGAACCTGTGGCAGGCCAAGCTCGCGCGGTGCCTCGACAATGCCGGAATGGGCAAAGCGGGCCGTTCGCAGCGTCAGCGCGACACCGGCGTTCACCGCCGTGCGCAGGCCGGCCAGGCTGGCGCTGCCGGCAGCAATATGATAGCGGCGGCCGGCAGCATCGAGTGCGGCAAGTGCTGCTTCGCGAAAACCGCAATATGGGTCGAGCAGCGCCAGCGGCAGTTCCTCCTGCCGCGTGGCCAGCCCCTTTTGTGAGCATAGCCATATCATCGGCTCGCGCAGCACACCGACTTCGTCCGGCGCTGCCGCCTGGCGCATGACGATCGCCAGATCGAGGCCGCCAGACTGCAGCGCCTGCGCCAGTTCGGCGGAGCGGCCGACCCGCAGTTCGATCCTGACGCGCCGATGGCTGCCGGCGAAGGCACGCAGCAGATCCGGCAGGCCGCTGTCGGCGAAATCCTGTGTCGTGCCGATGGCGACGCGTCCGGCAGCGCGGGCGCCCTTAAGCGCCAGCCATGCCTCGCGATGGGCGGCAAGGATCCGCCTAGCATGGCCGACGAGGTCTTCGCCTGCAGGGGTCAAGCCGCGCCCTCGCCCTTGCGGCGCCAGCAGCGGCTCGCCGACGATTTCCTCCAGCCGCTGCATCTGGGCGGTCACCGCCGAGGGCGAACGTGCGACGCTTGCAGCCGCCTTGGCCAGTGAGCCGCTGTCGACGAAAGCTAGGAAGGTTCGGAGCAGATCGGGATCCAGCGTTTCCATACTTCGATCTTATCGAATCTTCAGTTAAAAACAATTCGATTTTTTTGATCGAAAGATGGTGGCATGGTTGTTTCAACGGCGATCGGACGCCGCTCAAGCCAAGGAGAAGAAAAATGCCCATCATCAACATCAGCGTCACCGGCAAACCTGACGCGGCTCTTTCCGCTCGCATCGCAAAGGAGGCCACCGAAATCACCGCGACGCAGCTGCGCAAGGACCCGACGATCACGGCAGTTGCCGTGTCCTACGTCGATCCGCAGCACTGGTTCGCCAGCGGCAAGTCGCTGGCCGAGCACGGCACCAACACGTTCTGGCTTGATATCAAGGTGGTCGACGGCACCAATACCAAGCTTGAACTGGAGGCCTATCTGAAGGCGATCTTCGCAGCCTTCGGCCGTCTGCTGGGCGGCGTGCATGAGGAGAGCTACGCCTTCGTGCATGAAGTGCCGGCAGCCGCTTATGGCTATGGCGGCAAGACGCAGGAATTTCGTTTCATCAGTGGACGGCTGCAGGCGGCGTGAGAAGCAGCTTCCCGCACCAAGGGAAGCAAAAGCTCCGCATTGACCTTGCTCCCACATCGTCTAGGTTCTGGCCGACACGGCCGCAAAGAGCCGAGATGCTAAAAAACGTTGGGAGAGACGCGGCATGATCCTGACACTGGCGCTGCTTGCGGGTCTTGTTCTGGCCTGGCTGCTGATCGGCGTGGCGGAAAAATTCCGCCTCGGCCTGCGCTTCACCCAGGCGCTGCTCTATGTGCCGTTCAAGCTCGCCTACCGGATCGGAGACAGCCGCATCCGGGTCGCCCGCAAGGCGCAGGCTCCAGTCATCTACGTCATCTCGCATCAATCGCGCTTCGAGCCGGCGCTGATGCTGTCGCTGCTGCCGGAAGACACGCTGCATATTCTCGATGAGGTCTCGGCGCGCTCGCCGTGGCTCGAACCTTGGCGCGAGCTTGGCCGTACCATCGCCTTCAACGCCGAACATGTCTTCGTCAGCCGCCGGCTGGTGCGCGTGCTCAAAGGCAAGGGCCGGCTCGCCGTCTATCTGCCGGATGCGGTCGAGCCCGACGTCAAGACGTTTCGGTTGTTTCGTGCCGTCACCCGCATCGCCATGCAGGCCGATGCCAAAATCGTGCCGATCTTCGTCGGCGGCGCGCGCAGCCTGCCGGTGTCGCTGACGCCCGCGGACAAGGCGCCACGACACTGGTTTCCGCAGCTGTCGATCAGCGTGCTGGAGCCGATGACCATCGCCGAACTGGTGGCGCGCAACCCCGAGCAGGCCTCGAACACCAACGCGCTGTTCGACCGTGTCGCCGAGGCGCGGCTCTTCGGCACCAACCTCGATCGTGGCCTTTTCCTGGCCATGCGCGATGCCGCCGACCGCGTCGGCGCTTCGCACACGATCATAGAAGACGTCATCTCGGGTGCGTTGAGCTACCGCAAGATGTTCATCGGCGCCCGCGTCCTGGGCAGGCGCTTCGAGGCCGTCACGGCGCCGGGCGAAGCGGTCGGTGTGATGCTGCCCAACGCCAATGGCGTCGTGCTGTCGCTCACCGGCCTTCTGTCGGCCGGCCGGGTGGCGGCGATGATCAACTATACGGCCGGGCCGGCGAGCGTCACCGCGGCCGTGCGCACGGCGGTGATAAGGACCGTGATTTCGTCCCGCGCGTTCGTCGAGAAGGCCGACCTTGCCGATATCGTCGCGGCGATCGAAAAGGGCGGCGCCAGGCTTCTCTGGCTCGAGGATGTGCGGGCCAGCGTCACCGCGCTGGACAAGCTTGCCGCCGCCTTGCTGTGGCGCTGGCCACTGCAGCGGCAGGATGCGGCCAAGCCGGCCGTGATCCTGTTTACCTCGGGCTCGGAAGGCACGCCGAAGGCGGTCGTGCTGTCGCACAAGAACCTTTACGCCAACGCCATGCAGGCCGAGGCGCGGATCACCATCTCGCCTGCCGACATCCTGCTCAACGTGCTGCCGGTGTTCCACTCCTTCGGCCTAACGGGCGGCACCATCCTACCGCTGGTCACCGGGGTAAAGCTGTTCCTCTACCCCTCGCCGCTGCACTACAAGATCATCCCCGAGGTTGCGCGCAAGGTAAAACCGACCATCATGTTCGGCACCGACACATTCCTCGCCAACTATGCGCGCACCGCCAAGGACGGCGATTTTTCCAGCCTGCGCTTCGTCGTCGCCGGCGCCGAGGCGGTGAAGCCGGAAACCCGCCGCGTCTATCGCGAGCGCTTCCAGGCCGAGATCATCGAAGGGTTCGGGCTGACCGAGGCGGCACCGGTGGTTGCCGTCAACACGGCAATCCATGGCCGCGATGGCACGGTCGGCCGGCTGCTGCCGGGCATGCGCATGAAGCTGGAGCCGGTCGAGGGCATCTCCGACGCCGGCCAATTGTGGCTCGACGGACCGAATCTGATGATGGGCTACATGACGTCGGACCGCCCCGGCGAGCTGCAGCCGCTGACCGGCTGGCACGACACCGGCGACATCGTTGCCGTCGACCGCGAAGGCTTCATCACCATTCGCGGACGCGCCAAGCGCTTCGCCAAGATCGCCGGCGAGATGGTGTCGCTGGGTGCGGTGGAGATGCTGGTGCAGTCGCTGTGGCCGGAAGAGCACCACGCGGCTGTGGCCGTGCCTGACAAGAGGCGCGGCGAGCGCATCGTGCTGGTCACCACCGCCGACGACGCCAACCCCGACGACTTGCGCAGGTTCGGCAAACAGGCCGGTGCCGCCGAACTGATGGTGCCCAACGACATCGTCAAGGTGGAGGAAATCCCGGTGCTGGGTTCCGGCAAGACTGATTATGTGTCGACGAGGAAACTGGCGATCGACAGGCTGGGGCTCGGCGTCGCGGCCTGAGTCAGATCAAGCACTTCCGCCGACCTTCTAACCTATATCCGAAGGCGGCACCTTCTCGCCCTCCAGCTTGGCGCGCTTCGAATAGGCGCGCACGCTGAACGGTAGGAAGATCAGGTAGCCGGCAACCGAAGCGGTCAGCGTGTACCAGGGGTAGGTCATCAGCAGGAGTACGTAGAGCACGACACCCAGGATGATCGGCAACACCCTGTCGCCCGGGATTTTCAGGCTCTTGCCGGAATAGACAGGCAGCCGGCTGACCAGCAGGAAAGCGACCAGGATGGTGAAGCCGGTGGCGACGAAGGCTGCTGGACGACTGGGCTCCAGACCTGTGCGCAGGAAATAGAGATAAAGCGGCAGCATCACCAGCACGGCGCCAGCCGGCGCCGGCACGCCGACGAAATATTCGGACTGCCATATGGGGCGATCGGCCTTCTCGTCATCGAGCACGTTGAAACGGGCGAGGCGCAGCCCGCAGGCGATGGCGAACAGCAGTGCCGCGATCCAGCCCGGCGAACCGGCGCGGTCGAGCAGGAAGGCATAGAGCACCAGAGCCGGCGCCACGCCGAAATTGACGATGTCGGCCAGCGAATCCATCTGAGCGCCGAATTTGGATGTCGCCTTCAGCATCCGCGCCAAGCGGCCGTCAATGCCGTCGAGGAAGGCTGCAAGCAGCACCATCACCACCGCCGGCTCGAAGCGGCCTTCGAAGCCGAAGCGGATGCCGGACAGGCCGGCGCAAATGGCGAGCACGGTGACCAGATTGGGCAGCACCATGCGCATCGGGATTTCGCGGATGCGCGGACCGCCGCTGGCATGGGCCTCGAACTTTTTGTATTGCGTGCCCACCGGTCAGGAAACCCGAACAAGAGGCGTGCCGGCAACACCGCCGAATTCGGCCAGCACGGTTTCGCCGCCAACCGCCGTCTGGCCGACTGCAACGCGCGGCGTCGCGGTCAGGGGCAGGAACACATCGACACGCGAGCCGAAGCGGATCAGGCCAAAACGCTCGCCAGTGCCGATCGAGCCGCCGGCCTCGGCCCAGCAGACGATGCGGCGCGCCACCAGGCCGGCGATCTGGACGGCCGCGACCGTGCCATTGGGGCTCTCGATGACCAGGCCGTTGCGCTCGTTCTCGGTGCTGGCCTTGTCCAGTTCGGCATTGAGGAATTTGCCCGGCCGATGTTCGATTTTCGCAATACGGCCGCGCACCGGGGCGCGGTTCACGTGGCAGGAGAAGACGTTCATGAACACCGAGATGCGGGTCATCTCGACATTGCCGAGGCCGAGTTCGCGCGGCGGCACGGCGGGTCCGACCGCCGAGATGATGCCGTCGGCGGGGCTGACCACCAGGCGGTCATCTACCGGCGTGACGCGCTCGGGATCGCGAAAGAAATAGACGCACCAGGCCGTCAGTATCAGACCGATCCAGAACAGGATCGAGGAGAAATAACCGAGGAAAAGCGTCGCCGCGCCAAAGGCTGCGATGAAGGGATAGCCCTCGCGATGGATCGGTACGAACGCGTTCTTGACCGTATCGACAAGGCTCATCGGTAATAAACAGGCTCCGTTTCAAGTCCGGCCTCAATAGCCGAAAGCCCCCCTCGCCGCAACGCAACAATAGGGAAGGCCGTATTGGGTGCGCCGGCAGGGGTCGCGATCCGCTTGCTAGGTCGGTGTCGTTGTCGGCAGAATTCGGGACACCGACGGTTCAAGGCGCCGGAAAAGGTTGCCCGTCCATGATCCCAAATCCGAAGGCTTCTGAAGCCCGCACCGGCCAGGTGCTCAGCGTCGAAGCGCCGGCACCTGGCATCGGCTGGCGGTAGCAGCCTTGCTACAGCCCGGGAACCCTCTGATAGTTGGCGATGTCGGCGCGAACGCCGAGCCGGGCGATCGTCTCCTGCGGGTTGAAGGCGATGCGCTCGTGCGCGGCTTTGACGATCGGCACGACGTTGTCGACGGCCGCCTGGCTCTCCCATTCGACGATGGTGACGAGGTTGAATTCGCCTGGGCCTGAGAATTGCTCGAGCAGGAAATCCTGCACAAAGCCTTGTTGCAGGCGCAGCAATTCATGCGTCGTCCGGACCTTGGCGAGTATCTCCTTGCGAGCGGCGGCCGGGACGACGAATTTGTCCACCCTGAACACGCTGCCCCCGTCAACAGTCTGATTTGTCTCGCTCATTCGATTGCTCCGTTTTTTAAACACGCTAGTTGGCGGGCTCCAAGAACGGCCTACGATCTCAACTTAAGTTGAGGTCAAGCGGAAATTTTCTCTTTTCCCCTCGTTGGAGAAGGAAACGGTGTCAATTCACCTCCGACGTTCGTCGACGAACGACAACGCCAAGCTCGTCGCCCTCGCGGGCGATGCGTAGGCGCTCCTCGGCCTCGGTCGCCTCGCGCTGGCGGTCCCACATCGAGGCGTAGAGGCCATGCTTGCGCATCAGCTCGGCATGGGTGCCGCGCTCGGCGATCTGGCCGTCCTGCAGCACGATGATCTCATCAGCGGTAATCACCGTCGACAGGCGGTGGGCGATGACGATGGTGGTGCGGCCACGGCTGACCAGATCGAGCGCGGCCTGGATTTCCTGTTCGGTGTGGCTGTCGAGCGCCGAGGTCGCTTCGTCGAGCATCAGGATCGGCGGCGCCTTCAGGATGGTGCGGGCGATCGCCACGCGCTGCTTCTCGCCGCCCGAAAGTTTTAGCCCGCGTTCGCCGACCATCGACTTGTAACCGTCAGGCAATCGCTCGATGAACGGGCCGATCTGGGCGAGTTCGGCGGCCTTCTGCATATCCTCCTCGCTGGCGCCGATGCGGCCATAGCGGATGTTGTAGGCGATGGTGTCGTTGAACAGTACGGTGTCCTGCGGCACCATGCCGATCGCTCCGCGCAGGCTCTCCTGCGTCACGTCCCTGATATCCTGGCCGTCGATCAGCACCTGGCCGGACTGGACGTCGTAGAAGCGGAACAGAAGCCGCGAGATGGTCGACTTGCCGGCGCCCGAGGGCCCGACAATGGCCACGGTCTTGCCGGCCGGCACCTCGAAGCTGATGCCCTTCAGGATCTTGCGGTTGGGGTCATAGGAAAAATGCACGTCGCGGAACTCGACCTTGCCGGCGCTGACAGTAAGTGGCTTCGCGTCCGGCTTGTCGACGATCTCCTGCGGCACATCCAGAAGGTCGAACATCTGCTCGATGTCGGTCAGCCCCTGGCGGATTTCGCGGTAGATGAAGCCGATGAAATTGAGCGGCACCGACAGCTGCATCAGCATGGCATTGATGAAGACGAAGTCGCCGACCGTCTGCGTGCCGGCCTGCACTTCCAGCGCCGACATGCACATGACGATGACGGTGCCGAGGCCAAAGATGATGCCTTGGCCGAAGTTCAGCCAGCCGAGCGAGGTCCAGATCCGGGTCGCTGCGACCTCGTAGCGTGCCATCGAGCGGTCGAAGCGCTCGGCTTCCATGCCCTCATTGTTGAAATATTTCACCGTCTCGTAATTGAGCAACGAGTCGATTGCCTTGGTGTTGGCATCGGTGTCGCTGTCGTTCATGTCGCGGCGGATCGAGATGCGCCAGTCGCTGGCGCGGACCGTGAACCAGACATAGACCCAGACGGTGACCGCGACGACGACTACGTATTTCCAGCCATAGGTGTAGGCGAAGATGCCGGTGGTCAGCGCGAATTCGAGGATGGTCGGCGCCGTGTTGAGCATGATGAAGCGCACGATCGTCTCGATACCCTTGGTGCCGCGCTCGATGATGCGCGACAGGCCGCCGGTGCGGCGCTCGAGATGGAAGCGCAGCGACAGTTGGTGCATGTGGACGAAGGTGCGGAAGGCGAGCTGGCGCACCGCGTATTGGCCGACACGGGCAAACAAGGCGTCGCGCAATTGATTGAAGCCAAGTTGCACCAGGCGCACGACATTGTAGGCAACGACCAGCATGACCGGCGCCAGCAGAAAACTCGGCAGCGGCGGCACCGATTTGGCGTCGCCGGCCAGCGCGTCGGTCGCCCATTTGAAAAAATAGGGACCGGCGACCAGCGTCAGCTTGGCGACGACCAACAGAAGCGTCGCCCATGTGACCCGGGCTCTCAGATCGGCGCGATCCGCCGGCCACATATAGGGCCACAAATTGAGCAGCGTCTTGAAGGTCGAGGAGTCGGAGACGGTTTTTTCGGCCATTTCTTGTGCCTTCTTCTTATGTCTTTTTGACCATGATCTCGTCCGAGAACCGGGCTCCACTTTTCGGGATCATGGTCTAGCGGCCGGAGCAGCAGGAATTGACGAGCGCGGCCACCGACGCGGAAACATCGGCAAGTGCGGCACGATCGACCTCGTAGCGCGAGCGCTGACGGTCGGGTTCGAACCGGACCAGCCCGGCTTCGACCAGTATCTTCAAATGTTGTGACACAGTGGACTGCGCCAGATCGAAACGGTCGACAACCTCGCGGCAGCAGCAGGAGTTGCTTGCGGACAGGTATTTCAGGATTTCGATCCGAGCCGGGTGCGAAAGTGCTGCCAGCCGGGTGGCAACGGCTCGGCTGTCCGGGGCGCAGCCAGGCATACCTATTTCAGCTAGGGATTCGCTCATCGTCCATCGGCGATAAACGATGGTCGACGCTGCTGCAAGCTACTCTTCTGGGCAGAGCAGATAGCGGCTAACGCTTTGGACTGGACTTCTCGATCCCCGGGATGCCGGCAATCCGCTCAGCCAGGAAGTCGACCATCAGGCGGACCCTTGCAACGCCCGCGCGCTCCGGGACGATCAGCATGTTCAAAGGGGCGGACGGCAGTGAATAATCATCCAGTATCGTCTCGAGCAGGCCCGCCGCCAAAAGATCGTCGACAAGCCATCGGTGAGCCGGTGCGACCCCTCGACCCGCGAGCAAAGCCTCGCGCGCGGCAAGCCCATGGTCGACACGCAGGCGCCCCGCGAAAGGCACCATATGGCGCTCGCCTCCGGCGCCCTGCAAGGCAAGAGTTTCACTCCCCGCCACGTTCGACATCCGGATACCCTCATGTCCAGACAGATCCGACGGGATAGCCGGTCTGCCTCGCTGCGCCAGATAATCCGGCGATGCCACGAGCAGGCGCCGTGACAGGCCGAGGGCCCGCAGCCTCAATGAGCTGTCGGTGAGCGGCCCCAACCGAAGCGCGATGTCGACACCTTCCCTGACGAGGTCGACACGCTCATCGCTGAGGCTGAGGTCAACGCCGATGTCGGGATATCGGTCCTGAAAGTCGAAGATGAGTCGGCTGGTGTGCAAGACCCCGAAAGCGGCAGTACAGGATATCCGGACGGTGCCGGCCGGCGCGCCACGTGCGCCCCGCGCTTCGTCGCCGGCCTGCTCGACAAGGCGCAGGATCTGGACGCTGTTGGCATAGTAGCGGCTGCCCTCGTCGGTCAGCGTGACCCGCCGGGTGGTCCTGCTGAGCAAAGGCGCACCCACTGCCTCTTCGAGTTCCTGCAGATGCCGCGTGACCGTCGATTGTCCGATACCCAGTTCACCGGCAACCAAGGACAGATTGCCCCGTTCCGCGACGCGAACGAAGGTGCGCATGCGTTCGAGGGTGATGTCCGATTTATCCACTATTCGGCACAATCTTATGCATTACGAATATATAGCGGATTGCGTCGATATTGCCTAGCTAAGGGACCAGTTTTTCAATCCCCGGAGTCCCCCGCATGAAAATCCTACTTGTCTTCGCACATCCCGAATCCCGCTCGCTCAACGGCGCGCTCCGCGACGTCGCCATCAGAGAACTCGAGGCACAAGGCCACGAAGTGCGGGTGACGGACCTCTACGCCCAGGGTTGGAAATCAGCGGTTGATCGGGCCGACTTTCCGGTTTTGGCGCCGGGCGCGCGGCTGATGCCTGCCGCAGCGTCAAAAAAGTCTTTCGAGGCCGACGCGCTGACAGAGGACGTCAAGGCCGAGATCGCAAAGCTGCTATGGGCGGATGCCCTGATTCTCCAATTTCCGCTCTGGTGGTTTGCCATGCCGGCGATCCTCAAGGGCTGGGTCGACAGGGTCTTTGCCTACGGCTTCGCTTACGGCGTGGGCGAACATAGCGACAAACGATGGGGCGACCGCTACGGCGAGGGAACCTTGATGGGCAAGCGCGCAATGTTGATCGTGACCGCCGGCGGCTGGGAGGAGCACTATGCCCCTCGCGGCGTCAACGGACCAATTGATGATCTGCTGTTCCCGATCAACCACGGGATCCTCTACTACCCGGGCTACGACGTCCTTCCGCCATTCGTCGTCTACAGCGTCGACCGCTTCGGTGAAGCCGACTTCGAACCCACCGCCGAGCGCCTGCGCGAGAGGATGAGAACGCTCGCGACCACGCAACCCATCCCCTATCGCCGGCAGAATGGCGGCGACTATTTGATTCCGAGCATGAAACTACGCCCCGACCTGGGGGATCCGAACATGATCGGATTCAAACTGCACCTGAGCGGCTCAGCACACCAGTAGATTTCGACCTGGACGGCCTTGGATCTAGTTGGTCTTGGCCGGCGCTGTCGTTGCCTGCTCGCCCATCGTCTTGAGGTCGGCTGCCTCGCCTTCCTTCGACTTTTCCGGGACCTTGAACACCTGCCCCGGCCAGATGCGGTCGGGATCACTGATCTGGTCCTGGTTGGCGAGGTAGATGGTCGAGAAGCGTACGCCATGGCCGTAGACGCGCCGCGAGATCCGCCACAGCGTATCGTTGCGGCGGATGATGACGGCGCCGTCGGCATGTTCGAGCTTGGGCGCCACGGTCTCGGGCACATCGCTTGGCGGCGTCGCCTCCGCCACAACGGCCGGAGCCTCGGTGGCGGGAGCAGGCGTCGTGGCCGGGGCCGTCCCGGCCGCGGCCGGCGCCTCGGCGGCGGCAGGTGCGGCCGGCTTGGGCTGAACGGGCTTCGGCGCCGAGGGTGCCACGGCGGCGACCGCTTCGCCGGGCTCGCGCTCGAACGGCACGGCTGCGCGGGCCACAACTGTCACACCGTCGGTATCGAGGCCGTCGACACGAATTGTGTAGCTGCCGACCGGAATGTCGCGCGTCGCCTCGACCAGGAAATGACCGTCCGTCGAAGTTTGCGCATCACCGAGCAGGATATCGTTGGCATAGGCGCGCACCTTGCGGCCGGCATCGGCGAGACCGGCGACAAAGATCTTGCTGCCGTCGATCTCGACCGCCTCGACGACGATCTTGGGCTCGGTCACGCCTGCAGCGGGCGGCGTCGCCGGCGCTGCAGGAGCCGGTGCTGCTTCTACCACGGCAGGAGCCGGTGCTGCTTCTACGACGGCAGGTGCCGGGGCGGCTGGTGCCGGAGCAGTTGCGGGCGCTTCGGCTGCGGGAGCAGCCGGCGCGGCGGCCGGAGCAGCCGGCTTTGTTTCGGGCGCCGGAACGGTGAGCAGTTCGGCCGGTTTGCCCGGCTCCTCGACCATTGCCAGCACCTGGCCGGCGGCATCCTTGGGAACCGAAACGACAGCGGTCTGCACCGAAGGGGTGACGACATCGCCCGTGGTCGCGCGCAGTGCGATTGTATAGTCGCCGGGCTTCAGCGGATCGTCCAGCACGATGACAAATGCGCCATCGGGACCGGCAACCGTCGAGCCAAGCACGGTCGTGCCGTTGAGGATCTCGACCTTTGCGTTGGGCGCTGCATTGCCGGCAACGACGATCGAGCCATTGCCCTCGACGCGCACGACGTCAAAGGACGGTGCGACGGGACCGGCCGCAGCCGGCGCCGCCGCGGCCGGTGCCGTTGCCTGGGGCACCGCGGCGGGAGCCGCGGGGACCTCCGCGGCGGGCAGCCGCGCTTCGGTGCCGGGATCGGCCGATTTTGGCGCTGCGGGCGACGTCTGCGCCGCCACTTGCGCCGGCGGCGTGGGATTGAGATACGGGTCGAGTGCGCCCGATACATAGGCGGTTCCCGCGGCAGCAACGGTCCCACCCGCCGCGAACAGGAACGCCTTCAGTGGATTAATTGCCATATTTCCCTACCCCTTAGCCACCTAACGCCGGTCTAGCTTGTTTTGCCAATGCCGACAAGAAAAACGGGCCGACAAGAAAAAGCCCGGGCTTGTTGACCCTTGGGGCTTGACCACGCTTTCAGACCCAATCACCAATCATCGGCATGAACACGATTCGATCCGTCTGCGTCTATTGCGGCTCGTCTCCGGGCCGTGATGAAATCTATATCAAGGCCGGAAACCTGCTCGGACGCTCGATTGCCAAAGCAGGAATGCGGCTGGTCTATGGCGGCGGCACCAAAGGCATCATGGGCGCTGTCGCCGAAGGCGCTTTGCGCGCCGGCGGCAAGGTGACGGGCATCATTCCGCGCTTCCTGATCAACAGGGAGGCAACCGAAACCGCGCTTGACCGGCTCGACGAGTTGCTGATCACCGACAACATGCACGAGCGCAAACACAAGATGTTCGAGAAATCCGACGCCTTTGTGGCGCTGCCGGGGGGCATCGGCACGGTCGAGGAGATCGTCGAGGTGATGACCTGGGCGCAGCTTGGCCATCATCGCAAACCGATCGTCTTCGGCAATGTCGGAGGATTCTGGGATCCGATGCTGACGCTGCTCGATCACATGGCCGCTGAGGGCTTCATCCACACCGCGCAACGGGTCAAGCCGCTGGTTGTCGACGACCCCGAAGCGATCGTCGCCGCCATCATGGTGGCTGGATCCTCCGTAGACGCCCCGACCGAGGGCGTGCAGTCGGTGATAGACAAGATGTAGGGGAATACGGGAGTAAGGCAGTAGGGGAATATGTGAAGTGCCTGGGAACGGCGCCCCCTATTCCCCTATTCCCCTATTCCCCTATTCCCCTATTCCCCTATTCCCCTATTCCCCTATTCCCCTATTCCCCTATTCCTCAGCTGCCTGCCGCAAATCGGCAATCACCGCCCGTCGGTCATGACGCCGCCAGGCGAGATAGATGGAGACCGTGCGGTCGAACCACGGCAGGTCGCGAAATACGATCCGCGGCGGCGCAGCGACACGCAGGCTGGCTTGCACCGTCGCAAGGCCGAGACCGGCGCTGACAAGGCCGAGCGAGGTCAGCGGGTCCGCCGTCTCATAGGCGATGTCGGGCAGAAAGCCGGCCTTGGCGCAGGCGGCAAGGAACTGGCCGCGATTGGTGTCGTCCGGCTGGCGCACGACGGTGATCCAGGTGCGACCGTCAAGGTGGTCGGGCCCAATCTCTGGCACTTCAGCAAGCGGATCATCTTCGGGGATCGCCAGCACCAGCGGCTCATGCCGCAGCGCTATCGCGGCGACATCCGGGTCATCATCGGCTGGCGGCGAGTAGACAAAGCCCAGATCCAGCGACCGCTGCCGTAGCCCTTCCAACTGCGCCGCCGAACGCAGGCTTCTCAGCTGCAGGTGGAAATCCGGCCGGTCGCGACGGAACTGGCGCAGCATCCCAGCGACAAGCCCGGCATGAACGGCGCCTTCGACATAGCCGATGGCGAGCCGGCCGACGGCGCCGCTGGCCAGGTTGCGGCCGAACTGCTCCAAACGTCGCGCATTGGACAGCAGCGCGCGGGCTTCGACGAGGAAGGCGCGGCCCTCGGCGTTGAGGTGGACCCGCTGCTTTGCCCGTTCGAACAAAGCGACGCCGAGTTGCTCCTCGAGCTGGATGATCTGCCGGCTGAGTGGCGACTGAGAAATATGCAGCATTTCGGCGGCGCGCCCGACATTGCCGGTTTCGGCGACGGTGACGAAATAGCGGAGCTGACGCAGATCGAACATTTTTCTCCGGGCTCCAGTCCCCCCAGGTCTCAACTTTAGCCTAACCAGTCTTGGACAGTCTGACCGGCGGGAGCGATAATTCGGCCATTCCAACCAAAGGAGACCGCCATGCAGTTCTTTGCCCTTCTCACCCGCAACACCGAAAAATTTGCCGATGCCGATTTCGCTCCGCTTCTACCCGGCGAAGCCGAACAGCGGCGCACGCTCTATGCCGAAGGCGCGGTACGCCAGATGTGGAACCGAGGCGACATCCCGGGCAGCGGCATGATGTTCGAGGCAGCCGATGATGCAGAGGTTCGCGCCCACCTCGCCACCTTGCCGTTGGTCAAGGCCGGCATGATGGACATTGCCGCAATCGTATCCCTAAAGCCCTACCCCGGCTTCGGCCCGAAGCACTGACAGGGACACAATCCGGGGGTGGCGAAGGCCGTCACCACCGGATTGACGTAGGTGATCGACAGACCGTGATCGGCTGTCAAGAAACCGTCACACGGAACCGGGTTCGCTCGTGCTAGAAATCAAGGCCAGGCAGCCGCCGTGCGGTGCCATCTTCGGAACATGCATCTGGCACCGCCCCCATGGATATCACTGTCGCCCCGGAAGGCACCGACCTGTCGCCCTACCTGCCCGACGAGCACGGATTGTTCTTCATCTATCACTTCACCGCTGAGGGCGTGCGAACCAGGGACGCCGCCGCCGCGCACTGGACATGGCGCAGCTACCAGCTTTCCGACATGCGCGCTCGCCATGAGATCGGCACCGATCAGGCTTTGCCGGCACCGGTGCGTGAAGCTTTCCTGTCCGCCAGCCATGGCTGCCACATCGACCTCGAGGACGACTGGCTCTATGGCGACCTGCCGGATCTGCGCCATGACTATTCGGCGGAAACGGGCGGACTTGGCCATTTCCGCTTCGCCCTCAACGACACCATGCTGGTCGGCGCCCGCAAGCAGCCGCTGCAGTCTGTCGATAACATCCGCAAGGCGATCGAGAACGGATCGCGCAAACTCCGCTCGCCGGCCGCGCTGATCGAGGCGGTCGTCGGCCAGTCGTTCGACGGCATGGTGGCCGAACTTGCGGCACTTGGCGACAGTCTCGACGGCATCGAGGATCGCATCGTCTGCGACGCATGGCACAATGAGCGGCAGGCGCTGGTCGACGCGCGCCGGCACCTGGTGGTGATCCACCGGCAGATGGCGACGCTGACCAATCTGTTTCGCCATCTCGACCATTCGCACCGCAACGACCTGCCGGATTCCATCAACGACATGGCGGCGCGGCTGTCGCATCGTGCGCAGACGCTGCACTATGACGGCGAGCAGTTGCAGGCCCGCGCCCGGCTTTTGCAAGACGAGCTGATGGCCAAGCTGACAACGCAGTCGAACCGGCTGCTGTACGTACTGTCGGTGATGACGGCGGTGCTGTTGCCGATGACCATCATCTCCGGCCTGTTCGGCATGAATGTCGGCGGCCTGCCGCTGGTCGACACGCCAATGGGCTTCTGGGTGGTGACGGCGGTAGCGATGGTAATCGCGGGAGCGACCTATCTCTTTGTCAGGCGGCTCGGACAGATGTAGCACCCGCCGGCGGCTATCACGCCGTGGCGCGAAGATCCTCGATGACTGTGCCGGCGGCGGCCACTTCCGCTTCGTGATCGGACTCGCGCCAGATTTCGGCAAGGCCAGCCGCATACCATTCGCGCATCGCCGGTAGAGCAAGCAATTGCGCCGGATAAGCCGCAGCCGCACCCTCGAAGGGGAGCCCATAGGACTGGGCGCGGAACGCCACCGGAGCAAAGAAAGCGTCGACGGCGGTGAAATGAGCGCCGGCCAGAAACGGCCCGCCGAAACGGGCAAGACCATCATTCCAGAGGTCACCGAGGCGGAAAAGGTCCTGCTTCAGCCCATCGGACATCGGGAACGGCTTTACCCGCACGCCGCAACTCATCGGGCATGCCCCGCGCAATGCGGTGAAGCTCGAATGCATCTCGGCGGCGGCCGAGCGTGCCCAGGCGCGCGCCTTGGCTTCGACGGGCCACACGCCATGGTGGCGTTCGGCCAGATATTCGACGATGGCCAGCGAATCCCAGACCGCCCAGCCGTCCTCCATCAGGCACGGCACCCGGCCGCTGGGCGAAAACGACCGGTAGAGTTCCCAGCTCGATGCGGTCGGGAATGGCGTCAGCCGCTCCTCGAATGGGATATCCAGCGCGCGCATCAACACCCAGGGCCGCAGCGACCATGAGGAATAGTTCTTGTTGGCGATATGCAGCAGGTACATCGAAACTCCTTACCGTGCGGGCTGCGGCGCGGCGCGGCGCGCTGTCGTCAACATCGACCAGGAATAGACCGCCAAGGCCGCCCAGATCAGCGCGAACGCAATCGCCTGGGTGGTGCCGAAAGGCTCGTCGAAGATCAGAACGGCGATCAGGAACACCATGGTCGGCGCGATATATTGCATGATGCCGATGGTTGACAGGCGCAGCAGCTTGGCGCCGAAGGCGAACAGCAGCAGCGGTATCGACGTGACTGGACCGCAGCCGATCAGCAGCGCCCTATCGGCACCGCTGCTGGATACGATGTGGTCCTGCCCGGTCGCGATGAGATAAACGATGTAGCCAAGTGCCGGCACCGACAGCAGAAGCACTTCGAGCAAAAATCCCTGGCTCGGTCCGATCGGCAGCGTCTTGCGGAAGAAGCCGTAGGCGGCGAAGGAAAAAGCCAACGCCAGCGACACCCAGGGCAGCTTGCCGCCCTCGATGGTCAGCACCGCGACCGCGACGGCCGCCAGCACCACCGCCGCGATCTGCAGCCGGTCGAGGCGCTCGCCAAGCAGCAGCGCGCCGACAACGACGCTGACCAGTGGATTGATGTAGTAGCCGAGCGCGGTCTCGACAGTGCGGTCGACGGCAATCGCCCAGACATAGATGCCCCAGTTGACCGAAATCAGCGCTGCCGTCAGCGCGGCCATGGCGATGGTGCGCGGCGAACGCAGTGCCGCCTTGAAATCCGCCGTGCGGCCGGCCCAGATCAGGACGGCGGCGGCGATCGGCACCGACCAGACGATGCGATGGGCAATGACTTCGGCGAGCGGCAGATGAGCGACCGCCTTCATGTAAAAAGGCAGCAGCCCCCATAGCAGATAGGCCCCCAGTGCCAGCAGGAAGCCGCGACGGGCCTTGGAATCCGCATCCAGGGTGATTGTTTCAGTGGCCATGGGCCAACGCTATGGCCCAGCCACCTTGGCAAGACCATCGCAAAGTTCTGATGGATCAATGGACTTTCGCTGATGGTTCAACCCTATTCGGCGGCCACCAGTCCGGCCATCTCGCGGTTCTTCATCAGCTTGTAGACGATGGAATCCATCAGCGCTTGGAACGAGGCGTCGATGATGTTTTCGGAAACGCCGACCGTCCACCAGCGCGCGCCGGTGCCGTCATGCGATTCGATCAGAACGCGGGTGATCGCCTCGGTGCCGCCATTGAGGATACGCACCTTGAAGTCGGCCAGTTCCATGTCGGCGATCTCGCTCTGGAACTTGCCAAGGTCCTTGCGCAGCGCGATGTCGAGTGCGTTGACCGGGCCATGCCCCTCGGCCACCGACATCTTCTCCTCGCCGTCGACCACCACCTTGACGATCGCTTCGGAGACCGTCTTCAGCTGGCCGTTGGCGTCGAAGCGGCGCTCGACCATGCAGCGGAACGAGGTGACGTTGAAGAACTCCGGCAGGCCGTGCAGCATCTTGCGTGCCAGGAGCTCGAAGCTGGCATCGGCGCCCTCATAGGCATAGCCCTCGGCCTCGCGCTCCTTGACCACTGATATCAGCGCGTCGAGCCGGTGATCGTCTTTCGGCACGTCGATGCCGCGCCGCCTCAACTCGGCGAGGAAATTGGCCTTGCCGCCCTGGTCCGAAACCATGACGCGGCGGCGGTTGCCGACCGTTTCCGGGGGCACATGCTCATAGGTCGCCGGCTCCTTGGCCAGCGCGGAGGCATGGATGCCCGCCTTGGTGGCGAAAGCAGAGGCCCCGACATAGGGCGCTTGCGCTTCCGGGGCGCGGTTCAGGAGTTCGTCGAAGGCGCGGGACAGGCGCGAAATGCCGGTCAGCGCCTCAGCCGAAATGCCCGTCTCGAAACGATCGGCGAAGGCCGGTTTCAACGCCAGCGTCGGCACGATCGAGATCAAATTGGCGTTGCCGCAGCGCTCGCCGATGCCGTTGAGCGTGCCCTGGATCTGGCGCACGCCGGCCTCGACAGCGGCGAGGGAATTCGCCACTGCCTGGCCGGTGTCGTCATGGGCATGGATGCCGAGATGATCGCCTGAAATACCTGATGAAATAACCTTCTCGACGATGGCGCGGACTTCCGAGGGTTGCGTGCCACCATTGGTGTCGCACAGCACCACCCAGCGCGCGCCGGCATCACAGGCGGTCCTGGCGCAGGCCAGCGCATAATCGGGATTGGCCTTGAAGCCGTCGAAAAAATGCTCGCAATCGACCAACGCCTCCTTGCCGGCGGCGATCGCCGCCTCGACGGAGGCCTTGATGGCGTCGAGGTTCTCCTCATTGGTGCAGCCGAGCGCGACACGGACATGGTAGTCCCAACTCTTGGCGACGAAGCAGATGGCATCCGACTTGGATTGCACGAGTGACGCGAGGCCGGGATCGTTGGACGCCGACACCCCTGCCCGCTTGGTCATGCCGAAGGCGACAAATTTGGCGTGCGCCGTGCGCTTCTCCTGGAAGAAGGCTGTGTCGGTCGGATTGGCGCCGGGATAGCCACCTTCGACATAATCGAGGCCGAAAGCGTCGAGCAGTTTCGCGATAGCGATCTTGTCTTCGATAGAGAAGTCGATGCCCGGCGTCTGCTGGCCATCGCGCAAGGTGGTGTCGAAGAGGAACAGTCTTTCCTTTTTCATGACAGCAAGGTGCTTGAGCACCCCCCTCTGGCCTGCCGGCCATCTCCCCCGCAAAGGGGGAGATCGGCAGCTTTGACGATAGCGCTGGTCCTGCAATGTCGGCGATTGGCGAAAGCGAAGGCGACATCCAATCTCCCCCCTTGCTGGGGAGATGTCCGGTAGGACAGAGGGGGGTGTGAAGGATCGCCGTGCATCGACTATATCTTCCCTGCAAACCGATCCGTCGCCCGGATCAGTTGATCCAAAATCCCCGGCTCCGAATAAGCATGACCGGCGCCCTCGATCAGATGGAAATCCGCCTTCGGCCACGCCTTGTGCAGCGACCAGGCATAGCGCGCCGGGCACGGCATGTCGTAGCGGCCGTGGACGATGGTGCCGGGAATATCGGCAAGCTTGTGCGCATCGCGCAGCAATTGTCCTTCTTCCAGCCAACCGGCATGGACGAAATAGTGGTTTTCGATGCGGGCGAAGGCGACGGCATAGTCGTCCTGCCCGAACGGTCCACTGGTTTCCGGCTCCGGCAACAGCGTGATCGTTTCGCCCTCCCACAGGCTCCAGGCGCGGGCGGCTTCGATCTGCGCCTTGCGATCCGTGCCGACCAGCCGCTTGCGGTAGGCAGCCATCATGTCGCCGCGCTCGGCCTCCGGGATCGGCGCCAGAAAGCGCTCCCATTTGTCCGGGAACATTTCCGAGACGCCGAACTGATAGTACCATTCGAGTTCCGCACGTGTCAGCGTGTAGATGCCGCGTACCACCAACTCACTGACGCGTTCGGGGTGCGTTTCGGCATAGGCGAGCGCCAGCGTCGACCCCCAGGAGCCGCCGAACACCAGCCATTTGTCGAAGCCGGCCATTTCGCGCAGGCGTTCGATGTCGGCGACCAGGTGCCAGGTCGTATTGGCTTCGAGCGAGGCGTTGGGCGTCGATCTTCCGCAGCCGCGCTGGTCGAACAGAATGACATCGTAAAGCTTCGGCTCGAACAGCCGCCGGTGTTTTGGTGAAATGGTGCCGCCCGGTCCGCCATGCAGGAACACCGCCGGCTTGGCGCCTTTGGTGCCGGAACGCTCCCAGTAGACCTGATGGCCGTCGCCGACATCCAGCATGCCGGTCTCGAAGGCCTCGATCTCGGGATAAAGCGTACGCAATTGACTGCTCATAGCTGCAAACCTTTGGTCGGCCAGTCCGCTGTTTCGTGGTCTGGGTGCTGGAAGGAGATGATGGATTCCTGCCTATTGTAATAATCAGGATCCTGGTGGACGGGCTGATCGAAGATCGTCTCCACCCATGGCAGCCGCGCGGCATAGTTGACCTGGATCTGCGGTGCCAGATCCGAACGGTCGTCGAAGGCACCGATGGCGATTTCCAGTCCGCCGGGCTGCCGATATGTCAGCGGCGTGCCGCAGCGCGCGCAGAAACCACGATCGATATTGACCGACGACTGGAAATAGCTCGGCTCCTCATGGGTCCATTCGACGCCGTCCCTGGGCACGGTCACCAGCGCACCGAAGAACGCGCCGAACTGCTTCTGGCACATGCGGCAATGGCAGATCGACGGACGGCCGAGCGCCCCATGAATGCGGAACCGCACGGCGCCGCATTGGCAGCCGCCTGTTCTTGCTGTCTCGGTCATGGCTTTTCCTTCGGCGGCCATTGTTCGGTGTCGTGGTCCGGATGCTGGTAGGAGACGAGATCGGCCAGATAGGGAGCCGACGACATGTCGGCCATGGTGTCCTCGCCCGGCAGTTGCGGGATCGTATCGACATAGGGCAGTTTGGCCTCGGTGCCCCATTGGACCAGCGGCACGATCTCAGCCGGATTGTCGAACGCACCGATGGCGAGGCCGACACCGTCCGGCGCGGTGAAGGTCAGCGGCGTGCCGCAACCGGCGCAAAAACCGCGATCGACATGGTTGGAAGAGCGGAAGTATTTCGGCTCGCCGCGCGTCCAGTCGAGCCTGGCGCCGCGCACCGACACCAGCGGCGCATAGAACGAGCCGAACGCCTTCTGGCACATGCGGCAATGGCAGACCGAAGCGTCGCCGAGCGCGCCTTCAACGCGAAAGCGCACCGCGCCGCACTGGCAGCCGCCGGTGTAGATCGGCCGGTTGTCGAGGCTCATCACCGCTCACTCCGGCGCATGGCAGACGGCTTCGACATTGTTGCCGTCGGGATCGAAGACGAAGGCGCCATAGTAGTTCGGGTGATAATGCCGGCGCAGGCCCGGCCCGCCATTGTCCTTGCCACCGGCAGCAAGTGCCGCTGCGTGGAAGGCATCGACCTCGGCGCGGCTGCGCGCGGTGAAGGCGACGTGCTGGTGATCCCTGGGCTTGTCCTTGGCCGAACTCAGCCAGAACACCGGCCGGTCACGGCCATAGCCGCCGACCTTGGCGCCGCCGGTGTATTCCAGCGGCACCATGTAGAGGAGCGCTGCACCAAGCGGCGCCATCGCCTTGTCATAGAAAGCCTTCGAAGCATCGAAATCGGCAACGGTGATGCCAAGATGATCTATCATGAAATTGCCTCCCTAGCTGGTTCGATCGCCAGCACTTCGGCAGCGGCCAGGCCGGCCTCGATGACGATGTGCTGGCAGACATTGTCGATATCGCGAGTGACGTCGTCGTTCCAGAAGCGCAGGATGGTCCAGCCACTGCTCTTAAAATATGCGCTGCGTGTCTCGTCTTGTTGTAGATTTTCGCTATCCGCATGCTGGCTGCCGTCTACCTCGACGATGAGACGATAGGCCGAGCAAGCAAAGTCAACGATATAAGGTCCGATCGGCACCTGCCGTCGAAAGCTCATCCCCATAAGCCGGTGAGCACGCAACTCATTCCAAAGTTTCAACTCCGCATTGGTCATGACGCGACGCATGGATTTTGCATTCCGGCGGTGTCGTTGCGGAACGAGATCGTGTCCCATCAAACACCCCTTCGCCGGTGATTAGCGAAATCGGCGACGAGGGCTGATCTCCCCCCTTGCGGGGGAGATGCCCGGCAGGGCAGAGGGGGGTGCTGTCCCGCCCGCTTATCAATTGGAGACCGCTGCCTTCTCAGGAAACGGTCGAAACGAGGGTAGGCAAACAGAAACGATGGCGTTCCTTCACACCCCCCTCTGTCCTGCCGGACATCTCCCCCGCAAGGGGCCTGTTGCAAAATTGTGTGGATGTGATTCCCTGTTTTTGAAACAGGGATCTTGCGATGACGACGAAGCCGAGCGGTCAGTTCAGTTTTGTGGAGGCTCTGCTGCCGCAGGGTCTTGGTCGGAGCGGTCGCCTGGACCGGTTGTCGTT
>NZ_JAMYQY010000022.1:0-120730 GCF_040321125.1 Mesorhizobium sp. M0518
CCCCGGCCCCGCCCGGGTTTGCGCCAGGCGGCTCGGGGCCCCGCCCGGCCCCCCCCACCCCCCCCGATGGGGCCCGGGGCCGCCCCCACCCCCCCGCCCGCGTCCGTTTCAGAACCAGACGTCGCTGAGGCGATGCCCTCGTGGATAAGGGTCTGTCGGGTCGAGGCCGTACTGGCCAATGCTGGTAATCCAGGCCTGCCCGGCAATGGTGACCACGACAGCGTCGCGATCGCCGACGCGCGCATTGGCGATCACCCGGGAATCGAAATGGGTCCCGATGATCGACTTGTTGCGGAACAGCTCTCCCTTGGCGATCTGCCCCTTTGCCGACATCACCGCCAGCCGCCCGGTGGTGCCGGTGCCCGTAGGCGAGCGGTCGAGCCTGCCATGCAGACACACCGTGCCGTTGACGCTTTCCACGCGACCGTCGACGCGCTTGATCGGGCCTTCGAAAATCACGTTGGACACGTCGCGGATCTTAGCGTTCTCCGGATGCACGACAACGAGCTGTTCGTTGGCCGCCTTCTTGATACGTTGGCCCATCAGCGACATCTGGTGTGCCTCGTCGGGTGTTATGGAAAAGCCCAGTGCGCGCGCGTTCACATGGGCGAAAGTCATGCCGCCATAGGAGGTGTCGACGGTGATCGTGCCGAGCCCCTCGACTTCGACAGGTGTGTCGAGGTGGAACGCGAAAGCCGGCACATTGGTGAACTCCACCTGCTTCACCTTGCCGTTCTCGCAGAGGCAGCGCACCTCGATCATGCCGGCCGGCGCCTCCATGCGCAGCCGCGTCTCGGGTTCCTTCATCGGCACCATGCCCGTTTCCAGCGCCACGGTGGCGACGCAGATGGTGTTGGAGCCCGACATGGGCGGGTATTCGGTGCTTTCAATTATGACGTAACCGAGATCCGCCGAGGGATCGCAAGGCGGCAGGATGATGTTGCCGTTGACGTAGGGCGCACCGCGCGGCTCGAACAAGAGCAGCCCACGAATGTCGTCCATATGCGCTTCGAGATACTCCTTCTTTTCGAACATGGTCTTGCCCGGAACGTCCTTGACGCCTCCGGTGATCACATTGCCGACTTCGCCCTCGGCATGGCAGCCGACGACCGTGAATGTTTTCGTCCAGCGCATTTTTCTCCTCCAGTGATTGATCTTGGCCCTGGCGATACCGATTCAGACCGTGTCGAGCCCCCGTTCGAGAAAACGATCGAGTTGTTCCATTTCCTGGTGCGAGAGGACGATACCGTCGCGCTCCGACGTCTCGCGGGCTAGGAACCGCCTTTGCGAGGGTAGGCGCGCACCTTGGCCCAAGATAGCCTCGAACAGCGCTTCAGCACGGCCCAGCGGATTGCCGGGCCGGCCGGCGGCGAAGGCTTTCGGCGAGAAAGCGATGACCAACTCTCCGTGCGACGGATAAAGCGTCGTGGTGCCAAGCAGCTCGAGCGCCCCGGGGCTGGTCAGGTCGCCGATCATGATCCCGGCGAGCAGTTCGATCATCGTCGCGATGGCGGAGCCTTTGTGCCCGCCGAAGGGAAGCATGGCGCCCGCCAGGGCAGCTTCGGGATCGGTCGTTGGCCTGCCGTCCGAATCCATGGCCCAGCCTTCCGGCAGCTTCTTGCCTGCCCGGCGGTGGAGCTCGATCTCGCCGCGCGCGGCAACCGAGGTCGCGAAGTCGAAAACGTAGGGAGGCTGCTCTTTACGCGGCCAGCCAAAGGCAAAAGGATTGGTGCCCAGCAACGGTCCGTTGCCACCGGTCGGAGCGACGGTGGCATAGCTCGGGCACATGGCCAGGCCGGCAAGGCCTGCCTGGGTCAAGGCTTCGACTTCCACCCAAAGGGCGGAAAAATGCACGGCATCGTTGATCGCTAGCGCGGCGATGCCGCAGGAGCGTGCCCGCTCGACCAGCACCGGCAGGCCCAGTTCGAAGGCCGGGTTGGCGAAGCCGTGCTTCGCATCCACTTTCACAATGGCGGGAGCGTCTTGCGGCAACAGTTCGGGCACCGCGTCTGGGTTTACCTTCCCTGCCTTGATCGTTCGCAGCGCGCCTTCGATCCGGTAGATACCATGCGATTTGCAGGCATCGCGCTCCGCCGCGACGATGACCCGTGTGATGGCGCTGGCCTGGATGGGGTTCAGTCCGGCCTTGCGGAAAATTGCATCGACGCGCTTATGCAAGGCATCGATGGTGAGGGCGGTATTGTTCATTTCTGGCCTTCGGGTTTGGCTGCGCGCAAACGCTGCCTTTAAAAATCCAGACCGCCGGCAAAGGCTCTTATATTCTGTGCAAGCAAAGCGGGCTGCTCGAGGGCTGCGAAATGACCACCGCGCGGCATCGCTGTCCACTGGCGGATGTCCTTGAAGACGCGCTCGACCCAACTCCTGGGCGGCATCGGCAGCTCTTTGGGGAACAAAGCCACTGCAAGCGGGACGTTGATCGCTGTGCCGGACGCGAATGCAAGCGGACGGGCGCGCGTTTCCCAATAGAGTCGCATCGACGAAGCGACGGTCCGGGTGAACCAGTAAAGCGAGATGTTGGCGAGCATGTCGTCGCGCGAAAATGCGGCGTTGGGCAGATCGCCATCGCAATCGCTCCAGTCGCGGAACTTCTCGATCATCCACGCTGCCAGTCCGACCGGCGAATCCGTCAGCCCATAGGCAAGCGTTTGCGGGCGCGTCGCTTGAATATGAGCATAGGCGCCATGAATATCCGCCCATTCGGCTTTCCGTTCCAGGAAGGCGCGTTCTTCCAAGCTTAGGTCGCCATCCGGGCCTGGATCGTGAGGAGGTGAGTATGAGCCGGGGATGAAGTTCAGATGCACCCCGGCGAGACTGTCTGGATGCGCGTGCGCCAGGCAGGTCGACACGCCGGCGCCCAGATCGCCACCTTGCGCGAGATATCGTTTGTAGCCGAGACGGCTCATCAACTCGGCCCAAAGGTCGGCGACGGTGAACAGGTTGAGACCAGGCCTGGTCGGTCGGCTTGAAAAGCCATAGCCGGGAATCGAGGGGACCACGACGTTGAAGGCGTCCTCCTGTCTTCCGCCATGCGAAAGCGGGTCGGTCAGAAGCGGGATCAACTCATGAAATTCGAAGACGCTGCCTGGCCAGCCATGGGTGAGTATGACCGTTCTGCCGGTTGCGACAGCGGCGCGCGCATGGATGAAATGGAGGGTTTCGCCGCCGATATCCGTCTGGTAGTGCGGATGGATGTTCCAGGCGGCTTCCTGCTTGCGCCAATCGAAGCCAGTGCGCCAGTGTTGCATTAGTCGGCGCAGTTGCTCGTGCTCCGTTCCCTGCGTCCAGCCTATTGCCTGCAACTGGTCCGGCTCGCGCCAGATCGAGATGCGCTTCTTCAAATCGTCGATTTCAGACTGGGCAATCTCGATGGTGAAGGGGCGAATTTTCATGGAGCCCTCTGCTCGCCGGCCATAAGGTTTCGGGCGGCGATAAAGTCGTGACTTTGCTGCCGGTTCGCGCGAAGCGCTTCTGTCGACGCTTCGATCGAGACCGGCAAGAAACGTAGGCGAGCGCCGACCGGCGCTTGCGCCAGCCGCCAGAAATCGGCTTCGATCACCGTGGCGATCTTCGGATAGCCGCCGCAGGTGTTGGCATCGGCAAGTTGGATGATCGGCTGGCCGGACGGCGGCACTTGAACAGTTCCCGGCACGATGCCGTGGGACAGCAATTCCAGCGGCGAGAGGAGGGAAAGCGTCGCCCCGGCAAGGCGATATCCCATACGGTTGGCGTCGTTGGTGATGCTCCATTCGCTGCCGGTGAAAGCCGCCTGGGCCTCCGGCCTGAAGGCGTCGAACTCGGCGGCCGGCAAAACCCGCAATTCGATTGCCGAGGCCAAGCCGTCCGCCGCGCCTCGCCGCTCTTCCAGCGCTGCGCCGATGCCGCCCGCGGGAAGGCGGCATTGCGCAGGGTTGAGCGCAAGCCGGTCACCGCGGGACAGACCGCGTCCGGCGAAACCGCCGAAACCGCCTTTCACATCCGTCGCGCGCGACCCCATGACGGACGGCAGATCGAGCCCGCCGGCAAAGGCGATGTAGGAACGAGCACCGATGCGCGGGGTTTCGAGGACTAGGGTCTCGCCGGCGCGGATCGTCATGGCCCACCAGGGTGGACAGGGCCGATCGCCGACGCTGACGGCGCAATCCGCGCCGGTGATGGCGACGGCGGTGTCGATATGCACGCGCAGCCGGAACGGATGAAGCGCGACCTCGATCCCGGCAGCCGAGGGGTCATTGCCCAGCATGAGATTGGCGATCGCCAGCGCCTGCCTGTCCATGGCGCCGCCATGGCTGACCCCCAGCGCCAGATGACCGGGCCGGCCGAGATCCTGGACCGTGTTCGGCAAGCCGGTGGTGAGGATCTCGATCATGCCTCGATCTCTGCGATTGCGAATCGGATTTTGTCTCCGGGCCTGAGCAGCACGGGCAATTCCGCTTCGGCCTTGAACAGCTTCACGTCGGTATGGCCGATTATGTGCCATCCGGAAGGCGCAGTCATCGGCATGATACCCGCCTGCGCGCCACCAATGATGACGGCGCCCTCAGTGACTTTGAGGCGAGGCGTGCTGCGCCTTGCCCAGGCAAGCAGCGGGTCGAGACCGGACAGATAGGGAAAGCCCGGCATGGCGCCGATGGCGGCGACGGTGTAGGTGGCCGCCGCGTGGCGGCTGACGGTCTCGTCGACAGACATGCCGCAATGTGCGGCCCAGCCGGCGAGATCCTCGCCGCGCGCGCCGCCATAACTGACGGGAATGGTATGATGCGTGCCGGTCACCGCGTGGGCATCGGTGCAAGCCCAGAGCGACATCAGCTGACCCGTGACGCTGTGGGCGTCCGTAGCGAGTGGGTCAAACACCACCAGCAGGTTGTTCATGCCGGGAACGGCCTCGCGCACCCCCTCTAGGCGCAGCGCGGCATTCGCCACCGCCCAGACCAGTTCCTGGGTGGCATCGCTGAAAGCCCCCTGCACGCCATCGAGCAGCAGCGCGCCCGATCCCGCAAGACTGATGTGAGGCGTACCGACAACCATGGGCGGTCAGTCCTTCACCGGCACCGTATAGTTCAGGATCAGGCGACCGCCATCCGGATAGATGGTCTGGCCGACGATGTAGGAAGCGTCGTCGCTGGCCAGGAAGGATGCGACGCTGGCGATCTCCGAAGGTTCGCCACAGCGGCCGCTCGGCGTGCGCGACAGGATGGTCTGGCGCTGCGCTTCGCTGGCCATGACCGAACTCTTGACCATGTCGGTCAGGATGGTGCCGGGGCCGATGGCGTTGACGCGGATGTTATGCGGGATCAATCCGACGGCCATCACCGCCGTCAATTGCTTAATGCCACCCTTGGACACGGCATAGGCGACGGAATTGGGAATGGCCAGGATGGCGTTGATCGACGACATGTTGATGATCGAGCCGCCGCGTCCCTGCGCGATCATGGCCCTTGCCGCGGCCTGCCCGAGAAGGAAGGGCGCCTTGAGATTGACGCGCTGAACCAGGTCGAAGGCTTCCTCGGGGAAGTCGACGAAATCGTCCAGATGGATGATGCCGGCATTGTTGATGAGGACGTCGACACCGCCGAATCGCTCTGTGGCCTTGGCAACAACATCGGCTGCCATTTCCTGCGTGCATTCGGAGAGATCCGCCGATAGCCAGGCGGCACGCTCACCAAGACGTTCGGCATGCTCGCGCCCGCGATCGGCCTGCACGTCGACAAGCACAACCTTGGCGCCATCGGCATGAAAGCGCTCGGCGCAGGCAAGGCCCAGGCCTTGTGCCGCCCCGGTAACGATCACGACTTTTCCTGCATGCTTCACAGCCAATTCCCTTTTTACAATCATGGCGTTTATGGATATGTTATCCAATCTATCTTGAACTTTGCCGCCAGTGCAAGCCCGGACGGGTGGGCCTTTGCGGTCATGTTTGCCCAAGTGGCGGCGTTTATGGGCTGCTTTGGCTTTTTTCTGCCGACCATTGCAAGCCGGTTGACTCCACTGAATTAATTGTGATTGGATACTATATTCATAAAAGTGCCGACGACGGGGAGTGCAGACGATGGCGGATGGATCACAGGAAAGCGAACTGATCGACGTGTTCCGCGCTCTGGCGACGCCGTTGATCAGCGACAATCTCGCCCGTGTCCCCGGGGCTGTCGGGTTGCGGCCATTTCACCGGGTGGGCGGCGTCATGGCGGGGAGGGCGCTGACGGTCAGGACCCGCCCCGGCGACAACCAGTTCATCCATCGTGCGCTCGATCTGTTGCAGCCCGGAGACGTCATCGTCGTCGATGGCGGCGGGTATGAAGGACGCGCGCTGGTCGGCGAGATCATGACAAGTGTCGCGGCGTCGCGCGGCGCCGCAGGCATTGTCATCGACGGCGCCATTCGCGATGCCGGTGCCATCGGCCGCAATCCGTTTCCATGCTTCGCACGGTCGGCCATCCATCTCGGACCTTACAAGGATGGTCCGGGAGCCATAAATGTTCCCGTCTGCATAGGCGGCATGGTCGTCGGTCCCGGCGACATCGTCGTCGGTGACGAGGATGGCGTCGTGGCATTTCCAATCGAAGATGCCGCGGCTTTGCTGGCCGCCGTCAGGGCGCAAGAAGCGCGTGAGGCCGAGATCATGCAGAGCATCCGGGAGAACCGCTACCAGGGAGCCTATGCCCGGGCTGCCGGCGGCAGTCACTGATCGGCGGATCAGAGCCTGCGGGTGACAAATCGCGTGGCCGGCTGGCGATCTTGCTCAACATAACCGCTCCCCAGCTAACCGAGGGGCGAAACAATGCATTTCGGGCACGCCGCCTGGATGCGCCAACAGGGGAAATGGAGAGAATTAATGGTTGTTTCCTTCAAGAGGCTTGCCAAGAGGCTTGCTTGTGCCACCGCCCTTGCCGGGCTGGCTATGACCACGATGGCCGCGGCTGCCGACATCAAGATCGGCATTGTGGCCCCCATGACTGGCCAACTGGCCAGTGAGGGGCAGGATATGGAGAACGCCGTGAAGATGGCGATCGATGCCGTCAACGCCAAAGGCGGCGTCAACGGCGACAAGATCATCACCACTACCGCCGACGACGCCTGCGATCCGCAGCAGGCGGTGACCGCAGGCAGCAAGCTTGTCTCGGAAGGCGTGACCGCCATCGTCGGCGGCTACTGCTCGGGCGCCGTCTTGCCGACATTGAAGATCTATGGTGACGCCGGCATTCCATTCGTCATCATCGGAGCGAACTCGACCAAGCTGGTCGCCGCCAATCAGGGCAATGCCTTCCTAGCCAATTCAACCGGTGACATGCAGGCGACGACAGCCGTCGAGCTCTTCAAGAAGAACGGCTACAAGAAGATCGCGGTCGTGGACGAAGGCGATGCCTATTCGTCCGACTTGGCCAAGCTGACCGCCGAAGCCTTCAAGAGCGCAGGCGGCGAAATTGCCGCCAAGGAGACCACCACGGCCGGCGAGCAGGACTATTCGGCGGTCGTCACCAAGATCAAATCGAGCGGCGCCGACGCTGTCTTCTGGACCGCATATCATGCCGGTGGCGCCCTGCTCACCAAGCAGCTCCGGCAGGCCGGGTTCCAGGGCGGCATTGTGCTGGGCGACGGCAACAATTCACCGGAATATCTGGAGATCGCCGGGTCGGCCGGTGAGGGCGTGTACCTGTTGTCTCCCCCGACTGTCGACCTCTTGTCCGGCGCCGCCGACTTCAAGGCCAAGTACAAGGAAACCTATGGCCGCGACGCCGGCGCCTATGCGGCGCTCTCCCACGATGTGGGCGACCTGATCGTCGATGCGATCACGCGGGCCAAGTCGGCGGATCAGAAAGCGATCATCGAGGCGCTCAAGGCGAGCGACTTCAAGGGCCTTGCTGGTGAAATCAAGTTCACCGACAAGAACACGCTCCAGACCTCGAATTTCCGCCCGGTGATCGCCAAGGGCGGCAAGTGGGTAGCCGAATAAAGGCCAACCGGATTGACGCCGAGGCAGGCCTTGTGGCGGCCTCGGCGTCACCGCCGATTGTCTGGTGTGCCGACGCTGCGCTCAGACAAGACTTTTTCAATTCTGCCCTGGAGCATCAATGACGCTCGACCTGCTTATTCAGCAACTGGTGAACGGTCTTATCGTCGGCTCGTTCTATGCCCTGATCGCGCTTGGCTACAGCATGGTCTTCGGCGTCATCAAGCTCCTGAATTTCGCCCATGGCGACATCTACATGAACGGCGCCTTCGTCGGCCTCATCGTGTTCTCCTTCGTCGGCATATGGGTCGGCAATGGCTGGCTGGGCGTGGTCTGCGCCCTGCTTGTGTCGATGCTGGCTGTCGGCTTGCTCGGCGTCATCATCGAACGCTTCGCCTACAGGCCGATGCGCAATGCGCCGCGCCTCTCCATCCTCATCACGGCGCTCGGCGCGTCGATGGTGCTGAACGGCACGGCACTCGCCCTGACAGGCGGGCGGCATTACGCCTTCAACACGGACCTCGGTTTTGCCGGCGTGGATATTTCCACCGTTCACATCACCTACACGCAGATGGTGCTGGTGGCCGCCTCCATCGCTCTTATGGCCGGCATGCAGGCCTTTGTCTCACGCACCATGTACGGCAAGGCGATGCGCGCCGTGTCCATCGACATGGGGGCGAGCCGCCTGATGGGCATCGATGTCGACCGGGTGATCGCCTTGACCTTCTTCATGGGCTCGGCGCTCGCTGCCGGCGGCGGGGTCATGGCCGGCGCCTATTATGGCAGTGTCCATTTCTTCATGGGCTTCATCATGGGGCTCAAGGCCTTCACCGCCGCGGTCATAGGTGGGATCGGCAGCGTGCCGGGCGCCATGCTCGGCGGATTGCTGCTCGGCCTGCTCGAAGCTTTCGGTTCGTCCTTGCCCTTCGTCGGCTCGGAGTGGCGTGACGTCTTCGTGTTCGGGACCCTGATCCTGTTCCTTGTGTTCAAGCCGACCGGCCTTCTTGGACGCTCTGTCGTGGAGCGGGTGTGATGACCGACGAAGTGAGAACCATGCCGACCGCCGGGCAACCGCAATTGATGCGCTGGTCCGTCGTGCTGCCCGGCCTGGCGGCGCTCACCTGCGCGCTGGTGTTGCCGCAATTCGCCAACGCCTATGTGACGGAGGTGGCAACCACGGCGCTGCTCTATGTCGTTCTGTGCCTCGGCCTCAACGTTGTCGTCGGCTATGCAGGCCTGCTCGATCTCGGCTACGCCGCCTTCTTCGCGGTCGGCGCCTACACATCAGGCATCCTGACCGCGGAATTCGGGTTCAATTTCTGGCTTACCATCCCGGTCGCCATGGTCGCCGCCTGCGTGGCCGGCATCATCATCGGGGCTCCGACATTGAGATTGCGCAGCGACTATCTGGCGATCGTGACGCTGGGCTTCGGCGAAATCGTGCGCATCATCGCCCGCAACCTCGACATCACCGGTGGCGCGAGCGGACTCATCGGCATCGAGCGCCCGGAGATATTCGGCTTCAGGCTGATGCAGGTGCAGCACTTCTACTATGCGTTCCTGGTGCTTGCGCTTCTCACCGCCTTCGTCTGTCTGAGCGTCGAGCGATCGCGAATGGGACGAGCCTGGTTCTACGTTCGCTACGATGAGGACGCCGCCGCTGGCATCGGCATCAACCGTGTCACGGCCAAGCTGCAAGCCTATATGATGGGCGCTGTGATCGCTTCCGTGGCCGGATGCCTCTACGCAGCCAAGATGACGGCCATCTCGCCGGAGAGTTTCACCTTCAACCAATCGCTGCTCATCCTTCTCGGCGTCGTCCTGGGCGGCATGGGCCGCATTCCCGGCGTCGTCCTTGGTGCTGTTCTCGTGGCCCTGCTTCCGGAGGTGCTGCGCGGCGCGGGAACCTATCGTCCCCTGGTGACCGCGGTTGCGCTGCTGGCAATCATGCTCTTCAGGCCGAACGGGCTGTGGCCGGACAAGCGAGTTTGACCATGGCGCTGCTGGAAGTCCGCGACCTGCGTCTCAGTTTCGGAGGACTGAAAGTCCTTCACGACATTTCGTTCTCGGTTGAGAAAGGCGCCATCAACAGTCTTATCGGGCCGAACGGGGCCGGCAAGACATCACTCTTCAATTGCCTGACCGGCTTCTACAAGCCGAAGGGCGGCTCGATCAGTCTGGGCGGCCGGCCAATCACCGGCTTGCCGCCGCATCGCATCACCGCGCTCGGCCTCGCCCGCACGTTCCAGAACATCCGGCTGTTCAAGGAAATGACCGTTCTGGAAAACGCCATGTCCGGCCAGCATTGCCGCAGCCGCCACGGCATCATGTCGGCGATCCTGCACTTGCCGGCACAGCGGCGCGAGGAGGAGACGATCCGCGCGGCTGGCATGCGCTGGCTCGATTTTGTCGGCATCGAGCAGCATGCGCATCGCCGTGCCGGTGGTCTTTCCTATGGCGATCAACGGCGGCTCGAACTCGCAAGAGCCCTGGCGTCGGCGCCCGAGCTCATCCTGCTGGACGAGCCCGCCGCCGGCCTGAACGAGCGCGAGAAGCTGGACCTTGCTCACCTGATCCGCCGCATCCGTGACGAAACCGGTGTCACCGTCCTGCTGATCGAGCACGATATGGGCCTGGTCATGCAGGTGTCGGAGAAGATCGTGGTGTTCGACTATGGGCAGAAGATCGCCGACGGACCGCCGGAGGCCGTGCGAAAAGACCCCAGGGTCATCGAAGCCTATCTCGGTACGGAGGACTGATGGACGCCGAAATCGTTCTTTCCGCGGACCGCATCGTCGCACGCTATGACGGCATCGAAGCCCTTCATGGTGTCAGCCTTTCGGTCAAGCGCGGCCAGATCGTCGCCCTGCTTGGCGCGAATGGTGCGGGCAAGAGCACCACCCTGCGCACGCTGTCCGGCCTTGTTGCCGCATCCTCCGGATGTGTCCGCTTCCTGGGCGAGGACATAACCAAAGTCCCTGCCCATCGCCTGCCGCATCGCGGGCTCGTCCACGTCCCGGAGGGAAGGCGTATTTTCGGCGACATGACGATCAGGGAGAACCTCGACCTGGGCTCGTTCACGCTTGCCGACGACGTCGAGCGCCGGCGGCGGCTGGATCATGTTTTTGAGCTCTTCCCCATCCTGGCGCGCAGACAGAATGGCGATGCAAGGAACCTCTCGGGAGGCGAGCAGCAGATGCTGGCGATCGGCAGAGCCCTCATGGCCGCGCCCAAGGTGCTGTTGCTCGATGAGCCTTCCATGGGTCTGGCGCCGCAACTGATCAAGGAAGTCATGAACATCGTGCAGCGCCTCAATCGTGAAGGCGTGACCATTCTGCTTGTGGAGCAGAATAGCAAAGTCGCCTTGAAATTCGCCGACTACGGCTACGTTCTCAAGGCCGGACGCGTTGTTCTTGAGGGACCAGGCAGCGATCTCGCGAGCAATGAAGCGGTTATCAGCGCCTATTTAGGTGGCGTCGCTGCTTAGCTGGCAAAGCTGCCAACGCCCGGATTTTACAGAATGAGGCCGCCGCTCCAGTCCATGATTTGCCCGCCTTGCAGGAGTGGGATCAGCCACAACGAGTTGATTCTGTAGAAACGTTGACCTTCCGGGCCTACCATCCAGTCTGTGTTCCGACCCCGGGGACATAGCTGACAAAACCTCGAGGGACGCACGGAAACCAGCGGATTGCCGCAACCGCGACGGCGATCCCATAATGGCTCAGGAGTGATTGTTCATCCGCTCGAACAAAGCTTCGCCCATCCGGCGCGTATGGGCCAAAATACCGACAAGCACCTCGTCCTTGTCCGCTTCGAATGCGCAGCGCCTCGGTGGCGAATTCGTCCGGACTGACCATCATACGGTTGGCTGTTCCTCCGCTGCGGGTGCTGCCAACGAGACCGGTATCGACAATTGGCGGAGCCATCTCCACCACCCGAATTCCGCTCGACCTCAATTGATGACGCAGACTGAGCGTAAAGGAATGGATCGCGGCCTGTGAGAGCAAGACAAGCGCCTTGCTGTCGAGTTCCAGGAACATCCGTCGTTGATTTGCGTTTGCTCTCCGAGGTTAGACGTTTTCAAACCGAAGGAGAACGGTGTCATGGACTGGAACCGCGTGGAAGGAAACTGGAAACAGGTGAAAGGCAAGGTCAAGGAGCAGTGGGGTAAACTCACGGATGATGACCTTGACCGCATCGCCGGCAAGCGCGATCAACTCGAAGGCAAGATCCAGGAGCGTTACGGCCTCGAAAAGGACCGTGTGCGGCGCGATATCGATGACTGGTACGGTCGGCAGGGCTGGTAGGCGTGTGAGCCCCGGCTGCGGCCAACTCCAAGACGCGGCCCGGGTGCCAATTCGGCAGGTCCGGGCCATGCAGGCGCCGAGCCTTATCGTCAGTTGAATTTTGCAGCAAGGATTTCGTACTGTGTCAGAAGATATCTCTCGCAAGCAAGAGCAACGGGGGACAAGAAGGATTGTCATGTGGGCGGTCGCAGTTATCGCTGTGATTTTCCTTGTTCTGCTTGCTACATTCGTGTTCGGCCCGTTGGTGTGATTTTCGTTGCGATGATTGAGCTGTTTCCTGCACGATCCAGGGATGATCGGGCGTTTGAGGCGCTTGCAGCGGCCACCAGTGAGCGACGATGTGTTTGGCGAGGATATGCGGCTGGCGCTGCTTCCGCGGCCGGACGGCGCAACAAGCGGCGCTTATACCGACTGCCGTCGCGCGGCTAACAGTCTGCGTTAGCCTGAAACCGTTTCACAGGAATTTCGCTGAACACGATTTCGCCGGGAACTATCAGCAAAGGATTGGTTTGGTGGCGGTACACAACCAGGAGATCCACCATGATTGTCAAACTTCTCTCCACCGCTGTGCTCGCGCTCACATTGGCCACATCGGCAATGGCGCAGTCGAACGGTTCAAGCTCCAACAGCGGTTCGGGCACGACGCCCGGAACCACGAATGATGCCAATGGTACCGCCGGTTCCGGTTCCGGTACTTCGACAACCCCCGTTGACCCGAACGCAACAAATTCGACAACCACCCCGAACGGCATGAGCGACCGCTGCAAGGACGCCGCGGGCAATGATACCGACACAAACACCGCCTCCGGCACGACAACGTCGAATGTGCAGAACTGCAACAAATAGATTGGTGCCTCGGAGCGCTGCCGGACATTGCTCCTTTCCCTGGGGCTGCGATCGGGCCGCGTTTTGCGACTGCGATGGCATGCGCGGATGAGCCGACAACCCGTCAGGCTGATGCCATCCGCGCTGCCCTGGGTGGCAGGCGTATCCGCGGCAATCGTCATTATTCCGGTAGTTTGCGCCGTCAACTTGGTCCGCGGCGACAATCTCCGGGAAACCACCATTGCACAGGCCATCGGTGGCGACCCTGACCGGGCCGTCCCGGCAATGATCCGCCACGGCTGTGGCGGATGTCACGAAATCCCGGGGGTACCCGGCGCCCATGGCACCGTCGGTCCGTCCCTGCAAGGCGTCGTCGAAAGAGGATATATCGGGGCGTCGCGAGCCACCCCGGATGCGATGATGCGCTGGATCAGCAGGGCGCGGGATGTAGACCCGAAGGCGGCCATGCCCAATACAAATCTGTCGCTTCAAGAGGCGCGCGACATTACCGCCTATCTCTATGCGCGAACATGAGGCGCGCTGAAGTCGCCCCACGGCGCAGGCGTCTTGCCAGCAAAAGCAGCAGGCCAAGCATCAACACGGCGGCGCCCGCTACAAGTGATTGAGCCGCCAGAATCATGATTGTCTGGCTGGTTGTCGTTCCTGCTCGCATCTGGCGTACATCGGCCGCGGTGACGCTGAGGTCGGGATTTCCGAACCGCGCGGTGACGTAATTTGCAAGAGCTGCCACCTGGCCATCGTCCAGCCAGCCGCCGAAGGCCGCCATCGATTGACGCCCGGCCACGTCACCAGCTTTGACGCCTTCAAGGATGGTCATGACGACATCCTCGGGCGTGGCCGCGCCGGGGGTGCTGTTGCGGGTCAAGGACGGATAGTATCCGTCGGGCGATCCGCCTCCGTTCGCCCCATGGCACGTCGAACAGAGCGATCGATAGAGATCATCGCCGGTTGCGGTCCCGCTGCCTTGCGTCATCCCCTCGGTTCCAGCATCGCCGTCGGCCGCGGCGGCGGCCGCGTTACCCCATGAGAAACGCGGCTGCTTCTCGTCTCCCGGTTGGGTGGGCACGTCCCTGAGATAGGCGACAATAGCCTGGATGTCGTCGTCGGAAAGATGCTGCAGGCTGTTCATGACCGTTTCCGCCATCGGCCCGCCCGCGTAGGCCTTCCCGGGCACGGCGCCGGTTTTGAGAAATCGAGACAGCTCTTCGTTGCTCCAGCCGCCGACGCCTGCGATCTTGTCGCTGGTGATGTTGAAGGCGTGCCAGATGCCGGCGGTGCCGCCGGCAAGCTTGTGGTCTTCATCCATGCCGAACGTCGCATTCCTTGGCGTGTGGCAGGCACCGCAGTGGCCGAGCACCTCGACAAGGTAGGCTCCCCTGTTCCATGCGGCGGTCCGGCTCCGATCAGGCGTGAAACTGCCGGTTTGGAGATTCGCGAGCTTCCACAGCGCAACCGTCCAGCGCTGGTTGAATGGAAAAGGCAGAATGTTTCGCGGCCGCGGCTGGGAAATCGGCGGCTGCGCAAGGAGATAGGCCCGAATTGCAAGCACGTCCTCGCGGCTCATTGCGGCGAAGCTGTCATAGGGCATGGCGGGGTAGAGATCGGCTCCGTCGCGCCTGATACCTTTCTTGACGGCTCGCACGAACTCGTCCGCGGAATAGCGTCCGATGCCCGTTTCGAGATCTGGTGTGATGTTGGTCGAGTATACATCGCCGAACGGTGTCGGCACGCGATAGCCTCCAGCGAAGGGGCGGCTCGGATTGGACGTGTGGCAGCCGATGCAGTCGGCCGCTCGCGTGAGATATTCACCCCTCTGGATTTCGCTCGCCCGCAGCTCGGTGCAAAGCGCCAACGACGACAAGACGAGTACGACCGCCCGAGAAATGACGGGTGGGAATGGAATGCCCGTGGCAGGCCAAAGCGCGTACCGGCGGTGGATGGCCAATCTCCGCGTCTTTGGCGTCGTCACAGTTCGCACCCGCTGAAGATCAGCCCTGCCACCACTTGCGCCAGCAAGATGAGCGTGAACAGCGCCCCGACGCCCACCGAAGTCCTGGCAAGGAACGCACGCGTGCGCGCCCTCCGGGGCGGGATCGTACCATGTCCGCGGTCATGAACGGCGTGCCACGACAGCAGCGTGCCTGCCAGGGCGACAGCGGCGCCTATCAATGAGAACAAGGCAGTGGGACGAAAGCCGGCATGGCACTGCCAGGACGCAATGGAGTAATCGAGCTGCAGGGCTATTGCCCACGCAACTGGCCCGCTGACCAGGCCTGCCCAGGAAACGCCGGTACGGATCGCCTGCATCTCACATCCTCGGAGCCCAATAAATAACAAGATAGAGCACGACCCATGAGACGACGACGAAGTCCCAGTAGAACGCATTGTCCGAGACGTCGCTGAAGCGGCGGCCCGCCTTGCCTTTTTGCGTGAACATGAGAACCGCCAGGACGATCGTGTCGCCGACATCGGTAAGAAGATGCGTCGTATGCAGTCCAAGCAGGAACCACACGATCGATCCGTAAGCGTTCTGATCCCAGGAAATCCGCAGAGCCGGAAATTCCCAGATGCGAACGATCAGCGGAAGAATCCCGACGATCGACATGACGACCATGCCAAGGCGAACTTTCGCGAGGTCCTGGCGACGCGCCCAAAACTCGATCAGGTGGTTGGGCACGACGCTCGCAACCAGAATAATCAACGCTGCCGTGCCCGGCAGCAAATCTGGCGCCGGGGCTCCGATGGGCCAATGCCGGGCCAGCACAGCCAGATAGAAGTAGGTGCCTATCGCCAAGGCAAAACCTGTTGCCTCGAGAGCAATGAAGGCAAGGGTTCCCCACCACATCGGGCTCGCCGACCCGAAATCATATGTGGGCAGGTGGCTGATGTCGGCGACGGGACGGTGCCTCATTCCTCGTCCTCCGGCTCGCCTTTCGGCCAGAACCAACAGATGAAGCCGATCGAAACCGGGATCGCTCCCCAGACCACCGCCCATGGCGTGTATATCGAACCGAGAAATGCGCCGCCCACCGCAATGGCCGACAGCAGCGGCCAGATCGAGTTGTCAGCCGATGGCACCCTTAGTTGCGGCACCGCATCGGCGACCGTGCCGGCGAGCACCTCGCGTGCGTCGACACGCAGACCCTCGACCACGGGAAGCGTATCGGGCTCGGCCCAAAGCGGTTCGCGGTGAGTTACCACGGGCAGCCGCGAAAAATCGTAGGAGGGCGGCGGCGACGTCGTCGCCCATTCGAGCGTGCTCGCGCCCCAGGGATTGTCTCCGGCAATGCGGCCGTTGCGAAGGCTGAGCAGGAGGTTCAGGAAGAAAAGCGCAAAGCCGGCGAACACCACCAGTGAAGAGAGGCTGATGAGGAGGTTCATCTCGCCCCAGCCGCTCGCCGGCGGATACGTATAAACGCGGCGCGGCATGCCTTGCAGACCGAGAATATGCATGGGGAAGAAGGTGAGATTGAACCCGAGGAAGACGAGCCAGAAATTCCAGCGGCCGAGCCTCTCCGACAGCATGCGTCCGGTGATCTTGGGAAACCAGTAATAAACGGCGCCGAGCAGGGGGAAGACGGCGCCCCCGACCAGCACATAGTGGAAATGGGCAACCACGAAATAGGTGTCGTGCACCTGCAGGTCGAGCGGCACCGAGGCGACCATGACCCCGGTCAGGCCGCCGATCACAAAGGTGAAGATGAAGCCGAGCACGAAAAGCATGGGCGTGGCGAAGATCGGCCGGCCGCCCCAGATCGTCGCAATCCAGCAGAAGATCTGAATGCCGCTCGGAATGGCGATCATCATCGAGGAAGCGGTAAAGAAGCTTTCGCCGAGCTGCGGCAGGCCGGTAGCGAACATGTGGTGCACCCACAGGCCGAAGGAAAGAAAACCGATCGAGATCAACGACAGGACGATGCCGAGATAGCCGAAGATCGGGCGGCGAACGAAGGTCGGCAGGATCGCGGAGACGAAGCCGGTCGCCGGAATGAAGATTATGTAGACCTCGGGATGGCCGAAGAACCAGAACAGATGCTGCCACAGCAGTGCATCGCCGCCTGCTGCGGGATCGAAAAATTTCGTGCCGACCAGGCGGTCCAGGATCAGCATTGTACTCGAGACCATCACGGCCGGCATGGCGAACAGGATGACGAAAGCCGTAACGAGGACGGACCAGACATAGAGCGGGATGCGGTCGAGCGACATGCCGGGAGCACGTTGTTTGAACACTGTCGCGATGATCTCGACCGCTACCGCGAGCGCGGACACTTCAGTGTAGGTCACCATCTGCGCCCAAAAATCGGGGCGCTTGCCGATGCCATATTCGGGTCCGGCGAGCGGTACGTAGGAAAACCAGCCGGCATCCGCACCGGTTTCGAAGGCAAAGGCGATCCAGATCATCAGCCCGCCGGAAAGATAGACCCAGTAGCTGAATGCATTGAGCCGCGGAAAGGCGACATTGCGAGTGCCGATCAACAGCGGCACCAGGTAAATGGCGAAAGCTTCCATCACCGGCACGGCGAACAGAAACATCATCGTCGTGCCATGCATGGTGAACAGCTGGTTGTAGAGATCGGGGCCGATGTGGCCGGCCTCAGGCTGGGCAAGCTGGAAACGCATGGCGAGCGCTGATAGACCCGCAAGGATGAGAAACAGGAAAGCCGTCACGATATAGCGCCGTCCGATCAGCTTGTGATCGACCGTGACCAGCCAGCCGTAGAAGCCTTTCGGCGTTCGCCAGGCATGCGCCAGAAAAGCGCGCAGTCTCACCTCTTCGAGGCCGGTGTCACGGATGCCTTTCAAGCCCTGCTCGGTATGCTCGGCCGGCTTTCCCGCAATGCCGCTCATTCGAGGCTTCCGAGATAGGTGACGACCGCGTTGAGATCGTCGGCGCTAAGGGCAATGCGCGGCATCTTGGCGCCAGGCTTTATCGACTGTGGATCGGCAATCCAGGCGGCGAGTGCGCCAGGGGTCATGGCCAGCGTATCCGCGGCCAGTGCACGTCGGCTGGCGAGATGGGTAAGATCAGGTCCGACCGTTCCGCTGGCAGGCGTGCCTCTTATCGTATGGCAGAGCGCACAGCCGGTGGAAAGAAATGCCTGTTGGCCGCGGCGTTCTTCCTCGCCGCCAGGCGCCGATGCGACGGCGTTTTGCCTGGATTGCCATGCTTCGAACGCTTCGCGGCTTTCCGCGATGACGGTGATGGCCATATGGGCGTGCTGATAGCCGCAGAATTCGGCACACTGGCCACGATAGATGCCGGGCTTATCGGCGATGAGGGTAAGCTGGCTTAGCCGGCCCGGAATGAGATCGCGCTTACCGGCAAGGTTCGGCACCCAGAAGCTATGAATGACATCGAGCGAATCGAGTTCGACCTTGACCGGTTCGCCAACCGGGACATGGATTTCATTTGCCGTGACGATCGATTGCGAGGGATCATTACCGGCATACCGGACCTCCCACCACCATTGGTGCCCCGTGATCCGCACGGCAAGCGTTTCCGTTCCGCTCAGCGAAGCAATGGATTTGCCGGCGAAAAAACTCGCTATCGTCATCATGACGAGCACCAGAACGGTCAACGCAATGGCGCTGCCGACAGCGCGGGTAAATCGGCGCTCCTGATGTGAATCGATCTCGAGCGGCGAGCGCGTTGTCTCGGACAGGCGGCGATGCAAAAGCGCTGCCGCCAAGACCAGCATGACAAGCAGCCACGTGGCCACCGCGACTGCGCTGAAAGACCAGATCAGATCAAGGATTCTCCGGGCGTTCGCACCGTGTGCATGGAGGGCCGACTGCCGATCGCCGCATCCTGCCAATACCAACATCGGCGCTGCGCTGACCCACCTCAAACGCTGTTGCGCGGCCTTTCCCGGAACAATGTCAGTCAGGATTTGCGTTGGACATGTAAAGGCAAGCGACATTCGCGGTCGTGTCCGCCTGCGAGAGCCGGCCAACGGACTCATGCACCTCGCCATGAAGGATCCACCATCGTTGCCAAGGCCATAACGCAGCTGACTGAAAAAGGATGCTTGGCAACACCGCCCCGGCGAAAACCGACGTGAAGCGGTGCGGGTTAGACGATGCGCAACTCCTGGGGAGCCTGATGCCGCCGACTGCTCGTTTGAATCCAGAAAGCGACCAAGAGCAGTGCGGCTCCGCCATAGATCAGGCCAGCGGGAATCCACATGATCAAGCCTGCAAGTTGCTGGTCCTCGAGCGGGCTGAGCCCCCACAGATCCGAGCCGACGGCGTTGGCCGGATACCACAGCTTTGGCGAGACAACGAGCAAAGCCCCGAGCAGCCCGGTGTGGAGCGAGGTGAAGAAGAGATGCATCACCGCATTGCCGCGAGCGTGCTCGCGGCCAGGGCGAGGCAGCAGCACCCACCAGAACAAAAGCCCGGTGCCGAGGAAGCTCGCGTGCTGGGCATAGTGCAGGAAACCCTGCTGGAGGGCAGCCTCGAACAGCGCCGGGAGATGCCAAATCCATATCGCGGCTCCGTGCAGGACGGTCGCGACCACAGGGCGGCTGATGAACGCCCAGATCGCCCGAAGCGTATTTGCATGTCCGGCCGCTCCGAATATCTGGCGCAGTTGTACCGGCAGTGCCCACATCATCGCCGCTGTCGGGCGGGAGGTAACCAGCAGAGGCGCTGCGACCACCATCAGCAATTCATGCTCGATCATGTGCGCCGCAAACACATGTTCGCCCAACGCATGGATCGGGCTTACAAGGGCGAACGCCAGGACGGCCCAGCCGGCAGCAAACTGGAAGGCCTGCCGTGATCGCAAGCGACGTCCGCGTCCGCTCCGTCGCCACAGTCGGTTGGCGCCGGCAACATACAGCAAAAGGATTGCCGCCAGTGGCAATGTGATGGGGAGCGCCAGAGTCCAACCGGCCTGCGGAGCGCCGTTACCGTAGCAGATGGAGGTCGAAAAAAGCGCGTCGAAGCTCATGATCCGCATCCGTCACCCGGAAGAGCACCGGTTCATCTGGAAAGATCCAGAATGAAGCCAAGGAGGCGCGCTGTTCCCACCTCCTTGCGCCGCCTCTAGGCGTCCATCATCGATTTCGCCGGCTCCCGGGCGATATTTTCTTCTATGCGTTCGTGTCCCGGTGTTCGCGGCAGGGCCTGGCGGAAGTTCTTGGCATAGTCTGCCGGCATTTTGGGCGGCATCAGCGGCTCATAGGCATCGACCAGCGCTTCGATCACGACAGGGCCTTCCGTGGCGAAAGCCTGGTCGAGAACCGTCTCGATCTGATCGGTCCGCTCGATGCGAAAACCCTTGGCGCCCATTGCTTCCGCCGCCATGGCAAAATCGATCGGCTGCAATTCGCAGCCGAATTGCGGATTCCCCAGAAACATCATCTGCTCCCAGGCGATCTGATTGAGCATGTTGTTCTTGATCACCAGAACCTTCAGCGGGATCTTGTAGCGCACCGCCGTCGAGAATTCGCCGAGCTGCATGGCAAAGCCGCCATCGCCGACGATGGCGGCAATCGGGCGACCGGGGAATGCTATGCCGGCAGCGATGGCGTAGGCGAGACCGCAAGCCATCGACGCCAGCGATCCGGACACCCCAAATGCCTGGCCGCTGCGAAGATCGACATGGCGGGCGGCCAGTTCCGTGTTCTGACCGGAATCCGTGGCCAGCACCGTGTCGTCGGCCAACCGTTGTCCGAACGCCCGGGCAATCGCCTGTGGCTTCAAGGGTTGCGCCTGCATGTCTTCCGACTGCCGCATCATCTCGCGCCATTTTCTCATGGTCTCTTGGGAACGGTGCAGGAACTCATCGGAGGGCTTCTGCGTCAGACGTTGGTTGAGCGCGCGCAATGTCTCGGCCGCGTCGCCGACAAGGCCGGCTTCGACTGGAAAGCGCAAGCCGATCCGCTGCGCATCGCAGTCGATCTGGACGCCACGGGCCTGCCCGGGCTGCGGGTAGTATTCGATATAGGGAAAGGTCGAACCGACAATCAGCACCGCGTCACAGCTCTCCATCGCCTCTTGCGAAGCCAGGGTTCCAAGAATGCCGATCCCGCCGGTGGTGTAGGGATGGTCGTCCGGCAGCACCGCCTTGCCCAGCAAGGCCTTCGCGACAGGCGCCTGCAGCAGGCGCGCCGTGTGTTCGAGTTCGGCGGCCGCGCCGATGGCGCCGCGTCCGGCCAGGATCGCAACCCGCGAAGCGTCATTGAGAATGTCGGCGGCTTTGTCGAGCTCAACGTCCAGCGGTACGCTGTGAGCGGCGAACATATCCTGCGGCGTGTGCGCCGGGCGATTGCGCTTGGAGCGCTTCGACGGATCGCGCTCCTGCTCCTGGATGTCGCTGGCAATCGAAAGATGTGCGACGCCCTTGCGCGCCAGCGCGGTTCGGCAGGCAAGGCTGGCGACGTTTTCCATATGCGCGGCATCGGCAACATGGGCGTTATAAACGGAGACATCATTGAACACGCGCGTCAGATCGACATCCTGTTGCGTGAACGTCTCGATCAGATCGTGGAACTGCATGCCCGTAATCGCCAGCACCGGAGCCTGGTCGAGCTTGGCGTCATAGAGGCCGGTCAGAAGATGTGTTCCGCCGGGACCGGACGTCGCAAGGCACACGCCCAGCTTACCTGTCCACTTGGCATACGCACATGCCATGAAGGCAGCCGATTCTTCATGCCGGACCTGAACGAAGGCAATCTTGTCGCGCCGCGCCGCAACGCTTCCATGACGCCGTTTATGCCGTCTCCCGGCAAGCCGAACACCACCTCCACGTCCCAGGCGACGAGCGTATCGATGAGAATTTCTGCTGCATTTGGCATGTCAGGGTAGCTCCGGCGGATGGTGTCCGAACCGGTGAATCCCGAGTTGGTTCCTTCGTCACAATAAATCGTGACAGGTTTCTGGAAGCGATCTCCCCGGAGCGGTCTATTCGATCTGCTCGAACGTGCATTGCCGTGGCGCCTTGTCGGGGCGCCAGCGCAGCAGTTTGGTGCCGTGGCGAAACCGATTGCCGGTAACGTGGTCGAAGCGGACCTCCACCACCAGTTCAGGTTCCAAGGGTTCCCATTGTCCGCTGCGCTCCGTGCTCCAGCGGCTCGGGCCGCCGGGCGCCTTGCCGGTGAATCCGGGCTCTGACCGCAGCCCTTCCAGCCGGCGCGTGAGCGCTCCTCTGTCGGTCCTGGCGATGGTCGACGTGAAGCCGACGTGATCGAGCTTGCCGTCGTCATTGTAGAGGCCGAGGAGCAGCGAGCCGACCTCACGACTGTCCGCGAGATAGCGGAAACCGCCGACAACGCAATCGGCGGTGCGCCTCGGCTTTACCTTCACCATCGCACGTTCGCCGCACAGATAATGCTCATCGAGCACTTTGGCCACGATGCCGTCGGTCGATGCATGGCCAGCGCCGTTTAGCCATCGAGCCGCCGTGGCTGCATCATAAGCGCACTTCGACAGGCGAAGATCTGGACTGTTCGAGGAGGTCACGAAGTCCTCGATCGCTCGCCGCCTTTCCACAAGTGGCTTGCCCGTGATGACCTCGCCGCCCGGCCTGGCAAGCATGTCGAAGAGGATCAGACTGGCAGGCGTCTGCGAACTCAGTTTGCGGATTCTGCTTTGTGCTGGGTGAAGGCGCATCTGCAGCGCTTCGAAGGAAAGCTCACCGTCAACCTCAATGACAATCTCGCCGTCGATGACGAAGTGCCCGCGCTTGAGGTCACGCAAAATCTCCGTGATTTCTGGAAAATAGCGGCCGAGCGGCTTGCCGGATTTGGCGCGCAGGTCAACGGCGTTGTCGCTCTTGAAAGCCAGGCAGCGAAATCCGTCCCATTTGGGCTCGTACTGCCAGCGGTTCCCGTCCTTGGGGATTTCATCGGCAAGCCTGGCCTCCATCGGAGGAGTGTCCAGCGGGAGCGGGAAGGCGTTTATCGGTTCATGCACGGGTCAGGCCTCCAAAACCGGTTTAGGAACGGCTTCGGCTTTTCAACTTCCGGGACTGGCACCGCGTTCCATCTGACGGTTCTGCCTGGTTCTTCGCGATGGGACATTTTCGTTTGCCGCGGAACCCGGAGGACGGCTGGCCGCTTTGATGTCATCGGCAACGCGAGCGGAGATGTCCCATCGATCCCTCATTGTGGATAGCTTTTGTCGGAACCGTCATTCTGATGCAGATGCCGCCAGGCCCCGACAGCATGCTGGTGATGGCACGCGGCATCGGACAGGGGCGCGGCGTGGCGCTGTTCACGGTACTCGGCATGACGCTGGGCGCCGGACTGGTGCAGCTTCCGCTGATTGCATTTGGCCTGTCCTCGCTTGTCCACGCCTCGCCGCTGGCGTTCAATCTGCTTCGATGGGCCGGGGCGGCCTACATTGTGTGGCTGGGTATCCGGCTGCTGTTTTCAGCCTCGGCAACCATTCCCGCGGGTGACATCAAGGCGCTGCGGCCGCTCGCCGCCGCCCGGGAAGGAATGATCGCCAATCTGAGCAATCCCTGGCCTTTGATGTTCATGGTTGCGTTCTTGCCGCAATTTGTCGATCCGCATGGGGGCTCCGTCACCTTGCAGCTGGTGCTGCTTGGCGCAACACAGAAGATAACCGGTGTGCTGGTGCTGGGAGCCTACGCCTTGGCATCGGGCGCGGCCGGCGCATGGGTCATGCGGCACCCCCGCGCAAGGCTTTGGCAGCAGCGGCTCGCCGGCTGTCTCATCATCGGCCTCGGCGTGCGCATGGTGATCGGCGGCGGTACGAGCCGCTGACGAAGCGGATGAACGGCCGGGCCGCACACTCGACTTTGGCGCCGCTGGATTCCTTCAAAGAATAATTTTGTGCCACGTCGCCTGAATGACAGGCTTCGAGACAAGCATTCTCTTCTTCAGGGGACGGAGCATTCGCTTGGATGTTCGGCTCCGCCGAAAGAACCCGCATGGGATGAAACGCCGTCGCGGGCCGGGACTGTGTCCAGGAACAAAAAGCCTGACCAGAGGTTCGAACTTGATCTCAATGCAGCTTGAAACGGCTGCTTCATCGGCATCCGATTGGAATGTTCGTCATGATTTCTTGCGTGGCCCCGGTAAAGACGCGCTTCAATGAACAAGCCACCTGAAGAGGGCCAAAGGGCAAGCGAGCAAAAAAAAGGTGGCGTCGTTCGGGCTCTCGGGCTTGGTTTGATCACCGGCGCGGCCGATGACGACTGCTCGGCCATCGGTACCTACGCGAGCGCCGGAGCCCGGTTCGGCCCCGACCTGCTGTGGACGGCACCTGTCACGCTGCCGATGATGTATCTCGTCGTCTACCTTTCATCCAAACTTGGCCAGGTTTCGGGTCGCGGGCTCTTCAAGGTCATATCGGACTTCTATCCGCGTTGGCTGCTATGGTCTGTGCTGGTGGGCGTACTGATTGGCAACACGATCGAGGCAGCCGCCGACCTTGGCGCCATGTCGGCGGCCATCGTGCTGTTCGTTCCTCTGCCTGCTCCCTTGGTCGTCATTGTCGTTGCGGTCGTCATTTTTGCCCTGCAGGTGTTCGGATCGTATAAATTGATCCGAAATGTGTTCCGGTGGCTGGCTCTGGCTCTGCTTGCCTATGTGGTCTCCGCGGTGCTTGCCAAACCGGATGCCGCCTCCGTTCTGCGTGGCACGCTATTGCCAAAAATCGAGTTCAGCCGCGAATACCTGTCCATCCTCGTCGCCATCGTCGGGACCACGCTCTCCGCATACCTTTACACGTGGCAGTCCAATCAGGAGGTGGAGGAGGAGATCGCCAAGGGTCGAACGAGCCTCGAAGAGCGCAAAGGCGCCACCGAGGGCGAGCTGCGCCGATCCCGCCGCGATATCCTAATCGGCATGACGTTTTCCAATCTGATCATGTATTTCATCATCCTTTCGACAGGGTCGACGCTCTACAAGGCCGGGCAGACGCAGATCGAGACAGCGGCACAGGCGGCCGAAGCGCTGCGGCCGCTTGCCGGCGACGCTGCCGGCATTCTCTTTGCGGCCGGTATAATTGGCGTCGGCTTTCTGGCCGTGCCGATCATGACCGCTGGCGCCGCTTTCGATTTCGCTCAGGCGATGGGATGGAAGAATAGCTTGCATGCCAAACCCCGGCAGGCTCCCAAATTCTACATCGTGATCGGGGTCATAACGCTGGTGGCGGTGGGCCTCAATTTCTTCGGCTTCAACCCGATGAAAGCTCTGGTCTGGTCCGGCATCGTGCAAGGATTTTCAACGCCGCCGCTGCTGCTTCTCCTTCTCATCATGACCAACAACCGCAAGATCATGGGTGACAAGGTCAACAGCACAAGCACGAACATCCTGGGTGGGGTGACGATCCTGGCGATTCTTGCGGCGTCGGCGGGGTTGGTAGCAAGCTGGTTCCTGTAGCTCGCCGGGTGGGAAGGATGTTCAGGCATGGTGGAACATCGGCGGTCAAATGTCGTTGAGACGTTTGTGGGAGAAATGAGGTTGTCCATGTCAAAGTTGCAGGCCGCCACTCCGGATCGTTTAAGGCAACTCAGGCTTGAAGCTTCAGCACATTTCGCTCCGTTGATGCTGAACGAGGCCTTGTTGCGCCTTTCCCATGCCTGCGGAGCCGACAGCCTCGACCGCTTCGAGAAAGCCATGGTTGATCAAATCGAGGCAGCAAAGGACGATCGGGCCGATTTCGAATCGATCAAGGAATTCGCGATCGAGCAGCTTTACGCCCTGGTCCGGAACGCCAACGATTCGCCAAAAAAGAAACAGGCACTTGAGAAGATAGACACGCGCAGAACGCCCGGCCGTTCCGAAGAACCACAGACGCTCGAGGACCAACTGCAGGCGGGGTTGGAGGATTCCTTTCCGGCGAGCGATCCACCCTCGGTGGTGTCCACGACCATTTCAGGCGGAGCAAAGAAGCTGGTCGGGACCGACGAGATCCTGGAAAAGCAGCGGCAACAAGCGTCCAGCAAGGAAGGCCGCTCGTAGATCGCGGTGCCGGCTGGTTTGGCGGCAACCAAGGCCCGCGCACACGCTAACGAAACAGCTGGCGCCATCGCATCAAAGCTTGACAGCCGCCTCCCGCGCCCAGAGCCGCAGTTTGCGGCATGACTGCACAAACGCAGTTACCGAAGCCGCCGAATCCAGCCGCGTCAACCCCTCATCGGCATCGGGAGCGACGCCTGCTTTGATCAGGAGCGGCTCGGCCCCTGTGGTGAAGCCGATGAACTTGCAGTGCGCAAACGCATCAGACACGAAATCCTTCGCAGCGGCCTCCTTGACCAGCAGCTCGGCGCCCGCCTCGGAGAGGAGCAGCACCACCGCGTCGAACAATACGGATGGACCGCCGTCGATCATGTGCCTTGCCTCGATGTGAGTACCGTCGGCGGCTTCGACGCCGCCCACCTTGGGCGCAATCACCTCCATCACCGCGCCTTCCGCTTCGATGGCGGAACGAAGTTCCTCGAACAGCGCGATATCGGCTCCATCGCTGAGCATGACACCGACTTTGCGGCCTTCGAAACTGTCGGGCCCGTTTTGGATGATGCTGAGCGCCGGCGACGGCGGCAAGTCGTCGCGCGGCGGAACGGCGGCTTCGGCAGGTTCGGGCATGTCACGGATGCCGAGCTTGTCGGCTACGGTGGTCGCCAGCGTTTCATCGATGTTCAACAAATGCGAAACCATCCGCTCGCGGATCGCCGGTGCCTGGACCTTGCTCAGTTCAAAGGTCAGCGCCATCGCGATGTGACGCTGCTCCGGTGGTGTCTGGCTGTTGAAGAATTGCCGGGCCTGGCTGTAGTGATCGGCGAAGCTCTCCGCGCGCAGACGTACTTTCTGCCCTTCTTCGGCGTCGGCGAAAGAACGGAAGCCACGCTGCGGATCCTCGCGCGGTCCCAGTCCCCATGAGTTCGGCTCATAATTGGCGCGACCGGCCGGGTTGCGCATGGCCATGTGCCCGTCCTGTTGAAAATGGGCGAACGGGCATTTCGGCGCGTTGATCGGCAGATGGGTAAAGTTCGGGCTGCCCAGCCGTTTCAATTGGGTATCGAGATAAGAGAAGTTGCGGCCTTGCAGAAGCGGATCGTTGGAAAAATCGATTCCGGGCGGCACATTCTGCGTCATGAACGCCACCTGCTCGGTCTCGGCGAAGAAATTATCCGGCATCCGGTCGAGCACCAGCCGACCGACCGGAATTGGTTCGAGGACCTCTTCGGGAATGATCTTCGTTGCATCCAGGATATCGAAGTCGAAACTGTCGGCAAACGCCTGATCGAACAGTTGCATCGTCAACTCCCATTCCGGGAAATTGCCGGCCTGTATGGCGTCCCACAGATCGCGGCGATGAAAGTCGGGATCGGCGCCGTTGATCTTGACCGCCTCGTTCCAGACCACCGATTGCATGCCGAGCTTGGGTTTCCAGATGAACTTGACGAAGGTGGATTCGTCCTTCGCGTTGACCAGGCGGAACGTGTGCACACCAAAGCCTTGCATGAAGCGGAAGGAACGCGGGATCGCGCGATCCGACATGATCCACATCACCATGTGCATCGATTCCGGCATCAGGCTGATGAAGTCCCAGAAATTGTCGTGCGCCGTCTGTGCCTGCGGAAAGGCGCGGTCGGGCTCCTGTTTGGCGGCGTGGATCAGATCGGGAAACTTGATGGCGTCCTGGATGAAGAAGACCGGGATGTTGTTGCCGACCAGGTCCCAATTGCCTTCCTTGGTGTAGAGCTTGACCGCGAAGCCGCGCACGTCGCGGGCGAGATCGAACGAGCCCTTGTTGCCGGCAACCGTCGAGAAACGAACGAATGCCGGCGTCTTTTCACCAACTCGCTGGAAAATGTCGGCACGTGTGTATTTGGCAAGTGACTCGTAGGTCTCGAAAAAACCATGCGCACCGTAGCCGCGGGCATGAACGACCCTTTCCGGGATGCGTTCGTGGTCGAAGTGGAAAATCTTCTCGCGAAAGTGAAAGTCCTCGATCAGCGACGGTCCGCGCTCACCGATCCGCAATGTGTTTTGGTCGTCGGAGACAGGCGTTCCGAGCGCCGTCGTAAGGGCAGGCGTTTCGTCCCCCGCGATCTGGTGCAACTCGCCGCCATTTCCGCGCGCGCTATTCTGATCCAGTCCACTTGCCGATTGGCGAGCGGAGGGGCGAGCGGATTTGGCCATGACAGGTCCTCGATCGATACCGGAAGGTTGAAGTGGTCAAGCCATCAAACTGCCGGTGAGCGGCTTTGTTCCCGTAAAAAATGGACGCTGGAGACACCGCTGTCGGAGGAGCCGTGACTGCTGCGGCGATGGTGCGCGCCGATCGGATGACAGATATCTCCGCCTGCGCAGAATTTATGAAGAGTTGTCTCCAGCACGAGGAACGAACCAAACTTCCATGCATTTAGCTGGGGCTGCGTTCACACACTCTTTCTTCTGGGAGCTGGACCATTGTCATCCGGAGGCTGCCTTTTGGCCGACCAGGAAACCAGTGAAGTTTCCATCGTTGACCTGATACCTGCCCTGCGGGCATTCGCGCGCACCTTCTGCCGCGTCCCCGACGACGCCGACGATCTCGTGCAGGAGACACTGACCAAGGGTCTCGCCAACATCGACAAGTTCGAACCCGGTACGCGCATGAAGTCGTGGCTCTTCACCATCATGCGCAACACTTATTACACCCGGGTCAAGATCGCTGCCCGGGAGGCGCCCGGCCTGCTCGATTGCGCGTCTTCGAGGCCAATTTCGGAAGCTACCCAGGAATGGACGGTTCAGAGCAGGGAAGTTCACGGCGCCATTCAAAGGCTGCCTGAACACCAACGCGAGGTCCTGATGCTGATCGGCGTTTTGGGAGTGAGCTACGAGGAAACCGCCGACATATGCGGTTGCGCGGTCGGGACGGTCAAAAGCCGCCTGAACCGTGCGCGCGCCAACATCCTTGAATTCCTGGGGGAGAGTTCGCTGCAGACATTGATGGAAAGACGAAACCAGCTGTCGGATGGTCAGCTCGATGTCGAGGTCGACGGCCGCAGATAGTCAGTTCTTCACGTCGCGTCGACGTTTCTCGACGAGCGCGTTTTGCAATTCGATCGCCAGCTCGGTCAGGCGATCTGGAATTTTTTCCTGCTCTATGGCGGCCAGCAGGGAAGCAATCTCCTGATCCACAGCCATCTCGACATGCGGATCCGCGGTATCGTCGCTCGAACGAGACATCACATTCTCTTGATAGCGGTCCCTTGATCCTAGTGTGGTGGTAAGCGCCTTGCATTACAAGGCGGTGTCCACCGCCAAGAAGCTCACCAGCGGCCCCTTGCACAGGTTTATTTCCTTGCTGCTCCTTCGTCGCCGCGGGCCATGGACGCGCTGCGGTAGCGTTCAGTCCTTAGGCAATCGGTCAGCGGCGTGACCCGGATATTGATCGGACTTGATCCGATTGCCGTCCTGCCCGCGCTCCTGGCCATGCTGCTTCTTGTCGCGATTCGACAAGACCGCGTTTTCTTCGATCTCGTCCTTCTCCGGTGAGGTCACCGCGCCGGCGTCGGCACTCTTGCCTGGCTGCTGCGGCCGAAATGTTTTTTACCGCCGGATGCCATGATATCCTCCTTCGAATCGGGGACACTCGTCGGTGCCCGTTGTTCGACGTCCGAACTGGCATCGCGCTGTAATGTTCCGCTTCACCCAGCGAGCAGAAAGGCGTCGCCATCCCACGACCGAAACGGCTTCTCGCCGTCGATGAGGACCCGCAATTGATGAGCTTGCGCCAGACGGCCGATGTCATCGCGGTCTGAGAGAAGTGATCCGCGATAGGAATAGTTCAGCAAGGCGAGCCAGCCCGGCCGTTTCAGAACGCGCGCAATTTCGTCGAAATGCCGATCAGCCATGCCGGCCAGAACCAGATAGGGAAAGCTGTCCACCGCCAGCACGCAATCGAAACTGGCATCGGCGAATTCGGACAGATCGAGACCGGAGGTTTGTCGCAACTCGACATTGCCGAGCGCGGCGCATTGCTCGGAGGCGATGGAGATCATCCGCGGCGATATGTCGATGCCGACCATCCGCTTGAAGGATTTGCACAGCGCACGCTCGAAACGGCCGATGCCGCAACCGATGTCGAGGATGCTCCGTTCCCTTCCGGTGAATTCTCGCGATTCCAGCCATGCAACGATTTCGTTGGTCGTGGCTGTGAGCCTTGCCTCATCGCCGAGGGATGCCAGTTGGACACTCGCGGCTCCCGAAATCGCTGCCGCGGCATCGAAGCTGGAGGCCAGCCGCCTGACGACAGCGACATTCGTCTCATCCTCATCGCGCTCATGCCGAACGGCGCCACCCGTTGCCTGCAACATGGCGAAGACGTCTGGCTTGCAGCGCAGCAGTCCGGCGACCTTTCGCAGCCTTGCTGCGTCGCCGGCATCCGCCGGCTGGACCTTCAGCACGACCTCCGCCAATTCCGCCGCTCCAATTGTGGGCGGCAGGTGGAGCGCCAGTCTGACGAGAACGCCTTCGGCGCAAATGCCATCAGCCACGCAGTCTTCAACCGCCAGCCTGACCGATGTCGGGCGCTGGGCGGCTTTCGGTGCGGTTACACTCATGCATCAACTCCGCGTCCAGATCCTGCGCGTCGTCCACCTGTCGACGGCGCCCCAGCCATATTTATAGGCCTCCTGGCCGCGCAGGAAATCGAACTCGCGCGCATCTTCGCGGATCGCTTCCGCGATTGCGTGGCCAATCAGGATCGCGCCTGGGCTCTCCTCGGCATAAGCAGGGTCGAAGCCACCGAGGTACGCATAGGCACGGCCGCGGTGGTGAAATCCGTAATAGGCGCCGACGGTCCCGCCATCGATCGCGAACAGCCAGCATCGCACCAGACCGTGAGCATCGAGCACGGGAAGTGAGAGCCGATGGAATTGCTCGACGGCGGCGTTGGCCAACACACCGCCTCCTTGTTCGGCCCAGCGCATATTGTGCAGGCGGATCAATTGATCGAGGAAGGTTTGCGGACTGCCGCTCGCCGACGACAGCGCGATCCGGCCGCATCTTGATGCGGCTTGACGCGCCCGACGCAACTGGCGTCTGCGTCTTGCGGGGACGCAGCCTGCAAGCGTTTCGTCGCCGGCGAGGGCGAGCACGGGGCAGGCGGCATGGGCGGTCGGCCAATCCATCTCGGGATGCGTCATCGCAAGGGCGACGCTGTCCTGCGGCAAGTCCGACAAGATCCATTGCACCCACCCGATCGAGAGGATCGACTCGGCGACAATGGCGACGACCTCGGCTTCGATCCCAGGGACAGCCAGAATGTCCAGGTAGTCGCTGAGCGAAATGCCGACCGGAAGCAGCTTCGAACCGGCGGTCCCATGCTCAAGATAGAGCGGCGCCAGCCCGACCAGATCGCCGCCGCGCCATACCGCGACCGTCGCCAGTTCACCGGGTGCGAATGCGTGCCACCATGGCACCAGCCAGGCGGGAGATTGAAACGGCGTCGCCGAGGGACTCTGCTGCCACAGTTTCCACCAGTGCGGCGTCAAGGCGTCGAATTGTGCGAGGTCACCGATGATTTCGCTGCGCAGCACAGCTTTACTCACGGCACCGCGGCGAAGCGCCGGCGACCACTGCCAAGCTGTGCCAGCGCCTGATAGGCGTCCATGTAAGACGAGATCATCCGTTCCAGCGAAAACCGCCGTCGCGCTTCGGCCCTGCATGTCTCGGCATCCAAGCTGGACGCCGCAAGAATGGCTTGGGCCATCTCATCGACCGTGTCGACGAGAAAGCCCGTCCTGCCGTGCTCTATGACATCGGGAAGCGCACCATTTGGAAAGGCGACTACCGGGGTACCGCAGGCGAGGGCCTCCATGGCCACAAGCGAGCTGGTCTCGGCTGCGAGGCTCGGAATGACCAGACAGCGCGCTGCGTTGAGAATGCGTCGCTTGGCGGTGAAGCCGAGCGGGCCAAGGAAGCGGCGGCGGCCATCGAGGCGAGATTGGACCTCATCGCGAAAGTACCGCGTATGCGTTTCATAGGGATAGACCTTGCCGCCGATGACCAGCGGCACATCTGCCTGTTTGGCTGCGTCGAGCGCCAGGTGGACGCCCTTTTCCGGGCAAACCCGGCTTAGAACAAGGGCAAAGTCGCGCTTCGGCTGCAGCAGGGTCAGTGCTTCGATGTCAACGCCGTTTGGAATCGGCGCCGCCAGCCTGGCGCCTGATGGCGCGGTTTTCTGCTGGCTGGTCGAGACCGCATGGAGCCAGAGGTCACCGCGCGTCGGGCGCAATGCCGCGGCCGGATACCAATCCAATGGCAGGTGGAGGGTCACCAAGGTCGGACCATCGTCGGGCAGATAAGCGTCGAAATCAATGCCGTGCAGATGAACCACGTCGATGGGCCATCGGGCGCGGGCAGCCGCGATCGCGTCGCGATGGGCCTGTTGGGCGCGGCTCTTCGCCGCCTCGTCGAGTACGCCGTTTTCGGCCGGTATTTCCACAAGCGTGCCGCTCGTTCTGGAGCCTCGGCAGCCAATGACGATAGATCGATGACCGGCCTGAACCAGTGCCCGATCGAGCATCGACAGAACCTGTTCGGCACCGCCGACAGCGTCGGGGCCGACGGGTGCGAGAGGGTAGGCGACATTGAGGACGGTGAGCGTCGCGGCCGGTCGCGTCTCGTTGCCCTGCGCCGCATCTCCACCTGTCAACGGCGTCGCGGAGCCCGGCATCTGATGCATAGGCACCATGACATTTCACGCGGCCGAGGCCCGCTGCGTGGGGAGCGAGGCGGATGTCATGCCAGGCGCATAGCGGCGGATCATGGTTGAACAGAATTCCGCGAACTCCTCCGGCACCAGGGGGGGGCTGGTGTGGTGGGGCATCATTCCGCGGTGCTGAGGTGTGAAGCAGAAGGTGACCGTCACATCGAAATCGGCGAGTGCTTCCATCTGCCGGTCGAACCAGTCCAGCGCATTCGGCCGAAAGCTGTCCGCCCAGGAAAGCCCGGTACGCATATTGGTGACACCCAGCCGCTTCATCCAGGCGACCGCATCGTCCAGCCGCGGGTCTTCGAAATGAAACCACTGCACCAGGCCCATTGCAGGTGCATGGCGCAGGAATTCCTCCAGCGCGGGCTTTGGCGTGCCGTCCTGGCGCAGCAGCCCCATATGGAAATGCCGGTAATAAGACGAGCCCTCGGCTTCGCGGTGCCGCGTCGTTGCTTCCCATTCACGCGGAAGATCATAGAGGCTGTACCACTGGATGCGTGGCGCATTGCCGAGCAGCAATTCAGCTGTGCGCTTGAGCCCCCAGACTTGGATTTCCTCGGCGCCGAAGGTCGATACGCCGACTTCGCTGACCCAGATGGGAAGGTCGGTGACGGTCGCGATCTCGCCGATCTTCTGCGGCCACTCCTGGATCTGCCACAGATTCCAGTCGAGGGGAAAGCCGTGCACAGCGACGGCATCTACATGATCCAGCACGCCGAATTCCTTCATGCGGGTGATGAACCCCGGATCTATCGGCGAGATGCCGCCGAGCACTTTGGTCAAAGCCGGGTTTTCAGATGCGATTGCGTCCGCCGACAGGATCGCCATCCTGGCAAAGCGGCTCCAATCAGGGTCGAGTTCCGGGTCCCAATGCGATTTGTTGTTGGGCTCGTTCCAGATCATCGCGGCTTCAATCATGGCGCTGTCCTTTCGAGGGGTAGACGGGACCGCCACTGGCCGGGTCGCCGGCGGCGCGGCAGAAATAGACCTCCTGCTCCGGATGCAGGACGATTTCAAATCCGGCGCTGCGCAGCATCGCTTCGGTGCAGGCGCGGTTGGGAATCCACCAGTTGGTCGGGTCATCGGCATAGCGGTGCTCGATGAAATGGAGCTTGGGAAATTCCGGCCGGTCGAACAGGTCATGCGTCCAGAAATGATAGTTCTCTTCCATCTCGGGCAGATCTGTGCTGCCGCGCTGCATGGACTGGAAGATCATCAGGTCACCGGCGACATGCTCACGGATAAGGTCGAGCGCGAGCAAGGGGTGGCGCAAGTGATAAAGCACCCCCATGAACAGCACGATATCGAATGTTTCGCGCAGGGCGCCGACGTCGTAGACCGAAAGTTTCTGGAATTCGATTTCGCAATTGGCGATCTCGGCGGCAAAGCGGGCCTGCGCCAGATAGGCCTCATCGAAATCGATGCCGAGGACACGGGCAGCACCTCGCCGTTTCATCTCGATGGAATAGAAACCGGCATTGCAGCCGATATCCAACACCGTCTTGCCTGTCAGATCCGCGGGAATGGCCTCGGCGAATTTGCGCCATTTGATCAGCGGATAATTGCCGAGAAAATGGTTGGGAGCGGTTTCGACACCCGCCAGTTCCATGTTGTGGAACCATGGGCCGAGAGCATCGATACGGCGGCGGATTTCGGCATGGGAATGCAGCATGATCAGGCTCCTTCGCCGGGAACGACAGGCACATGCGAACGGGCACCTGGCATAATCGTGGCGGTTTGGTGATGGACGGGTGCGGCGCCGTCCTCGAGCAGCCGCAGAGCCGTGCGATAGCCATTGAACGTGCCGACATCGACATAGGCGGACCCAGCCTTGACGCCGGAGGCTTGACCTCCGGCCGCAAGGTAGGCGTTGACCAACGTGCCGATATATTCGTCACGGCATTCCCGCTCGCGCCAGAGTGCCGCAAGCTGATGCAGAATCTGGCCCGGCATCTTGAACGCACCCCAAACCCAGTTCGTGCCGGCATCCTGTTGCTTGACCTGGATTTCGATCACGCGCTCGTGGTCATCGACAATGACGGCGTCGAAGAATTCCGGACGATCCACCGGGAAGAGCAGAAATGAAAGCTGATCGTCAGGCAAATGACAGAAGCCATCCTCGGGAAACCAGATCGTGTCGGGAAGGCCGACCAGGACGACCTCATTGGGCGCGACGAGAGGAGCTGCCCGAAAAATCGCATCGCAAAGCCCAACCGGATTGGGCTGCACCACGAAGAGAGCCGCGGCGTCACCATAGCCGGCGGCGTAATATTCGAGGATGTCGGATTTGCCCGATCCAATGATGAAGCAGATCTTGTCGACGCCGGCGCGCACCATCCGCCGCACCAGATACTCGCTCACGGCGCAGGGACGCTCGGTCTGCCCATCGATCCGACTGCCGACCGGCAGCAGCTCTTTGGAGAAGCCGAGCGGCTGAATGCGGCTGCCGCGCCCGGCAGCGGGCACGATGCCCAACATCAGACTGCTTCCATCATCGGTTCGCCGGGAGATCTTTGAAAGGCGTCGTTTAGAATGTGGTCCAGCTCCGCCGCGCGCCGGGCAGAGGTGTGTTCGTCGAGAACCCGTTCGCGCGCTCGGGTTTTGATGGCATCGAGTTCTCGTGCGGGTAAGGCGAGCGCCGCGACGACGTCATCGGTGTCGTGGGCCAGCAGGATCTCGCTGCCGGGTTCGAAGAAGCTGCTTAGGCCGGGCCAGGTGTCGGTTATGATCGGCACTCCACATGCCGCTGCTTCAAACAACCGGCCCGAAGGGCACCAGCCTTTTTGCGCCATCGCCTCGCGGGTGACATTCAGCGTCAGACGAGAGGATGAGAAAAACGCCGGGTGATCGGCCGGCGGAAGGTGCCTGACGAAGAAGATGTTGTCGCTCCACGGGAACTCCTGCGGGTATTGCGCGCCGCCGATGACGAAGCGCTGGTCCGGCAAGCGCGCAGCTGGGCGAACCAGCAGATTTTCGACTGCTGCCTGGCGATCTGGCGCATAGGTTCCGAGATAGGACAAATCGGCCCTGAAATCGGCTCGCGGCGCTGCCGGCCGGTGTTGGTCGGGATCGACATGCCCATAGAGCGGCACCACGTAGCGCGCACCCAGCACCGTCTTTAGCGCGTCGATCGCCGGGCCGCCTGTGTAACTCAGGACGAGATCGAAATCCGCAAGACCCTCGGGGCCGAAATAGGGTGGACGCTCACCTTGTTCGATGCGGGCAAGCGTGACTGGAGTGTCCAGATCGTAGAAGACCCGCACTCCGCGCCCTGCCTGCTGCGCCAGCCGCGAGGCGTCCACGGCGTCGGGACAATAAGAGGTGACGATCACGACATCCGATCGTTTGATCGTTTGCTCCGCGACCCGGCGGATGTCCTCCCAGTCCGGGTAGAGCACGACGTTGCCGCCGTCCAGATGATCGAGATCGCGCGTTCCGGCATAGTAGGGTGTGTCGCGTTCGAAGAAGGTAATGGACCAGCCGCGCCGGGCGAGGGCTCTGATCAGTCCCCTCCATAAAGTGGCATGGCCGTTACCCCATGAAGACGTGACGGTAAGACCGAAAATGACCATCTGCATCCGGCAAATCCTCGTCAGGCAACTTCGTTCAATCGGATCAGCTTCGCCCCCCAGTCCCCCGACACGATCGTCGTGATCGAGGCGGGATCGATGTCGAAGCGAAAGCAGTCACCGGCCGGCAAGCCAAGGACGGTGCAGACGGCGACCTTGATCACATCGGCATGGCTGACCAGGGCGACGCATTGGTTCTGATGCCGCTCGCGGACCGCGGCCATCAGCGACACAATGCGTTGCTGGACATCCTGCATGGTCTCGCCACTCGGTGTCCTTGCCTCCTGCCGCTGGTCATTCCACGCTCGCCAACTGGCGTCGCCATTCAGCTCATCGAAAGTCTTTCCCGACCAGTCGCCGAAGTCGATCTCGTCGAGTTCGGCGCAGATCGCGATGTCCCCGACACCGCAGGCTAGCGCGATTGGCAGCGCCGTCTCTCGCGTACGCTCACGCGGGCTGCACAGGATCGCGACGATAGGCTCCCGGGCCATGCGGCCGCCAAGCTGCGCTGCCTGTGCCTTGCCGGCATCGCCGAGGCAAACGCCGTCCATCCGGCCTGCAAGATAAGAGCCGACATTGTCGTGTGCCGCATGGCGGATCAGAAAGAAGGTCGTCGTCATTCTGCGGCATCGAGCAAAGGCTCGTCCTTGCCGGCGATGAACGCAAGCGTGCGCTGCCGCGCTTCGGCGTCGGTGAACTGTTCGGGAGGCGACTTCATGAAATAGCTGCAGGGACCGGTCAGGGCACCGGCTATGCCGCGATCGAGCGCCAGCTTGGCGCAGCGTACCGCATCGATCACCACGCCGGCTGAATTTGGAGAATCCCAGACTTCCAGCTTGAGTTCGGCATTGAGCGGCACGCCGCCGAAAGTCGTGCCTTCCACCCTTATATAGGCCCATTTGCGATCGGTGAGCCAAGGCACATGGTCGCTCGGGCCGACATGGATATTGCCCGGCTCCAGGGGAACATCGAACTGGCTGGCCACGGACTGTGTCTTCGAGATTTTCTTCGATTCCAGCCGCTCGCGTTCCAGCATGTTGAGAAAATCGGTGTTGCCGCCGAAATTCAGCTGATAGGTGCGGTCGATGCGCACGCCGCGTTCGCGAAAGAGATTGGCCAGCAACCGGTGCACGATGGTCGCGCCGACCTGGCTCTTGATATCGTCGCCGACCAGCGGCAGTCCTCGCTGCTCAAAGCGCCGGCGCCATTCCGGACGTGAGGCGATGAAAACGGGTATGCAATTGACGAAGGCGCAGCCGGCCTCGAGTGCGCATTCGGCATAGAAGCAGGTCGCCTCCTCGGAACCCACCGGCAGGTAGGAAACCAGCACGTCAGCGTTGCTGTCGCGCAGGATCTCGCTGACATTGGCAACCGGCTCCGGAGCTTCTTCAATCTCGTCACGCAAATATTTGCCGATCCCGTCCAGCGTCGGTCCGCGCTCGACGCGAACGCCGGTTGTCAACGCGTCGGCAAAGCGGAACGTGTTGTTGGGGGCGGCGTAGATCGCTTCCGCGACGTCGAGGCCAACTTTGCTCCTGGCGACATCGAATGCGCAGACAATCTCGATGTCGTCGACATGGTAGCCGCCGAGGTCGGCATGCATCAGCCCAGGGATTGGTTCGTTGCTTTTCGCGTGACGGTAAAAGGAGAGGCCCTGCACGAGGGAGGATGCGCAGTTGCCGACACCAACGATACCAACACGAACCTTTTTCGATCCCACGAAACCGCCACCCTATGTTGTTCAAAGGTAAGTTCCTGGCGCCGAACCATCAGCGTGCCGGAATGTTCCTCCGCCCATCGAAAAATTGCGCGAGACAGCATGGATCGAAGCTGCATTCGATGCGTTGCCGCACGGCAAGCATTGGAAAACCGACCGATGATCGTCTACGGCGACCACAAGCAGACGCAGAACGCACAACAGCTTCGCGAAGCAGCAAGTGAAATGGCCGAAAGCCTGGATCGGATGTCTCATGGCGTCCGACGCCACGCTGCATTGGTCGGACTGTTCATCAGCGTGTCGGAGCTGGTTCAGGCGCTTGCCGATGTCGACTTCGAAACCAGCGGCATCGACATCTTTTCGCCGCGACAACAGCAAGGCGCGAGGTTGCTGGTCGGACTTGCGGCAGAGGTGGCGAAGTCGTGGCGAAGCGGTTTCGACGTCGGCGGTGGCATCGACCCGGGACTTCTCAAACTGCTGGCCGGGCTCGACTGCCAGGCCGAGGTTGTGACCGGCTCTGCCGAGGGTTATGCGCATTATGCGCTTTATCCCGAAAGCTATTTGGACGCGGCGCAGAAGTCGGGTCTCGATGCGAACACATGCGTGATCGGCGTCCGCAGCATTGGCCTTGGACTGGCAGCTATGGTGGCGGCCTCGATTGGCGCGGCGGCGCCATTCAGCGTTCGTCCGATCGGTCATCCCTTCCGCCGGCATGTCAACGCCGATCCGCGGTCGATCGCCACCTGGAAGAACAATCCGTCGGCTCGCTTTGCCGTTGTCGACGAGGGTCCCGGCCTTTCCGGCAGTTCGATGCATGCCGTTGTCGTGTGGCTGCGTGAACTGGGTATCGATACGGACCGCATTCACCTGTTTCCCAGCCATTCAGGCGGCCCGGGCACCGAAGCGTCGCGGGAGTCTTGGGAGACATGGTCGCGCTGTCCGAAACATGTGGCGACGGGGTTTGAATGCACCTTCTCCGAAAACTCGAAAATTCCCACGCTGCGCGATTGGGTGGCCGAGGCGGTCGGCAGGCCGGAATTAAGCCTGACCGAACTATCTGGTGGCGAGTGGCGGGCCGCCCACTACACCGACGAAGGGCGCTGGCCGCCGAGCCCACGCGGTACCGAGCGGCGCAAATTCCTTGCGTCCGCCGGGCGTGACCGCTGGCTCGTCAAATTTGCCGGCCTCGGCGAAACCGGACTGCGCAAGAAACGAGCCGCGGCGATGTTGCATGAAGCCGGGTTCGGATCGCAAGTTGTCGCGCTTTGCCATGGCTTTCTGGTTGAACGGTGGATTGACGGCACCACGATGGATCAGGCGCCGCTGCCCAAGGAAAGGCTGATCGCGGAGTTCACAAATTACCTGGCCTGGCGTGCGCTTAATCTTCGAACTTGCGAACCGGGTGCATCATTGCTTGCACTCGCGGAGATGGCTGTTTCCAATGCGTCGGAAGCCCTGGGCGAAAAACGCGCGGCGACGTTGCGCGGTTGGCTCTCGAAAAAAACTCCCGCGCATGTGCTTCAGCGGGTTGAAATCGACGGAAAGCTACAACCGTGGGAGTTTCTCGTTCGTGCCGACGGCAGGGTGCTCAAGACAGATGCTGTCGACCATTGCCGGGCACACGATTTGATCGGCTGCCAGCCGATTGAGTGGGACATTGCCGGCGCCCGTGTCGAGTACGGGCTATCCGACAGCGATGTGAGGACCCTGGTCCAAGAAATGAAGCTTGCCATCGACAACGGCCACATCGGCTTTTTCGAACCGTGCTATTTGGCATTCCAGCTCGGGCTCTGGAGCACGGCTGCGCAATCCGAAAGTGGCCGGGAAAAAGCAAGGCTGGCCGCGACGGCAGACCGATATAGGATGCGACTGATACGGTTCCTGGACGAATGCCGGGCATGATCGTTCCGATCAGTCCAGCCTTCGCAACATGTCTGCTTCCTGCTCGAGAATAGTGGCCACTTCCTCCCGCTGGAGATGCGTCATCATCAGGCTGACGCAGCACTCGAGATAGGTGATCGAGGCGCGCCGCAGATAGGCAGCCGTTTCGCGTTCGGCCATCTGGTCGATATCCCTCGCGGGTCGCTTGGGTTGCATGAGGATGATCCTCCGTATCGGGTCCTCCCGCCAAACCACAAGCTTGGGCGGATGTTCCGCACGATCTCGGGAAAGATTCGACCGCCGGCTCGCATCATGCCGGAAGGTTCTGCAGCCCGCCGGATGCGGGTCTCGCCCTTTTGGCAAAGCCTGTCATCTGATCGCCGATGCGACTGCCTTCGAGCGCCGCGAAATAATCGATCGTCAGCTTGAGCCCTTCGTTGAGGGGCACCTTCGGTGTCCAGCCGAGCAGCGCTTTTGCACGCGAAATATCGGGCTGCCTGCGCCGAGGATCGTCTTGCGGCAGCGGCAGAAATCTCAGATCCGATTTGGTGCCGGTCATCGCCTTTACCAACGCCGCCAGTCGCACGATGCTGAATTCTCCGGGATTGCCCAGGTTGACCGGCTTGCCCGGATTGGGATCGATATCCATCAGTCGCCTCAATCCATCAATCTGATCGGAGACGTAGCAGAAGGATCGCGTCTGCAAGCCGTCGCCGAAGATCGTCAGAGGACGTTTCTCGAGCGCCTGCATGATCAGGTTCGAGACGATGCGGCCGTCCGCCGGATCCATTCTCGGACCGTAGGTGTTGAAGATGCGCGCGACGCGCACGTCGGCTTTGCCGGCTCTAAGATAGTCGAAGCAAAGCGTTTCGGCGGTGCGCTTGCCCTCGTCGTAGCAGGCGCGTGGGCCGGTGCAGTTCACATGGCCAACATAGTCCTCCTTCTGAGGATGTTGCTCCGGATCGCCATACACTTCGCTCGTCGAGGCCTGTAGCAGCCGCGCGTTATTGTGGGCAGCGAGTTCAAGCAGGTTGAGCGTGCCGATCACACAGGTTCGCGTGGTGTGGATCGGGTCGGCCTGGTAACGCGGCGGCGAGGCAGCGCATGCCAGATTGAAGATACGCTCCACGGGCTCGCCGAGATCCAATGGCCGGCAGATGTCCTGCTCGATCAATCGGAAACCCGGCTGGTCCATGATCGAGATGATGTTCTCCATGCGCCCAGTCAGGAAATTGTCGGCGCAGATCACGCGCCAGCCGTCGCGGAGCAATGCTTCGCAAAGATGCGAACCGAGGAATCCCGCACCGCCGGCAACAAGCACTGCCTTTGCCCTTTGCGCGTTTCTTTTTTGTCGCATCGTCGTTTTCTCCTGTATGCCGGTCATGCTGCGCTTCCGATGTCGAAATCGAGGGCCGCCGCCCTTGGCTGTGTCAACGCCGCCACGAATTCGCGGGCCCTGGCCGCACCGGTGTGGAATGCGAGGACGCGTTCGCGGGCCCGGCGGGCCATGGCCCGGCGTGTGCGCTCGGACTCGCCGAAGAGGATCTCGACGACAGCGTCCGTTTCTCCGGCGGTGTGGATCGCCGATGCGGGAAAGAAGCTGTCGAGCCCCGGCCAGCGATCGCTGATGATGGGCGTGCCGCAAGCAGCCGCTTCGAACAGGCGCACACTGGGCGACCATCCGGCAGCGATCATGGAACTGCGTGTGACGTTCAGCGTGTAGCGCTGACGGCTGTAGAACGCGGCATGATCGGCGGGCGGCAAATGTTCGATGCGTTCGACATTGTCCGGCCAGGTGATGTCGGATGGGTATTGCGAGCCCGCTACGACGAAACGGCGGTCCGGCATATGCCGTGCGGGTTCGAGCAGCAGCGCGTTCAGCGTTGCCTGCCGATCCGCGCTGTAGGTGCCGAGATAGCCGAGATCCCAGCGGATCGGATCGCCGGTCCGGTGATGCCGTTCCGGGTCGGCCGAGCAGTAGAGCGGTTCGGCTCGGCGCGCGCCGAACTCCTCCACCAGATGGCCAAGCATCGGCCCGCCGGTGAACGAGAAGTAGACATCGAAATACGGAATCTGCCGCCAGCTCAGATAATCGCAATCATCGGCCGAAAGCTGCGCCACGGTCACCGGTGTGTCGATGTCGTAGAAGCAGAAGCGCCCCTTGCAAAATGAAGCGACGATGTCGATGACCACGCGCCCTTCCGGCACGAAGGAGCCGATGACGACGATGTCGGCCTGCTCCAGGCACCGGGCGTAGTCGCGTTGCAACTCCGCAGTGGTTTCGTAGTAGCGCAAGGCGCAGAAATCCGGATCTCGCAGATCGCGGTGGTTGGCGTACCACGGCACGTCGCGCTCCAGAAAGGTCACGCGGTGGCCGAGTTCGTGCAGACCTTTCAGCAGGCCTCGAAACGTCGTGGCGTGGCCGTTTCCCCAGGACGAGGACAGCGACAGGCCGAGAAAGACGATGTTCAATTGCTTGGTCATTCCGCTGCCTCCACGGTCCCCTGCTCGAAATGACGTTTGAAGACGGCATCGGCCACGTCCGCCCGCAGCGCGTAGGTATGGTCGGCCAGCACGCGGCAAAGTGCGGCCTGGCCGATTGCTTTTGCACGACTGGAGGTCAGCGAGCGCATGATCTCGGCGACATCGCCGCCGTCGCGTGCCACCAGGATCTCCTCGCCTGGTTTCAGGAACAGTTCCACGCCCAGCCATGCGTCGGTGATGAGGCAGGCACCGGCGCCAGCCGCCTCGAAGACACGCGTGGCCGGTGAAAAACCGTTTACGGCCATGCTGTCGCGGCTGATGTTCAGCACTGCCTTGGGTGTGACGTTGAAGGCATTATGATCGCGGGTGCCAACGTGACCAAGCCAGCCGACGTTGGCGGGAAGCGGCTTGTCCCCCCAGCCAGATCCGCCGAGCAGAAAACGCTGTTTCGGAAGCTGGCTTGCGGGATCGAGGAAGAACGCTTCGACGCGTGCCTCACGATCCGGCAGCCGGTTGCCCAGGAACGCCAGATCGCAAGCGAAACGCGCATTGCTGGCGACCGGGTGATGCGTTTGGGGATCGAGCGCATTGTAGATCGGCACGCATTCGTTCGCCCCCATGGCACGGTAGGCCCAGACGACGGGGTCGCCGCCGCCATAGGTCAGCACAAGGTCGATTTCTTGCAGGGCGCCATGGAGCGGATGGTCCGGTTCGTCGCGCAGCTGGGCAAGGGTTGCTGGAGCGTCCACGTCCCAGAATACCACCAGCGCGTCGCTGCGGGCGTGGTCGAGGACGGCGCGCAGCAGCGCCTCGTCCTCGAAACCGACGCCACTCGCCTTGACGACGATGTCGGCGCTGGCGGCGCGTGCCGCGACCTGCATCAGTGCGTGCTGGGTCGCTTCATATACGACCACAGTGCACCAGTCAGGCGCCTCGATGTCGCGGTTCTTCTGCCGGTCGTAGACGTCGGGCTCATAGAAGGTGATTTCGTAGCCCAATTGGGAAAGCGCCTTCAGCAACCCGCGATAGTAAGTCGCGGCACCGTTCCAGTAGGACGACAAGAGGCTCGATCCGTAGAATGCCATCTTCATGCGGCGGCTTCCTTTGCGGTGGTCTTGTTGATGGTGTGTTCGGCTGTGCATTCCGTGAGCACGCCGAACAACTCGTCGACGCGGTGCGAGCAGGTGTGCCGCGAGCGGATGGTCTCGAGACCCGAAGTCACCAGGGAAGCCGCGAAATCCGCATCGGCCAATACCGCCCGCAGGTGTTGCCGCATTTGCGAGCCATTGTGGGCAAACAGAAAGTCGACGCCGGGCCTGAACAGCTGCTCGACATCGGACCATGGTGCTGAAATCAGCGGAATGCCGCAGGCGAGCGCCTCGAACATGCGGATCGTCGGAATTCCGGGCAAACCCTCACGATAGGGGCGCCGTGGGATGTGGACGGTGACACGATGCGCGGCGAACGCCTTCGGCACGTCGGCATTGGCGATCCATCCGTCATAGCGCAGTCCGGCGGCGGCTAGGTCCGTGAGCGCCGGCTTGGGATAGCGGACGCCGTGCACCGTGGCCTCGAGGCCGAGATCGCGGACCGGCTTGATCAGAAACTCCCTGAGTTCGACGGTTCGTTCATCGTCGCCCCAGTTTCCAATCCAGACCAGATCGGACGTGACGTTGATCTCCGGATGCGGCTTGAACAGGCGATCGTCCGCGGCTTCATGCCAGGTGAAGACGCGCTTGCCCCAGCCGGCGCGCAGATAGCTCTCGCGCAAGGCCTCGCCAAAGGCGAGAACGCCGTCATAGTGCTCCAACCGCAGCGCCGAGATTGCCTCGGTCGCCGATACGGCCCGGTGGTGGGTGTCATGAAACAGAAGGATGAAGTTGCCGCCAGCGGCCCGGGCACGGCCGATGCGTGCGACAAGCTCCGGATCCGTCCACTCATGAACGATCACGACGTCGGCCTCAGCGATCCAGGCTTCGTGATCGAACCCGGCATCATAGGTCACCGGCATCAGTTCTGGGAAATCCTTGCGGAAGCGTTCGATGGCGAAGGGTCCCTTCTCGGCCACCAGGTTCGAACGGCTCCAACCGTCCGCCGGCTCCAGCGCCACCGCCTGGTGCCGGCGCGCGATCAGTTCCCGCATGATACCGCGCAGGAAATGGGCATTGCCGTGGTTCCAGTCGGAAACGACCGAGTGGGTGTAGAACAGAAAGCGCATGGTCAGCGCCCCGCCATGGCCAGGGCCGCCTTGTCGTAGACGCCTCGCATGGCCGCCGCTTGCCTGACCAGTGTAAACCGGCGGCTCCGTCGCATGGCTGCCTGGCCAAGCTCCCGCCTGAATTCGGCGTCGCTGGAGAGACGATTGAGGCAGGCAGCGAGGTCGTGCGGATTGCACGCATCAAAGAACATCGCGGCCCCGTCCCATAGTTCGCGATAGGTTGCGATGTCGGAAAGCACCAGTGGCGTTGCCGACATGGCAGCTTCCAGCGCGGCCAGACCGAATGGCTCATAGATCGATGGCGACACGAAAATACCGGCGCGCGCCATCAAGGAGCGCACCTCGTGAGACGGCAGTGCTCCCAGAGGAACAGCATAGCTGAAGCTGGTATGCCCGCCGTTCGGACCGTGCATCGAACCGGCGGCAAAGACGGGCCATTGCGTCAGCGACGCGGCCTGGTCGACCACCGCCGCATTCTTGCCCTCGTCCCACCAGCGGGCCGCGGCGAAGACGACTGGTTGACGTTGTTCGGCATTCGGGACGGGACGAGCGCCATTTGCAACAACATGCAGGCGCGCGATCGGGCCGTAGCAGGTCTCAAGCATGTCGGCGTGGCTGCGGCTCGGCGCAATGACTGCGTCGGCCCGATCCAAGCCGCGCCTGTTGCGCTCCTTCTGCCAGGCCCATGCGCCGTCCACTGGCTGTTTCCTGACGGCGTGGAACCATGTCGTCACGCAGGAATGGGAGACCACCACGGCTGGGCATGGCGCATCGAATCCCGATGCCTGCGTCGGCGCGTTGAAATGGACAAGGTCGATGGCGTGGTCGCGCATGGGCGCATGCAATTCCCGCGGCAGCGCGTCGAGGTCGCCGCCGTCGCGGGTCATCCAATCCGGCGGCGTGTTCAACCAGATCAGCGTCGTGAAAGCCTCCGCCTCCTCGGCCTGCTGCCTCGACGGTTGCGGACCGAGGCCGGCAAGCACCACGCTGTCGCCGCCGTTCACAAGTTCCCGTGCCAGATCGAGCGCATAGCGCCATACGCCGCCCACGGCATCGACGGTCATCAGGATGCGCCGCGAGCGCGGCGTCAGTGTCCGCAACATGTCGCCTCCAGTTCCGCCAGCGGCCGCGGCCGCCTCTCCTGGATGTCACTGAATTTCTGGAAGGATGCGAGGTAGTGGTCATGGGCCCGTTCCCAGGCAAGGTCGTCGGGTTCGCCCCAAAGCTCGCGGTAGCTGGGCGAACTCGGATACGGGTAAAGCGGCACAGGTTCGTTGGCCCATACGCCGTGGTCGATCAGGTGGGTTCGCCAGTGCTCGACCAGGGCGGGATCATCCTCGACCACGCCGATCAGATTGGCCTGGACGAATGGAACGTGACGTCTGGCATCGACGAGCAGCGCGGCGAGTTCCTCGGTCCCCAGCCGGCAGCGCTTGGCCAGCATTGCCCGGCCTTCGACGGTCAGGCTTTCGAGACCGGCCTCGATGGAGACGCAGCCCGCGGCGCCCAGCAATTCCAGCAGCTCGGGCTTCCACAGATCGATGCGGGTCTGTACGCCGAATTTCACGTCGCGATCGACCAAGGCTTCCAGCAACGCTTTTTGCGGCAGGAAGATCTCGTCGATGAAGTAGACGTAGCCGACACCCTGGGCAATCAGCCGATCGATCTCCGCTACCACCGCTTCGTGGTTTCGACGGCGATAGGCATCACGGAAATCGATCTTGGCGCAGAAGCTGCAATTGTAGGGACAGCCGCGCGATGCCTCCACTTCCGCGCCGAACCCGACCTGACTGTCGTCAAACCTGTGATGGTGATGCGCATGGGCTGCGATCCAGTCCGCTGGCCATTCGAGTGGCGGATGATCGACAAACGAGCTGGCGTGGACGCCGCCGTTCGAAACAACCCTGGCATCCCGCAGATAAGCGGTTGAGGGCACGGCGCTCCAATCGTCGCGCCGGGCAAGTTGCTCGACGACTTCTTCGCATTCGCCGCGCACGACGATGTCGACGCCGAGCTTGCGCAAGGTCGGCGCCGGCGTTGCAGAGCCGTGCGGCCCGACCGCGACCGTGCGTCCACCGCGCCCGGCCAGACGGTTGAGGAAATCGGCCGGCACACGCAATTCCGGCGGTGCGCAGCGCCAGAACAGATAGGTCGGGGCGGTACTGACGACGGTCATAGCCGGGGCGAAATCAGCCACCCGCTCGCAGAGACCGGAATTATCGAGCTTCTGCAACTGGCCATCCAGCATCAGCACCTGATGTCCGGCGGCTTCGAGCAGGGCCTTCGAATAGCCGAGTTCCAGCGGCAGATGCGGTTGGCGGCAGCCGAAATAAATGCTGTCGTCATACGTCCAGGACGGGTTTACCAGGGCGATTTTCATGCAACGTACCTCACGGCTTCAGGGCGAGGCTCGAGCCGATGGCGGCGCAGCCAGTCGGCGAGGTCGCGGATGCCTTCGCGCCATGAAACATGGGCCATCCAGCCAAGCGCGGTTTTGATCTTGCGGGTGTCGGCGACGAAGAAGGGCTGGTCGCCGGTGCGTTCCCCATCATGGCGGATTGAAAGATCATGGCCGGTCAGGCTACGGATTTCGCTCAACAACCTGCGCAGGCTGACCGCATTTTCCGGGCCGCCGCCAAGATTGAATGCCTGGCCTTTGGTGGTCTCGATGCGATCGAGCACGGCCCTGTAGGCGGCGACGGCATCGGAGACATGCAGGATATCGCGCACTTGCCTGCCGTCGCCGTAAATGGTGATTGGGCGTCCCGTCAGCGCGCTGAGCAGGAAGTGTGCGACCCAGCCCTGGTCCTCGGTTCCGAACTGGCGCGGTCCATAGATGCAGCTCATCCGCAGAACCGCCGTCGGCATGCCGTAAGATTTGGCATAGTCGAGCACATACTGATCCGCCGCGCCTTTGGAGCAACCGTAGGGCGTGCAGAAGTCCAGGCCCCGAGCCTCATCGATGCCGTTCGCCTGGATGACGCTGTCGCAAGGCACATAGCAATCGCCGTCCTCGCGGACCGCGACGTCGGGCAGGCTGCCATAGACCTTGTTGGTGCTGGCGAAGATCACAGGGATGCGCTCACCGCTCAGTCGCGCCGCCTCCAGAACGTTGAACGTTCCGCGAAGGTTGATGTCGAAATCCTCGCCCGGCTCGACCAAGCTTGTGGTGACGGCGGTTTGCGCGGCCAGATGGAAAATTGCCCTGGAAACCATCAAGACAGGCGCCAGTGCGTTGGCGTCTCGCACGTCGATCGTCTCCACCGTGAGGCGACCACCGTGTTTTTGCGCCAGCCATTCAAGGTTCTGCTGGACGCCCGGACGGCTGAGATTGTCGATCACCAGTACCGGCTCGCCATCCGACAACAGGCTGTCGGCGAGGTTCGTTCCTATGAAGCCGCTGCCGCCGATGATGGCGATCGGCGCGTCGCGTCGATTGCGTGTGTTCATGAGACCAACCCACGTTCTTCTAGCTCGCGCTTCATGTCGGCGCCGCGGTCGACGGCGGACGTGTTACGCACCCAGGAAACGAACTCGCCGAGCGAATTCTCCAGTTGCCGCACCGGCTCGAAACCGAGCAGCTCACGGGCCTTGGAGATATCGGCGAAGCAGTTCCGGATATCGCCGGAGCGGGCTTTGCCGAGCAGTTCCGGCGAGCGGTTCGGTGTCCCCATGGCTTCGGCCAGCAATCGCGCGACTTCGCTGATCGCATAGGCGCGGCCGCTGCCGATGTTGATGACATGACCCCTTGCCTGGCGTTGCTGCAGCGCAAGGCGAAAGGCGCGGGCGACGTCATGCACATGGACGAAATCGCGCTTCTGTTCTCCATCCTCGAAGATCATTGGCCGTTGGCCGTTGGCGAGACGCGAAGCGAAGTTGGCAAGCACGCCGGTATAGGGATTGGATAACGCCTGGCCGGCGCCGAAGACATTGAACAGGCGCAGCGCGACCGCATCGACGCCATAGGCTTCGCCGAAGATCAGCACGGCGCGTTCCTGTGCGTATTTTGTCAGCGCATAGATGGAGGCGAGATCGACCGGCTTTTCTTCGTCCGTCGGCAGCGGCGAGAGGGCGTCTCCCTCTGGCGACAGCGGGTTCCATTGCCCGCTCCTGATGTCGCTCGCCTTGCGCCGAGCATTGTCGACACGCCGGCCGTCTGGCGTTGCATAGAGCCCTTCGCCATAGACGCTCATCGACGAGGCGACGACGATCCGTTCGACCGGGTGCTTGATCAGCGCCTCGAGCAGCGTTGCGGTGCCGAGATCGTTGGCGCCGACATAGCGCGCGATCTCGTACATCGATTGTCCGACGCCGACTTCCGCCGCCAGATGAATGACCGCGTCGACACCTTCCAGCGCACTGGCGACCGCCTCTCGGTCCCGGACGTCGCCCTTGATCAGCTCGGTTCCAGCGGGAAGCGCGACGGCTTCGCCCGCATGCACCTGCTCCAGCAGCGCATCGAGGATGCGAACCGAATAATCCTGCTCGACGAGTTCCTGTGCGACATGCCGGCCGATGAAGCCGCAGCCTCCTGTAACCAATATGCGTTTCACGACGACTCCTCAGACAAGTAACCTCGGCGCCCCGAACTTTTCGGCAAAAGGTTTGTTCCCTTGCTTCAACAAAGTTCCTTTGGCCGGTCCCATTGGGAGCCGGCGCAGCGCGATCACCGCGCGGTGCTGGAACATTGGCGCCCCTGTGCTGTTAGGACGCCCGACAGCCCGCGTGTCCCATGTGGCAACGCCGATGATCAAAGGAGATTTCAATGTCTCAGTCGCAAACGACCACCAACCACGACGAAATTCGCAAATGGGCCGAGGAGCGGGATGGCCGGCCGGCAGTGGTGCGCACCAAAGGCGAGGGCGGCATCCTGCGGATCGACTTCGGCGAGCCCGAGGAAGCATTCGAGCCCGTCGAATGGGACGAGTTCTTCCGGATATTCGACGAGAATGATCTGGCCTTTCTGTATCAGGCCAAGACCGGTGAGGGGAAAGCCAGCCGTTTCAACAAGTTCGTCGAGCGCAATCAGAAGGGCTGATGACGCCGGTCAAATGGCCTATCTGTACGGCCAAGTTTTCTTGGAAGGCAAACTAATGCATCAGTTTTGCGCCGCGGGTTTTCGCCATCTCTTGCATGATGCCGTTGAGCCAGTTTTCAGTGGATTGACCAAGCTGTCTGCGGTCGACATCCCGGATCGCTTGCTCGAGCGTCCTCTCGACGAGCCGATCCGATGCCTCGACGTCTGCCAGCAAAAGGCGCGCCGCAAGTCGCAGTTTGGGCAAAAGCGCGAAGACGTCGTCGGAGGGGTCCGACATGGGGGTCTCCCGCCCAGATGCCTGCGGGGGAAAGAGCGCGTTGAACACCGCCTGGCTGCCCGAGGATTTCCGCAAATTGCTGGCGTAGCGTAGATGATCGGGAATGGCGATGTCGTCATCGCCACTGAAGAACACGAAGGGGACACCCCGGCGCATCAACTCATCGGCGATTGGAAACACGCGTCGGCCATTGAGATTGACGTCGAGGATTGCAGCTTCAGCCGTCCCGGTGTGTTTGGATGCCTGTTCGACGGTTGCAGCGGGACCGAGGATGATGGCACCCATATTGCTGAAAAACCGCGCAAGATCTCCCGCCATCGCCCATTCGTCTTCGACTATCAGAATATGCAGCCCCCGCAGGTCGCGCACGTCGTCATCCTTTCTTGGAACGGGGGTTAGAATGGAGCGGATTTGCCTTCCGAATTCTGTCGTCCAAGGCCGCCTGCAATTGTCTCGTAAGCGCCAGCATGCGATCAGGGACGGCCCCAGCATGGGAACTTCCAAGCGATCCAGGCTCCCCTGATACCACCGGCGTCGGGAGTTTTATGTCAGCAGATCGTTTTGCCATTGAACCACCATTGATATCGGGTTCAACGTCATCCCTGACGTCTTGTTCCATCCGTCTTGCGCGCTATATGGTTGTGTCCTGTCCGCCGGCCTTGAGGGGATTTCAGGTCGGGTCGGCGAAAGGGGGACATGACGTGACAGCCCAACCGAAAAGGTTTCCCATCGTGGGCATAGGCGCGTCCGCGGGCGGCATTCCCGCGATGGAAGGTCTGTTCAAAGGCGTGACCGGTCAGCCTGGTATGGCTTTCGTCATCATCACGCATCTCAGCCCCAAGCGCGAAAGCCTGTTGCACGAGGTCATCAGCCGCTACACCGACATGCCTGTCATTGTGATCGAGGACGGCATGGTGGTTGAGCCTGACCACGTCTATGTGATGCCGCAAAACGTGACATTGGCCATTGAATCGGGGGTGCTGCACCTCCGCCGGCCCAATGGGCTTACCCAGGAGCGCAAGCCCATCGATATCTTCTTCGCCGCATTGGGTGAAGACCAAGGCGAATACGCCGTTGGCGTCATCCTGTCGGGCGGCGACTCCGATGGAACCCTGGGCGCCAAGGCCATCAAGGAGCGGGGCGGGTTTACCGTCGCGCAGGCGCCGGACGGCTACGGGCCGCGCAATCCCGACATGCCACAGAGCGCTATTGCCAGCGGACTCGTCGATGTCGCTGTGCCCGCCGAGGAGATCGGGGCGAAGCTGGAGGCTTTCGCCCGCGGCTTCGACCCGCTGGAAGGGCTGGCGGAAGAAGATGGCGACCATACGGCCGACATCGATAAGGTGCGAGAACAGATATACGCCATTCTGCGCAGCCACTCCGGCCACGACTTCTCGGGCTACAAGACCAAGACATTCCTGCGCCGCGTGAAGCGGCGCATGCAGATCGCCCAGGTCCATTCCATCAGCGCTTATATAGACTGGCTGAAGAAGGATGCTCGCGAGGTGATGAGCCTTTTTCGCGATCTGCTGATCAATGTCACCAACTTCTTTCGCGACCCCGATGCCTTCGAGTTGCTCGAGCGAAAGATCATACCGCAGCTGTTCGAAGGCAAGACCGCCAGCGACACCGTCAGGGTCTGGGTTCCCGGGTGCGCCACGGGCGAGGAGGTGTTCTCCATCGGCATCCTGCTGCGCGAACACATGGAGAAGCTTACGGTCGTTCCGCGCGTCCAGATATTCGCCACCGACATCGACGAGCCGGCGCTGGCGGTGGCGCGGGCGGCACGCTATCCGGAAGCCTTGCTGCAAGGTCTTTCTCCCGAACGCAAACAGCGGTTTTTCAACGGCGATGGCGAAAGCTATGTCATCAGCAATGCGATACGCGAACTGTGCATCTTCTCGCCGCACAGCGTCATTCGCGATCCACCCTTCTCGCGCATGGACTTGGTCTCCTGCCGCAATCTGCTGATCTATTTCGGCCCGATCATCCAAAACCGCGTCATCCCTGTCTTCCATTATGCGCTGAAGCCCGGCGGTTACCTTTTCCTTGGCACCTCCGAAAGCGTCGGGCAGCACGACGATCTGTTCGCCACCGTCGACAAGAAACATCGCATCTTTCATGCGCGGGAGCATGCCTCACCGCACATCAGACTGCCGGCCTTGATCGGGGAAAGTCATTCCAGCGTCTTCCCATCCGAAAGCGCCGGCTCGAAGAAGGGACTTGTCGGCTATCCCTTGCGGCAGGCAGTGGAGGCGCAGGTGCTGGAACGGTTCGCGCCGCCGCATGTCCTGGTCAACGCCGAGGGCGATGTCGTCTATTATTCGGCCAGGACCGGCAGATATCTCGAAGCGCCACAAGGGATTCCCAGCCGGCAGTTGCTGACGATGGCAAGGCGTGGGCTGCGGCTGGATCTCCGCGCCGCACTGCGCGAAGCGACGACCACGCGCCGCACAGTGGTGCGGGAAAACCTCACCGTGGAGGAAGACGACGAACGGGTCCAGCCGATCAGGCTGACGATCGAGCCGCTCGCGGAACGCGGCAACGGCGAGCCGCTTTACCTTGTCCTTTTCGAGCCGTCGGGCCCGACGCAGGCCCGCTCAGAGGAAGACGGCGGCAGCCGTGACAGTGACAGCACCGCCGATCTCGAGCGGGAACTGCGCGATACCAGAGAGCGCCTGCAATCGATGATCGAGGAATACGAGACCGCGCTGGAGGAGGTGAAATCGTCGAACGAGGAACTCGTCTCCGTCAATGAGGAGGCGCAATCCACCAATGAGGAACTCGAAGCCTCGAAGGAGGAGATGCAGTCGCTCAACGAGGAACTCAACACGATCAATGCCGAGTTGACGGCCAAGATAGAAGAGCTCAATCACGCTAACGGCGATCTGCGCAACCTGTTCGAAAGCACTGACATCGCGACCATTTTCCTCGACCGCAGCCTTGTGGTCCGCACCTTCACGCCGGCGGCGTCATCCTTCTTCAGCCTGCGCCCCTCCGATGTTGGCCGGCCACTGACGGATTTGTCGAGCCAACTCGACTACCCAGAGTTGAAGCAGCACATCGACAAGGTGTTCGAGACAGGCGAGATCCTGAATCACCATCTGGCGCGCGATGCCAGGGGCTTGTTCCACATGGTCCGCATCAATCCCTATCGGGACAAGGGCAACAGGATCCAGGGCGTGGTGGTGACACTTGTCGACGTTACCACGCTGGCACAGGCAGAAGAGCATCAGCAGGTGCTCATCTCGGAACTCAACCACCGGGTCAAGAACATGCTTGCGGTGATCGCCAGCATTGCAAGCCGCACGCGGGAAAGTTCTGATACGAAGGAGGAGTTCGCGGATGCGCTGATCGGCCGCCTGCATGCCATGTCGCGGGCCTACGGCCTGCTGACCCGGGAGAGATGGAAGGAAGCCTCGGTCAGGGAATTGCTCCAGCAGGAGCTCGAACCCTTCGGCATCGAGCGGGTTGAACTCGATGGCGCAGACGTGAAATTAGGCCCGCAACAGGGGCTTTCCCTCAGCATGGCCATTCATGAACTGGCCACCAACGCGGCCAAGTATGGCGCTTTGTCAAAAACCGACGGCAAGGTCAGTGTGCAATGGTCGATCGAGGATGACAGTTTCACATTTGGCTGGCGAGAGAAGGACGGTCCTCTTGTCAAGGCGCCCTTGGACAACGGCTTTGGCCTGACCTTGTTGCAAGGAGAAATCGGTTACAGGCTCGGCGGCCATGTCGAGACCGCGTTCCACAAGGACGGCCTCAGCGTCCAGATCGCGTTTCCGGCAAATCACAAGGAGGCGCCGTGAGCGACGACAGGCCGCGCGTTCTGGTGGTCGAGGACGAATGGCTGATCGCCGAAGACGTCGCGTCTCGCCTGCGTGCGGCGGGTTATCCGGTGATCGGCCCGGTCTCGTCGGTCGCCGCGGCTCGTCAGGTTATCGATGCAGGCAAAGCCGACGTGGCGCTGCTGGACATTCAATTGAACGGTGAAACAAGTCTGCCCGTGGCCGAAACATTGCTGGCTCGCGGCATCCCCTTCGCATTCATGACCGGATTTGGGCCGCGCGACGTTCCCACACCCTTCCGAAACTGCAAATTCGTGCCGAAACCGGCAGGCGACGCTGCACTTCTCAACACCCTGGCCGACCTGGCATCGCTTCGTCCCGACAAACACTCGCTGTGATTTCAAGAGGCCGGTTTCGATCAGTCCAGGGGCTTGTCGGTCGGCCTAGGCGTGGTGCTCGCCTGACGCGGCCGCCCGGCGTTTCGATTGGCAACCGGATTGTCCGGCGGCGGGGCCGATGGCCGGGATGTGCCGGCGGTTTTCGGCGTCAGCGGCTTGGCACCGGCATCCGTATCACTGGCGTCCCGTCTCGGGTGCGGCAGAGCATCGGCGTTTGGCGACCGGACGCTGGGTTTCGATGTGGGATTCCTCATGGCGATAACCTCCTTCGCAGCGGGCGGGCACGACAGTCTCGTCGCCCTGAGTTTATTCTGCGGGTCAACCGCCGCCACGGTCGAAAGTTCCAGGTTCCTCGGCAGCGTCGGTGCTATCCTTGGTGGGGAATCCGCGCAAGGCGGACCCCACGCAAGATGCCGACATCTCAGCCATGCGGTCGCATCACCACCTTGATGCAGCCATCCTGCTTGTCACGGAACGTCTTGTAGAGGTCCGGTCCCGCTTCGAGGTCTGCCCGGTGCGTGATCACGAAGGAGGGATCGATGTCGCCCTTCTGTACCATGGCCAGGAGCGGTTCGAGATAGCGTTGCGTGTGCGTCTGACCCATCCGGAAGGTCAGTCCTTTGTTCATGGCGGCGCCGAACGGAATATGATCGACGAGGCCGATATAGACGCCGGGCACCGAGATGGTGCCGCCTTTGCGGCAGGAGTAAATTGCTTCGCGAAGCACATGCGGCCTGTCGGTGCCGAGATAGACGGCAGCCTTGACCTTGTCGAGCATGGAGTCGGCACTGGCGCCGGGATTCGATTCCGTACCGACACAGTCGATGCAGCGATCCGGACCGCGGCCATCGGTCATCGCCATCAAGGCGTCGTAGATATCGGAGTTGCTGAAGTCGAGCGTCTCGGCCTTGCCGTGCTCGCGAGCCATCGCCAGCCGCTCCGGCACCTTGTCTATGGCAATGACGCGGCCGGCGCCGAGCATCCATGCGCTCTGGATGGCGAACTGGCCGACCGGACCGCAACCCCAGATAGCGACGGTGTCGCCTGGCTCGATGCCTGCGTTTTCAGCCGCCATATAGCCGGTTGGGAAGATGTCGGAGAGGAACAGCACCTGTTCATCGTCCATTCCCTCGGGCACCTTTATCGGACCGACATCAGCGAAAGGAACGCGCAGATATTCGGCTTGCCCTCCCCAATAGCCGCCGACCAGATGCGAATAGCCGAACAGGCCAGCCGGGGATTGTCCCATCACTTCGGCAGCCTGTTTGGCATTGGGATTGGACCTGTCGCAAAGCGAGAACAGCCCCTTCTGGCAAAACCAGCATTCGCCGCATGAGATGTTGAAAGGCACCACGATGCGGTCGCCCTTTCTGAACTTCGAATGGCCGCTGCCGACGTCCACGACCTCGCCCATCGTCTCGTGTCCGAGCACATCGCCCGACTCCATCGTCGGCATATATCCGTTCATCAGATGCAAGTCCGAGCCGCATATGGCGCAACAGGTGACTTTGATGATGACGTCACGATCATCCTCGATGGCGGGATCAGCCACCTGGTCGCATCGAATGTCGCCTTTGCCGTGCCACGTGAGCGCTTTCATGATGGTGCTCCTGCCTTGGAAGAAGGTCGGCAGAAGAGTCTGCCCGACATTTTGGTTTGGCGTGAAGGCCGAACGTCAGCCTTTGGAGGCAGAACCCGGCTCGGCCATCTTGCGGTGCTGTTCGGCCAGCGTGCCTGCCGGCGTCACATGCGCCGCGGCGACCTGCAGCTTGTTCTTCCAGCCGCTGATGACTTGTTCCTCACCGTCCATCATCGCCTCGTAGCCGGCCTCGGCCACATCGGCGGGATTGTCCTTCTCATCGGTGCCGACCTTGGTATCCATCATTTCGGCGCGTTCGAAGAACCGCGTCTGCGTTGCCCCGGGCATCAGCACGGTGACTGTGACTCCTGTGTCCTGCAATTCATGACGCAGTGCGATCGAGAAGGAATCGATGAAAGCCTTGGTGCCGTTGTAGACCGCCTGGAAAGTGCCCGGCATGAAACCAGCGATCGATCCTGTGAAGAGGATGCGGCCTCGGCCGCGGCGTGCCATCCTGGCTCCGAGTTGATGCGCGAGATAGACGGTACCGGTGATGTTGGTGTCGATGATGCGGCGGACTTTTTTCCAATCCTGATCGACGAAACCACGGCCGAGCCCACGTCCGGCATTCAGGAACAACAGGTCGACATCGCGATCGCCGATCCCGGCGATCAAACGATCGACACCTTCCTCGGTCGCCAGATCGGCCTCGATGGTTTCGACAGTCACACCATGCGAACCGAGCGCCTCGGCGGCCTGCCGGATCGCAGGTTCGTCGGCGGCTATGATCAGATGGTAGCCGTCCTTTGCGCACAGTTTGGCAAGTTCCTTCCCAATGCCGCTCGAGGCGCCCGTCACCACGGCCAACTTTTCATTCGTCATCACGTCCTCCGAACTTCGCTTCGGCCGAACCACTGTCGGAGCTGATTGTTCCGTGCGGGTTGATGCGCGGCCGTATGCGGGCCGTGACAACGATTTGTTCTTGAGTTCAATGAACACGCGGCGTGGAGAGGTGGAACAACTCAGGTCTGGGCGAGTTCGATATCATGCAGCATCGTTGCTCCCCTTGTTTGATGCTGCACGATCGGGTCCCCTCAGCCTGATCCGCTCGCGCTTTCTATCGGAAAGCGCGAGCATCTAATCACCTCGACAATCATGTTTTTGGAACAACAAACCCGTTCGGCAGTTCGGGGCGCAGGAGGAATAAAATGCAATACGCCGAAGAAATCGCGCTCAGGCGCGTGAAAATGCTGGTCGAACAATATGTTGTCGCCAGGAGCAGGAGATATGATTTCGTCTCGACGGAACTTGCCTGCAAGGCCATTCGCCAAGTCGTACGAAGTCCGATCGAAGACGCCGAACTGGACCATTTGCTGGCTAGAAGCGCGGTCAAACAGGGGCTCTCGGTGCGGTTCGACCGAATAGGTCATTGGCAGGCGGCTTCGCCCGAACTCAGCCAGGAGAAATCAGCATGAGGGCAGTCCTTTTGGTGTCGGCTGCATTCCTCGCCTTGGCGGGGTGCAACGACAATGCCGATCCAGCCAAGTCCAAGACGGACACTACGAACAGCCAGCCGGTGGACAAGAATCCCACGACGGACACCAACCCGACGCCGCAGACCAGCACCGGCGGCGACCAGCAAGGTACGCAGCCAACGCAGCCCGCATCTCCAAAGCCAAGTGGCGACTAGGCCTATGGAGCGACGCAACGTAATAATCTCGCTGGTGATAGCGGCGGTCATCATTGTCGGTTTCATCGTCGGCTTTTTCTACGTTGACATGGGCTGGCAGACCTCCCCGCTGAAACGTGCGCCGGAGCAGAACCAGGGCGGCAATGCCCCGGCGGACACCGCCCCGGCTGCGGGCGTCCAGAAAAATCCCAGGGAAAACACGGAAATGCCGGGGCAACAGTGATCGACGGCCGGCAGCAACAGGAGAGGGCGACCTCGCGGTGACCCTGCCGAACTGAGTTCAATACAGCACCGATCTGGAGTGTGGATGATGGGCATCCTTTCCGACCTCGACAAGAAGCTGACGGACAATATGTACGAGCATGGCAGCGAATTCACCGATGCGGTTTCGGATCTGCCGGAAGCAGTCGTGGAAGCGGTCGAACGGCTGATGTTTTTCATCCAGCCCGACGCGCGCGATACAGTCAGAACTCAGGTTCTCGGCCTCATTCACGAATACAGAATCCAAGACGCGCCGAACGGGGATCGCCCCGCCTGACCTTCAGCTTACGCTGATGCGGCAATTGAAACCGATCGGGACCTGGCTCGCCGCCTCGTGCTCCGGATCGGCGGGCGCGGTCGTTGACGGACCCGACGAGTGCTCTAGATCAGATTTACGCCGGCCACGGTTTTGTTGGGTCGGGGGAGACTATTCGGTGGCGCACCAAACGCCTGATTTGATCGTTAGACGCCGCTATCTCAGGCACGACTGCCTGTGCTTGCTGTTGCTGATGTTGTCGGCATGCTCATCTTCCGATCAGATCGAGCAGCAATCACGAACAGCGGCCTCCGCATCGCAGACCGTGTTGATGGCGCTGGACGCCTGGGCGGCAGGGGCGGCGCCGACCGCATACACGGTGGGTACGCTGCAATCGATCGGCGAGACGCTTACCGACGCCGGGGCGCAAATCCGGTCCGCGCAAACCAGTGAACCCGCCGAGCAAGCTTCACTGACAAAGGCAGTCTACGATTTGTCGGTCGCGGTGGCGCGTGCAGAGGCCGGATTGCAGGCGGGCGACCGGCCGGAAGTCCAAGACGCGCAACAGGATCTACGGCTGGCGTCGCGTTCGCTCGCTACCGCCTACGCCAAGTATTTCGCGCCGAAGCCATGAAGAAGCTCATGGAAATATCCCTCGGCGTCGTCACCAGCGTCGGCGGCTTCCTCGAAGTCGGGTCCATGGCGACGGCGGCGCAGGCAGGCGCGATGTTTGGCTTCCAGTTGATCTGGGCGGTGGTGCTAGGCACCATCTGCATCATCTTCCTTGTCGAAATGTCCGGCCGGTTCGCGGCCGTGAGCCATCACACGATCTCCGACGGCATCCGCGAGAGATTCGGCTTCAACGTCTTTCTATGGCCGTTGCTGGCCGCCCTGCTGGTCAATTTCCTGGTGCTGTCCGCCGAGATCGGCGGCGTCGCCATTGCGCTCGAATTTGCCACCGGCATAGGCTTCCAGTGGTGGGCACTGCCGGTGGCTTTGCTGGCGTGGCTGCTGCTTTGGAAAGGCACCTTCGGCTTCATCGAGAAGGGCGTATCTATTCTCGGTCTGGTGACGCTGTGTTTCGTCGTCGGAGCGGTGATGCTGAGACCCGATTGGACGGCAGTCGCAAGGGGCGCCGTGCCTTCGCTGCCGGTCCACGATGCCGCCAATTACTGGTTCATGGCGGTGAGCATTCTCGGCGCCTCGATATCGCCCTACCTGTTCATGTTCTATTCCTCGGGGGCCATCGAGGACAGGTGGGACAAAAGCTATCTCGGAGCCAATCGGGCCATAGCGGGGTTGGGCATGACTTTCGGGGGGACCATCTCGATCGGCGTGTTGATCGTGGCCGCTCTCGTGCTCGCCACGCATGGCGTCACCCAGGTGGACGACTATCACCAATTGCCGTTGATGCTGATATCCATATTCGGCTTCTGGGGCTTCGTGCTGTTTGTTGCCTCCCTCGCCATTGCCTGCTTCGGCGCCGCACTAGAGGTCGGGTTGCAACAGGCCTATCTTGTGGCCCAGGGTTTCGGCTGGAATTGGGGCGAGGATCGCAAGCCGCGCGACGATCCGGGTTTCAGCGCCACCTACACGATATCATTGCTTTTGGCGGCTATTCCCATCGCGCTTGGTCTCGATCCGCTGAGGCTCACCATCTTCTCCATGGCGCTGACGGCAGCCAGCCTGCCGCTGACGGTCGTTCCTTTCCTGTTTCTGCTGAACGACAAACGTTATGTCGGCGAGCATCGCAATGGCTTTTTGTCGAATGCCGCCGTCATCTTCATCATCGCGCTTGGCTTCGTACTGGCGGTGGTGACCATCCCGCTGCAGATATTCGGGGGCACATGATGAAGTTGCTGCGTGATCTCCTCGACAAGCAGGTGGTCGACCGCGAGCAGATCAAGATCGGCAAGGTCGACGGGCTGGTGGCGGAGTTGCGGCCTGGCAAGCCGCCTCGGATCATTGCCATCGAGCTCGGCTCCATCACCCTGGCACGTCGCCTCGGCGCAGGGCCTGGGCGCTGGATGGCGCGGCTCGCGGTCAAGCTGGGTGGCAAGCAGCATGGCGAACCCCATCGGATCGCCTGGCACAAGGTGAAAGATATCGGCATCGATGTCGAGTTCGACATCGATGTGCGAGAAACGTCGATCTTCGCCTGGCAGGACTGGTTGCGCGACCATGTCATCGGGCGCATTCCGGGAGCTTGATAATGACCACGGTCAATCTCGAGCATCTGGCAGGGCGACGAGTACTCTCGCAGCGCGGCAAGAATGTCGGTTATATCGAGGAGATCCACGCCGAACGGGACGGTGACGATTTCCTCGTCACCGAATTCCATGTCGGGGTCTACGCTGCTTTCGAGCGTCTTTCGGCCTCGGCCATAGGCGTGGCGGTGCTGGATCTTTTCCGATTGCGCCGCCGCGACGGTCTATACCGCATCCCTTGGGACAAGCTCGACATCTCCGATCCCGCGCGACCGCGGCTGCTGTGCCCAATGACCGAACTCTCAGGCATGAAGGGCGCACCAGACCTCCATGAATAGGCCGTGGGGTGCTGCATCGTCGGGATCGTTCTCAGCGCAGCATGCTTGCCGCCAGGAAAACCACGGCTGCTATCAAAACGACAGCTGCAATCACCAAAACCGGCCAGTTGGCGCCAGGCCGCAGTTCCGGCTCGCCTTCGACCGGGCGCATGGCATTGGCAAAGCTGGCATCGTTTTCGAATTCTGGACGATTGCGCGGCGGACTTGTCCCAGCGACCGGATTTTGTGTGTCCGCGGCCTCTGCGTCTGTCTCAAGCGGGGCAATGGCGGGATCGAACCCCGGCGTCTTGTCCTGCGTCGCTCCTGCCTGAACTTCGCCTCTGGCCGCGGCAGGGGTCGGACTTGAAACCTTGGCCATGATTTCTCCCTTTCAACCACGCCCTGGCAGACTTGCACTTGTGAGCGCGGCGAGAGCAAAGCTTGCGTGCGCCGGAGCGGCCTACCACGGTCGATTTGCTCGCCATGCGGTCCCTCGTAGCGCACGCCAAACTTCTGCCGCCGCCGATTTGTTCCAAGCAGCAACACCCACGGCCTGAGTCGGTTCACACGAGGCTGTGTCGCTCAAGAATTTGGCTCGAGGCGGTTGTCGCCTCGTGGATTTTGAAGGAGAAGAAGAATGCCCAATCAAGGTGGTAGTCACGAACAGCATGTGAAGGCAGGCCAGCAGAGCCACAAGAACGCCGACAATAAAAACCGTCAGCAACAGCAGGCCGCTGGTGGTGGTCAACGGCAGCAGGGCGATGGATCCGGCATGCGTGGTGGAACCCACGAACAGCACGTGAAAGCTGGCGAACAAAGCCACAAGAACCGCTGATCGCGGTTGATTTCAGCAGACCCACCCCGAAGTATCGGGGTGGGTCTGATTGCATCTGAAGGGGTACCGACGAAGAGGCCGGGTCGCGAAGTCGCCCCGGCGGCTTTGGCGCCGGGCACAACCAGTCAGGCAGCTTGCTCCAGGGCGCGCTCATTGACACCGCCTTCGCCCAGCCCGGAAAGCGCTTCGTCCGTCGCGACCTCCTCTTTCAATGTCTCGTTGAGGAGCTTGACCACGTCGCTCTTGCCAAGCTGTTCAGCCCACGCGACCAACGTGCCATAGCGCGCGATTTCATAATGCTCGACGGCCTGTGCCGCGCCGACCAGCCCTGCATCCAGCGCCGGGTCACCCTTGTATTCGTCGAGAATTTCCGACCCTTCCTCAAGAATGCCGTCGATCGCCGGACAGGTCTTGCCGCGGGCCGGTTTGTCCATAAGTTCGAACACTTGCTCGAGCCGATCGACCTGGCCTTCGGTTTCCATGCGATGTTTCTCAAAGGCCGCGGCCACCTCCTCGGATTCGGCGCCCTTTGCCATCTTCGGCAAGGCTTTGAGTATCTTCTTTTCAGCGTAGTAAATGTCCTTCAGCCCATCGAGGAACAAAGCCTCCAGTCCCTTTGTCGTCGCTCTTTTTGCAGTCGCCATGATTTGTCTCCCTGGATTGTCGTGAAAGCTCACCGGCGGTGTAGCCATGGACTAACTTTCCATGGAAGCAGTTGTTCCCTGGGCGCGACTCGGAAGGGCAGCACGCCAAACACCGCTTTTGTCGAAAACCGATCGCTGTCAAAAGGCGATGGATGATGACGGTGTGAGAACCGCCGGCAGGGGACGGAGAGCACCGGGGTTCTTCGCGCGATATGGAGCAGATGGTGAAAAGAAACCCTTCCGATGGGTTCATATACAAAATCATATTTACATATAAAACAAATCATGATGATCTTGCAGTCGTGCAACGCTAAGGTGGTTGGTTCCGGCGTATATCGCCTGAGCCTGAATGCCAGCAGATGATCGTGCACAAATGAAATCAACATGATGTCGCGGTCGAGCCAGCCGTGCATTGGTCGGATCCGGGGAGTACGGCATGCCGTTTGATGTCATCGTTGTCGGAGCCGGCGCAGCCGGGGCTGTTCTTGCCGCCCGGCTCACCGAAGATGCGGCCACGACCGTGCTTTTGCTGGAAGCGGGGCCGGACTACCGAAGCGGCGAGCAACCTGCCGAGATGGCGAGCCCAAATCCCTTCAACCTGCTGCTTCCCGATCATTTTCAGCAACAATACATGTATCCCGACCTGATGGCTCGCCGCACCAAGCGGCAGGAGCATCGGGTCTACTGGCGCGGCAAGGGGCTTGGCGGTTCGACGGCCGTCAATGGGCAGATTGCCATTCGCGGCGTGCTCAATGCATTCGACCGCTGGGAGCAAATCGGATGCAAGGGCTGGTCGGGAGCGGATGTGCTGCCCTTCTTCTGCCGCCTGGAGGACGACCCGATCGCGGCCAATTTTCACGGCAGCGGCGGCCCGATTCCGATCTACCGCGCGCCTGTCGAAAGCTGGGGAAGCGTCGACAAGGCCATGCGCCAAAGCGCGATGGCTCTCGGCCATCCCTGGCATGACGATCTCAATGCTCCGGATGCCGAAGGGGCTTGCACCTATCCCATCAACAGTCGAGCCGGCAAGCGCGTGTCGGTCAATGACGGCTATCTGGAAGCTGCCCGCGACCGGCCGAACCTCACCATCATCGGGCAGGCGACGGTGGACAAGGTGCTTTTCGATGGCAAGAAAGCGATCGGCGTTTTGGCCATCGTGGCCGGTCAGGTTCGCAAATTCGAGACGCCGCTGGTTATCGTCTCGGCCGGCGCCATCCACTCTCCGGCCATCCTGCAGCGCTCGGGCATCGGTCCGGCGGCTCTCTTGAAACGAAAGGACATCGAGGTGCTTGCCGACCTGCCGGTCGGCGAAGGTTTCTTCGACCATCCTTATTGCCGCATCGAACTGAAGCTGAAGCCGGAATTCAAGGCGACCGATGTCGACGCGCGGCATACCAACTGCTGTGTGCGGATGAGTTCCGGCGTGCCGGGTGCCGAGCGCGACGACATTCTCTACGTCGCCATGAACCATGGCGGTATCGGCGTGGAGTCCGACAGCGCCCAGTTCGGCGAGGCCATGGTCAATCTGATCCTGATGGAGGCCAAGAGCCGCGGCACCGTGCAACTGCGTTCCGCCAACCCTTTCGACCAGCCGATCGTGGAAGAGAACATGCTGGACGATCCAATGGATCTCCAGCGCATGCGTATCGCCTATCGCCACCTTGGCGATATTGCCCGGCAGGCGCCGATCCAGGCGATCGCCGAGCGCGTCCTGCTGGGGGATTCCGATCTGCCTTTGTCATGGCTCGAAACGGCAAGCGACGAGGAGGTCGACAATTTCCTGCTGGCGCAGTCTTCCGATGCGCAGCATGGGATCGGAGGCTGTTGCATGGGGGGGCCCGGCGAGGCCGTGGTCGATCCGGAATGCCGGGTCTACGGTTTGGAAGGATTGCGGGTTATCGATGCGTCGATCATGCCGCTCGATTGCCAGGCAAACACCAATCTCACCTCGATCATGATTGGCGAGAAAATGGCCGACAGCCTGCGCCGGTCCACCTGACAGCTCTCTGCCGAACTGCATATGGTCGCGAGGGCAGGCCCGCGCAAAAAGGCGCGGGCCTTGAATGTCAGCGAGTGACATCCACGGTAATCGTCTTCAGGTCGCACATTTCCATCAGCGTGTGCCGCCCACCGGTGCGACCGAGGCCGCTCTGCGTCCCGGCGGCGCCGCCGGCGGGAATATGCGGCTCCCAATAGCAGCTCATCTCGTTGATGTTGACGATGCCGACCTTCAGGCTTTCAGCAAAGGCAAAGGCGTTCTTGATGGTGCTGGTGAAGACTGCGGCCGACAGGCCGTAGGGGCTGGACGCCGCAAGTTCCATCGCCTCCCCGTCGGTCTCGAAGGTCAACACGGGTGCGATCGGCCCGAAGGATTCCTCGACATTGAGCAGGCTTTCCCGGGTCAGTCCTGTGACGATCGACGGCTCGAAATAGAGATTGGTGGCAAAGCCCGCTGCCACATTGCCGCCGGTGACGATCTCGGCGCCGCGCGCGCGGGCGTCCGCGATGTGGCTGAGCACCTTGTCGACGGCCACCGCATTGTTGATCGGACCCATCGTCGTCGCGGGATCGAAAGGGTCGCCCATTTTCACCTTCGCGGCCGCTTTCACGAGACCTTCGATGAAACGGTCATGGACGGATTTATGCACCAGCACGCGTTCGGTGGCCGTGCAGATCTGCCCGGCATTGGCAAAGCAGCCGGCCCCGACCTGGGCGGCAGCCATGTCGATATCGGCATCGGCCAGCACGATGGTCGGACCGTTGCCGCCCATTTCGAGCAGAAGCGGCTTGCCCGCGCCACGCCGGGCGATCGTCGCGCCGGTGGCGGAACTGCCGGTGAAGCCGATGGCATGGGTGCCCGGATGAACGACCGCCTCGTCGCCCACCTCCGCACCGTCACCCAGAACGAGATTGATGGCGCCGTCCGGCAGGCCCGCCTCGATGAAGCATTCGACAAGTGCAGTGGCAATCAGCGACGTCGTCGGCGCGGGCACCCAGACGACGGTGTTGCCCGTTGCGACGGCCGGTCCGAGATAGTAGAGGCAGGGCAGGGCGAGCGGGAAATTCCAGGGTGTGATGATGGCAAAGACGCCCTTCGGCTGCAGGAAGCTGAAGGCGCGCTTGTTGGCATCGGCAAGCGGAAACGCCGCCGTCTCCAGCCATTTCATTTGCTCTGCCGCATTGCGGAAACCGAGAGCTGCCGCCGACGCTTCGGCCTTTGCCTCGCTGTGGAAGGGCTTGCCCTGTTCCAGGCAAAGCAGGCGCGCAAGCTCCTCGGCGCGCCTGTCGATCGCGTCGGCGATGCGCATGCACAGCTGAGCGCGCGCGAAGGTTCCCATCTTGCGCATGGTCTCGCGTGCGCCTTCGGCGGCTTTCACCGCGCGACCGACATCGGCGCGGGTGGAAAGGGAGAGATAGCCGAGATGCTCGCCCGTCGAAGGACTGTCGATTTTCAGGAATTTGCCCGAGCTGCCCGCAATCCACTCGCCGCCGATGCGGTTGATGCCGATTCGGGCGGCTGCTTCGGGCTCCGAGACGATCGCCATGCCACGCAGGTTGGGGCCTTCGAGAGAAGATTTGAAATGGACTGTCATCATGCGTTCCTTTGGCCGAATTCGGATTGGATGTTCAAAATGGCGGCGCGGCTGCGTTCCACGGCTGCGATGAAAAGTCTGCTGCCGGCCGAAGCGCTCGCCTGCGATGGCGTGCCGATGACGCCGTTGTCGCGGATGGCTTCGAAACGGCGCCAGACGGTGACGGCCGGCGCCGCGTAAAGGTGAGGATCCGGCCAGGATGGCGGGGTGCCTCCTGGTGGGATGAGATCGCGGCGAACGCCGTCGCCAAGCACATGCATCATCAACGAGGTTTCAAGCGCGCAAGCGTGACCGGTGCCCGTGGCGGCATCGGGCAGGGCCTCCGCCGCCACGTCGGCGATGAGATCGAAATACGAGAAACCCGCGGTGACGATGCCACGCTGGCCAAGGGTGGTGATCGCCACCTGGATGGCGGCGCGGTTTCCGCCATGGCCGTTCAGCATGACCGGCAGGAAGCCGTCTTCGGCAAGGCAGGTGCAGAGATCGACGAGCACGGCGATGAAGGTCCGCGGACTGAGGCTCATCGTGCCGGAGAAGGAGCGATGATGCTCGGACGAGCCATAGGCGAAAGGTTCGGCGACACGCATGGAAGCCTGTCCTTCCGCCGCGGCGAGAGCGACTGCTTCCGCAAGCCAGCAATCGACGCCGAGAGGCAGATGCGGGCCATGTTGCTCGACAGCCCCGAGCGGCAGAATGACGACGGGTTTATGCACGCCGGCTGTCGCGTGTCTTTCCGTATCCGGCGAGGTCATCAGCGCAAAGCTGGACCTGGGCGGGATCGGCAAGGCCGGAACTGGCTCGCTCATCGTGCTGCCTCGACGAGCCGCGCCTTGGCGTAAGTCATGCCGGAATCGGCCAGGAGAGCGACCATGATGATTGCACCCTTGTAGAGTTCGAGGCTGGAAGGATCCGTGCCGAACACCCGAAGCGCAGTTGTCAGCAGACTGACGATCAGGGCGCCGACGACCGCCCCCCACACCGTTCCCCGTCCGCCGAAGATACTGGTGCCTCCAAGCACGGCAGCGGCGATCGCGTCCAGAAGCAGCGAGGTACCGCCGATATTGGGCGTCACGACAGGCACCCGGCTGATCATGATCACGGCCGTCAGGAAGACGAAGATGCTGGAGGCGCAATAGACGAGGATCGTGTGTTTCGTCACCGGGATGCCGGCAAGTTCCGCGGCTCCGGCATCCGACCCGAGCGCATAGGTACGCAGCCCGAAACGGCTGTGCCGCATCAGGATTGCTGCTACGGCAACGATCAGGAGCGTTGCGAAGATGACATTGGGAATGCCAAAGCTGCGCTCAATGCCGACCGCGCGAAGCGTCGGATCCTTCAGCATCAGGACGCCTTTGGAGGCAACGGCAAGCGTTGCGCCCTGCAGCGCGACCATTGTGGCCAGTGTCGTCACGAAGGGCGGTATCTTCAACAGTGCGATAACGGCGCCGTTCGCGAGGCCGATCACCACCATCACGGCAAAGCCGACGAGCAAGGCAAGCGGCAGGCCGGCGCCGCCGTCGATCAGGCTGGCGATGAAGACGGCGCAGAAGGCGACGCCGACGCCGGCGGACAGGTCGATGCCCGCCGTCAGCAGAACGATCAGAGCCCCAAGCGCCAGGATGGCGATCGGGGTCGCCTGGGCGACGATGTTGATGAGGCTGGCGGTTGAAACGATGCGGGCGTCGATGAGCGCGAAGATCGCCAGCAGGATGACCAGCAGGATCAACGGCGAGAGGTCGAGAAAGCGCCTGCACCAGATGTTCTGTTGGCGGGTCATGAGGGTTCTCTCATCGGATGTGCCAGTCTTCGACCGGTTCGCGCAGGCCTGATTTGACGCTGCGCAGGATTGCATCATTGAGGGCGACGGCGCGCAGGGCGTCGCCAACCGGCATCACGAAAGGGGTATCGTCGCGAACCGCCGAAATGAAATGGTGGACCTCCTCGAAGAGATCCCCGGTGATACGGCCATTGACGGTCGGCCAGTGCAGGGCGTCGGGTTGCGACCACTGTCCATGCGACAGGATGCGTAGACCGTGGTCGCGCACGTCGAGGTCGATCATGCCTTCGGTGCCGATGATTTCCGTGCGTGCCCAGATGCCGGTCGGAACGGTCGGTGGCAGCGTCCAGCCGAAATAGAGCTGTCCGCTCATTCCGTTCGACAACTCGACGGTGGAGAAGATCGCATCTTCGGATCTAACTCCGAGCGAAGGCATGAGCTTGGCGACGGGCCGGGAGTAGACGGCGATGATGTCCGAACCCGAGATCCATTGCAGCGCATCCACGTCATGCACGCCGAGGTAGAAGCAGACGCTCGAATTTCCGTTCATGCGAAGACCGACTTCGCGACTGGTGAAACGGCCGCTGCTGCCGTGGATCGGCTCGCCGATCCGCCCGGATCTTACCGCTGCCGCGGCCTCGCAATAGCGAGGGTCGAACCGCAGGATGTGGCCGACCAACAGGCGTGCGCCGCTTCTCTCCGCTGCTTTCGCGATCGCCTTGGCAGGGGACAGATCATGAGCCATCGGCTTTTCGAGCAGCACCGGCTTGCCGGCATCGAGCAGAATGCGGCAGACGTCTTCATGCAGCGTGTCGGGTGCCGCCACGATATAGGCGTCGGCGGCATTGGCGGTCAGCGCGGTGGTGGCATCGCGGAAATACCGGGCACCGAAATCCGACGCGGCCTTGCTCCCCGTGGCAGCATTCGGATCAACGAATGCCGACAGTTCGGCGACAGGACTCGCGGCAACCACCTGCGCATGCAGGAGACCCATGTAGCCGGCACCGACGATGGCGATTTTCAGCTTGCTCAAAGGGTTTCTCCTTACAGGCATGGTGCAAGGTTGGATGCTGGCCGGGGTGCGCAAGCTTGTGGTGTGATCGTGCGATCACCGAAGGCCAGCGTCATCACGTCTTCTTCCGTCGCCCCACGAGCCAGCGTGCCGACAGAGTGGCCTTCGCGCATGACGACGATGCGGTCGGCAACGCCGAGAACCTCGGGCAACTCGCTCGACACCATGAGGATCGCCGCGCCCTCGGCCTTCAATCTTGCGATTAGGTGATGGAGTTCGGATTTTGCGCCGACGTCGACGCCGCGTGTCGGCTCGTCGAGCAGGATGATCTTCGGCTTAGTGGCAAGCCATTTGCCGATGACGACCTTCTGCTGATTGCCGCCCGAAAGCTCGATGGTCATCTTGTCGGGCTGGGCCGGCCGCACGCCGAGTGAGCCGATGAGATCGCGGGCGAGTGCCAGGATGCGGCGAGGTCTCAGCAGGCCGAAGTGACTGTTATCGCGAATCCAGGCGAGGGACAGATTGTCCCTGATCGACATCGTGCCGACGAAGCCTTCCAGATGCCGGTCTTCGGGTATGTAGACGATGCCGGCGCGATTGGCGGCCTTGGTGTCGCCGCCGGTCTGCTGCCCGCCGAAAATTCTGAGCGTGCCGCCATGCATGGTCTCGAGGCCGGCAATCAGCCTGAGCACCTCGGAGCGGCCGCTTCCCATCAGGCCGGCGAGCGCGACGATTTCGCCCCTGCACACGCTGAGCGTGGCCGACTTCAAGAGCTTGCCATCGGAGATGTTGCTGATCTCGATCGCGGTTTCGCCGACTTGCGCTTCGAGATAGGGGAAGATGTCGCCGACATCGCGCCCGACCATCATGGAGACGATCTCGGCCTCGTTGGTCTGGCGGGTCTGGCGCTCGCCGATGAACCGTCCGTCACGCAGAACGACGACGCGGTCGCACTGGCTGAAGATCTCTTCCATCTTGTGCGAGATGTAGAGGATGCCGGCGCCGCGAGCTCTCAGCCTGTCGATCAGGTCGTAGAGCTGGTCGCGCTCGCGGTTGGAGAGCGCGCTGGTCGGCTCGTCCATGATGAAGAACCAGGCATCGGACAGAACGGCACGGGCAATTTCCACCATCTGCCGGTGCCCGACGGAAAGCGTTCGCAGCTCCGCGCCAATGTCGATATCGAGCGACAGCTCGTCCATGATGGATTTCGCATCGCGCCGCATCCGGGCCCGGTCGAGAAATCCCAGGCGGGTATGCGGTTCGCGGCCGATGAAGAGATTCTCCGCCACCGTCAGGTCCGGCGAAAGGCTGAAATGCTGATGGATGACGCTGATGCCCTTGGCGTCGCTGGGGGAGTGGAACTGGACGGCGTTGCCGTCGATGACGATCTCACCCTCGTCCGGACGATGCAGACCGGAAATGCACTTCACCAGCGTCGATTTTCCGGCCCCGTTCTCGCCGGCAAGTCCTACCACCTCGCCGGCCGAGACGGCAAAGCTGACACCGTCGAGTGCCTTGACGCCCGGAAAAGACTTGCCAAGCCCGCGCAAGGCGATGCTGTGTTTGCCGACCGGTGTTGCGGCGGTGTTGCGGGGCGACGGGGTGGACTTGCGGCCACTGGTTTTGAACAGGGCGGCGACACTCTCCGGCTGGCTGGTGAGAACGGCCACCAGAATGAGGCTCGCGGTCACGAAGTAGATCAGGATCTGTGGTACCTGCAGGAAGGACAGGCCGGTGTTGATGACGCCCAGCAGCAGCGCCCCGATCGCCGTTCCCCAGATGGAGCCCTGGCCGCCGGACAGTTTCGTGCCGCCGATGATGGCGGCTGTGATGGCTGTAAATTCGAGGCCGGTGCCGGCAAGCGGCTGTGCCGAACCAAGGCGGCCGATGGTGAGTATCGCGCCGAGCCCGGCCGTTGCGCCGGCAATCAGGTAGACGGAGATGCGCACGAGGTCGACGGGAACCAGTGAGGCCCGCGCTGCTCCCGCATTGCCGCCGACCGCATAGATCCAGCGCCCGTACACCGTGCGATTGAGCACGAACCACCAGAGGCCTAGGCAGATGGCGGCGATGATGACGGAGACCGGCAGGAGGCCGATCGTCTCGCGTCCCGCGAAAAGCAGGACCGGATCGGCGACCGCGATACTGGATGCGCCTGAGAGACTGAGCGCCAGGCCGCGCGCAAACGCCATGGTGGCGAGCGTTGCGATGAATGGAGAGATGCCGGCAAAGCCGATCAGCGCTCCATTGAGCAGACCGATTGCGGCACCGCCACCGATCGCGGCGAGAAGGCTCAAGCTCGCCGAGCCGGTTGCCGTGTAGGCAAGGCCCGCGGCGATGCCGGAACAGGCAAGGTTGCTGCCGACGGAAATATCAATGCCGCGCGCGATGATCACGGCCGTCATGGCAAAAGAGATGAGGGCGATGACCGCACTCTGCTGCGCGATGCTGACAAGATTGCCGGTCGACAGAAAACGCGGATCGATCCAGCCGAAGACGGCGATGGCGACCAGCAGCACCGCGATGAGAACCGGTTCGTTGCGCCGCAGTAACGGAGAGGTCCAGGACTGGAACATGGGTTGGTCCTCTTGTCGAGCATCATGCGCGGTCACCACGGAAGCGGCGACGGCGATCGTCAGGAAAAGGGGACGCCGGATGATATGTCATCCGGCGCTTGAGCCGCTTTAGGCTGTTACTTTGCCAGGGTCATGGCGGTCGCCGGAACCTTGGGACCGAGTTGCTCGGTATAGTTCTTGGCTTCCACCGCCTCCTTGTCGGTATTGATGTATTCGAAGGTGAGGCCATCCGCCTTGAGCTTCGCCGCCGTCGCATCCGAGGTCACGAAATAGGTCGGCATGTAGAGATCCTGCGGCAGCTTTTCGCCGTTGGCCAGGCGAGCGGCAACGGCGATGTTCCAGTAGCCGACACGGTAGGCGCCGGTCAGCACGTCCATCACCATCTTGCCGTCGTCGATCAGCGGCTTCATCTCGGCGTCGCCGTCATAGCCGCCGTAGAGCAGCTGGGTTCCCATCGAGCTGGCAACGGAATCGGCGGCCAGGCAAAGGCTGTCGGAGATGCAGCCGATGGCCTTCAGATCCGGATAGGTGGTGAGCCAGGTCTGGGCGGCATTGGTTGCCTTGGCTGCGTCCCAGCCTGTCGGCTCGATGCCGACTACCTTGATGTCCGGAAACTCCTTTTTCAGGGTTTCGACAAAGCCTTTTTCGCGCGTGTCGGACACGAAGTTGCCACGCGAACCGACGAGCAGGGCGACTTCGCCCTTGCCGCCAAGCGACTTGCCGAGCGCGCGGGCAACCATCGACATGTTGTCGTAGTCCGGATAGAGCGTCGAGTAGTTCGAGCCGGCCTCGACCTTGTTGCCCATGGTGATCACCGGAATACCGGCGGCGGTGGCTTTCTGGATGACCGGAATGACCGCGTTCTTGTCGATCGGATCGATCAGGATCGCGCTGACGCCCTGATTGATGAAATTCTCGATGATGCTGACCTGTTTTTCCAGGCTGCCCTCGGCGCTCTGCCAGGTGGATTTCACCCCATAGTCGGCGGCAGCCACGTCGCCCGCTTCCTTCATGCGGACAAAGAAGGAATTCTGCAGGTCGATTGCCGCAAGCCCAAGAACCTTTTCCGCGGCAAGCGAGGGCGTCGCGGTGGCGAGTGCGAGCAGAGCAATGGATGCTTTTAAGGAAAGGCGCATGTTTCAGTTCTCCTCTTGTTGCGACAGGGCGATTCTTCGCCTCTTTTTCATGTCCCGCACGACGACCGTCCCAGCGACAGGCATTCCGGCGGTATTCCGCGGCACTCGTGCCGTATCCATGTCAGGGCCGCGTCCTGCGTGGACCGACCTTGTTCAACCTCAGCCATTCAGGCCTTCGACACCGGCGCCGCAGACAAGCCCGGCGATGCGGGCGCCGCGCGGTGGCTTGAAAGCTCCGCTCGTCAACGCGGCCAGCGATGCCGCCCCACTGAGGTCGGCGGCAATGCCGAATTCGAACCAGAGTAATTCAGCGGCCTTCTGCATGTCCGCATCCTCGACAAGGACGATATCGTCGACGTGCTTGGCGACGATCGCGTAGATGCTTTCATCCGTGCGGCCGCAGGCCATGGTCGCCACCTTCGTCGTTATCTCGGGCAAGCGAACGACACGGCCGGCAGCCAGGGAGGCGTGAAGGGTCGGTGAACCGGTCGGCTCGACACCGATGATCCTGGCTTCAGGTTTGACGTGCTTCAGGACTTCGGACATGCCACTGATAAGGCCGCCACCGCCGATCGCGACGATATAGATGTCGGCATCGGGAATCTGTTCGACCATCTCCAGCGCCACGGTTCCCTGACCGGACACGATCTGCGCATCGGCGAATGGATGCATGTAGAAGGCGCCGCGCGCCTTTGCCTCGGCCGATGCCGCCTCATGCGCTTCATCCCAGACATTGCCTGCGAAGCGAACGTCAGCGCCCCATTTGCGCAGCTTTTCCGCCTTCAGCGGGCTTGCATTGTTCGGCAGGTAAATGGTGGCGGGAACGCCGGCCTGGGCAGCCACATAGGCGGTGGCCAGGCCGTGATTGCCACCGGATGCGGCGATCAGTCCGTTTTCGATCCGGCTTGGCTCGAGCGTTTTAACCCGGTTCGTGGCGCCCCGAATCTTGAAGGAGCCGCTTACCTGGAGGCATTCCAGTTTCAGATAGACATCATTTTGAAGGTTTGCGCCCGTGGCATGGTCGAGCTTGACGACCGGGGTGCGCCGTATGAAGGGGGCAATGCGCCGGGCAGCCGCAATGATGTCCTCATGGCTCATCGGTCAGTGCCTCCGGATATTCGTTGGCAAGCACGAAGCAGCAATTCCCCGGACGCACGCGGCCGGGCTGACGCTTGGCGAAAACGATGCCGTCGATGGGGTGAAGGAGATCGATGGGCGCGCGTGACGGCGTGTGGAGGAAGTGAATGCGTCCGGCAAGGTCGCCTTTGCTGACGGCACTGCCGAGCGGGCTCAAGGGCTCGAAGACACCGTCCTCCTCGGAAAGCAGATAGCCTTCGCTTCCGGGCACCTTGAGCACGCGCGCGTTGGCGCCAGGGGCGATGTCAGGCGCGCCTTTCAGGACGCCTGCATGTTTCAGCACATTGCGGATGCCCCTGCGGCAGATGGCCAGCGCATCCGGACTGACAAGGCCGCCGCCGGCCATCTCACTGCCGATAACGATCAGCCCTTGGTGGTTGGCGGACGCGGTCGAAGTCCGGGTTTCACCGAGATTGTCGACCATGACAACGGTCGGCGCCCCGAAGGCGAGCGTCGCCCTGATGTTCTTGCGATGCCCTTGCGCGGTCGGGGATGGCTCAATGATTGCGCTCGGCAAGATCATCAGGGACGAACCGCCGGAATGGAGATCCAGGAAGTAGTCGGCCTTCGGAAACAGGATGTCATGCACATAGGCCGCGATCTGGCTTGTCAGCGTGCCGTTGAAATCGCCCGGGAAACTGCGGTTGAAATTCAACCCGTCGACCGGGGAGGTGCGGGTGCCGGCCTCGACAGCCCGAATGTTGATGGCCGGAATCGCAATGATGCGACCGGCAATATCCCGTGAATCGATCTCGCGCAGAAGCTCGCCGAGCGCGATCGGCCCCTCATATTCATCGCCGTGGTTGCCGCCCTCGATCAGGACCGTCGGACCGTCTCCGTTCTTGATGACGGCGAGCGGAACGCGGACCGTGCCCCAGGCATCGTCGTGCGGCGATTGGGGCACATGGAAGAAGCCGATCTGCTTGCCCTCGCGATCGAAATCGACCGACGTGTAAACACTGTTGTTCCGGGGAGCGATGGTTGCGCGCACAGTGTTTGCAGGTCTCGGTACGGTCATCGGGTCGGCCTCGAATTCATTGTCCGGCCATCATGTCAGTTTTATATATGGTGTCAAGTTTGGATATAAAACCAATGGCAATTCCGATTTCTTATCTCTATCGTGCGCGGACCACCGGGGATTCTTCGAATGGCAGATGACGCAAAAGAGAGTGGCAAACCGACCTATTCGGCCCCGGCGCTGACCAAGGGCCTCGATGTCCTGGAGCTGCTGGCGGAGGCGCGGGCGCCCTTGACGATGAAGGAGATCGCGGAAGGCCTCGGCCGTTCGAAGAATGAGATTTTCCGGATGCTGATCGCGCTCCAGGAGCGTCAATATATCGAGCGCAACGCCGAGACCGACGCCTATTCGTTGACCGACAAGCTTTTCAAGCTGGGGCTGCACACGCCGAGCGCTCAGGATCTCATGTCCGCCGCCATGCCCGAACTGACGCAGATTGCCGGGGACTCAAATCAGTCGCCGCACCTGGTCGTCTTCAATCACGGCTTGACCGTCGTAACCGCGGCCGTTCCCGGGGGCGAGGACATGGCGTTCACGCTTCGCCTTGGATACGGTCGTCTGGCCACCGACGCGACCTCCGGCCATGTGATACTTGCCTTCCAGCCGCCAAAGGTCGCGGCGCGGATGATCGATGAAAGTGAGGCGCACTCCCCGGCGCCGCTGGATCGTGACGCGCTGGAAAAGCAGCTTCGGATCATCCGCGCGGACGGCTGCTGGATGCGCGAAAGCCGCGACTTCGTCGGCATCACCGATATCTGCTGTCCGGTCATCGGACCGGACGGCAGCGCCGTCGCCTCCATTATCGTCGCCTATATCAATCGCCATACGCGTGAAAGCCGCCATGCCTTTACTCTGGAGGTCCTGCGCGCGGCCTGCGATCGCATCTCCATGAAGTTGTCACCGCGGGTTCGCTGAGGGATCGTGGTGGGCCGGGGGCGCGGACGAAGCACCGTCCGCTGGCCGTTTGCACCGGATTGGTAATACCAGTATAGGTCCAGTCAGGAATGTTCCGATCCAGGGTGCTTCTCGCGCGGAGGAAAGGCAATGACAACCGTGAACCTGATCGGGCTTGTCAGTCGGGAAATGGAAGCGACAGCGTCCGATGTGCCGCTTTACAGGCGGTTGAAATCGGCGATCGAGGCAGCGATCCGCTCCAATGCATTGAAGGCCGGCGCGGTTCTGCCAGGCGAGCGGGTTCTGGCGGAAGCCCTGTCGATCTCGCGAGTCACTGTGAGAAAGGCCCTGGCGCTGCTCGAAGAGGAAGGGCAGCTCAATCGCCGGCACGGTTCCAAAACCGAGATCGGGTCGCGGGTCGAGAAATCGCTTTCGACGCTGACGAGCTTTTCGGAGGACATTCTGGCGCGCGGCCTGAAGCCTGGATGTCTATGGCTTTCCAAGCAGATAAGCCGCCCATCCCCAGCCGAAATGATGGCCTTGGGTATTGCAGGCAATACCAATGTAGTTCGCATGCGTCGTGTGAGGACGGCCGATGGCGCGCCGATCGCCGTCGAGGTCTCGGCCGTGCCGGTTCGCTTCCTTCCTTCGCCCGAGATGGTTCAGGATTCCCTTTATGAAGCGCTTGATGCACGCGGCTTCCTGCCTCAGAGGGCAGTCCAGCGCATGCGCTCGCGCGGCGCGTCGCTGGAGGATGCGAAACATCTTCATTGCGAGCCGGGCGCACCGCTGCTGATGACCGAGCGCCGCTGCTTTCTCGCCGACGGACAAATCGTCGAATACTGCGAGACACGATACAAGGGCGACGTCTACGATTTCGTCTTCGAGCTGCAAAGATAATACCAGTTATGAACTGGTTGTAATCTGGTATTTTCCATTTATCGTGATGGCGACAGGGAGTGCCGACGTGCAGCGGGAAGACATCACCAACAGTCTCATCGTGTCCTGCCAGCCGGTTCCCGGCGGCCCGATGGATAGTGCGCAATTCGTGACAGGCTTTGCCAGGGCCGCTGTTGAAGCCGGAGCCAAGGCCCTGCGCATCGAATCCGTGTTCTATGTCGCGGCCGCACGCCTGGCCGTCCGCGTGCCGATCATCGGTATCGTCAAGCGGGATCTCACCGACAGCCCGGTGCGCATCACACCCTATCTGGCCGATATCGAGGCCTTGGCAGAGGCGGGCGCCGATATCATCGCTTTCGATGCGACGGACCGTGTCCGTCCCGTTCCTGTCGAAGCGCTTGTGAAAGCCGTCAAGGCCAGGAACAAGCTGACCATGGCCGATTGCTCTTGCCTTGACGATGCGCGCCGGGCCCTTGCCGCGGGTGTCGATTTCGTCGGCACGACGCTTTCCGGCTATGTCGGTGGGCCGGAGCCGGAGGATCCGGACATCGCCCTCATTGCTCAAATGCGAACCCTGACCCCCTACGTCATTGCTGAAGGGCGTATCCGGTCGCCTGAGCAGGCGGCTGCCGCCGCGCGCGCCGGCGCCTGTGCCGTGGTTGTCGGCTCGGCGATCACCCGTACCGAGCACGTCACCTCATGGTTCCATCAGGCGCTTTCCGACGCCTATGTGGCGAGGGGCGCGCAAACCGCCCTTGGCACAAGTGTCCTGGGCCCAACCGTTCTGGGCATCGACATCGGGGGAACCAAGACCATGGCCGCGCTGGTCAGCGGCGGCAAGGTGATCGAGGACATGATCGTGCCGACCGCGCGAGAGGCTGGACCCGACGCCTGGCTTGCATCCTTGGCGCAAAGCACGTCGGCCTGGTCGAGCCGCTTCAGTCGTATCGGCATTGCGGTGACCGGATTGGTAGAGGATGGACGCTGGTCGGCGTTGAATCCGGCAACCCTCGGCATTCCCGACGGCTACCCGCTGGTCGAAAGGGCGTCCTCTGTTTTCGGCAAGCCGGTCTGTGCGGTCAACGATGCCCAGGCAGCTGCCTGGGGCGAATACAAATTCGGCGCCGGGCAAGGTCGCGACATCGTCTTTCTAACCATCTCGACCGGAATTGGCGGCGGCATCGTTTGCAACGGCCGATTGCTGTCCGGTCTTGCCGGTCACTTCGGTCTGATCCGTAGTCTGTCTGAAGACCGGGCTCCGCTCGAGGACGGCACCTCCGGCCGCTGGATCGCTTCGCAAGCCCTCAAGGCCGGCTTCAAGGCCGATGCCGTCGATGTGTTCAGGCGTGCGCTGAAGGGCGAGGCCTGGGCCGGCGCCATCGTCTCGCAGAGCGCCTCGCGGGTCGCGACGCTGTGCCGGGACATTCAGATGATGTTCGATCCCAAATTGATCGTCATCGGCGGCAGCATCGGTCTTGCAGAAGGCTATCTCGACCGGGTGCGCGCACATCTGAGCGAGGTCCCGCCGCGCCTTTCCCCCGATCTCGTAGCGGCGAAGCTCGGAGGCCACGCCGGCGTCATCGGTGTTGCCGATCTTGCCGAATGGGCAAGGTAACGGCGCGCCCGATCATGTCATGCAAAAATCATCAAAAAAGAAGGGAACGATCATGAAATTGAGCAGGACGTCTTTTGCGCTTATGGCCACCCTCCTTGCGGGGACGGCTTTGCCGACCTCTGCCAACGCAACCGTGACCGTGCTCGGCTGGCCTGGCGGCTCCGAGGAAACCGCACTGCGGGCAACCGTGGAAACCTACAACACGCAGGCCAGTGATGCCGACAAGGTGGAGTTGCTGTTCTTCAACCGCGAAGGCTTTTACGACAAGCTGCAGGCCGACATGGCGGCCGGATCCAGTGCCTTCGACGTGAACCTCGTCGCCACCTACTCGCTCGGTCGCTACGCGCCCTATATGGAGCCGATCGATCTTGGCGCGGACGCGGCCAAGGTTTTCGGCGAATCCGTTCTCAAGACGATGCAGTTCGACGGCAAGCAATACGGCGTGCCGACAGACCTTTCGTTGCACTTCATGTACTACCGTAAGGATCTCATCGACGCCTTGATCAGGGATGACGCCGCCAGGAAGACCTATGGTGAAATCGCCCAGAAGTATCTCGGCAAGCCGCTGCAGCCGAAAGACCCGGACAGCTGGACCTGGGACGACTGGGGGGCCACCGCCCTCTATTTCACCAAGCGGGTGAACCCCGACAGCCCGGTGCGCTACGGCACGGTCCTGCAGATGAAGAACCTGCTGTTCAACATGATGGTCTTCCAGTCGCTGCCGCGCTCCTACGGCGGCGACTGGATGGACAAGGACGGCAATGTCACGGTGGATTCCGATGCCTACAGGACAGGCCTCGAGCTCTACAAGAAGCTCTATGATGCCGGGTCGTCGCCCAAGGATTCGCTGAGCTACGAATATGCGGAAACCAACGCGGCCTTCGCATCCGGCCAGGCCGCGACAGCGCTCCAGTGGAACGCCGCGGCGGCGGATCTGACCAGCACCGAAAAATCCCCGGCCGTCGCCGAGGTGACCGGGATCATCGCGCCGCCGGCAGGTCCCGACGGACGCGCCGATCATATCCACGGCCTTGGTTTGGGCCTCAACAAGAACGCCAAGAACAAGGAAGGCGCCGTCAAGTTCCTGAAGTGGCTCGCCACCGAGGATGCGGCCTTGCTCTATGCGCGCAGCGGCGGTTCGCCGGCATTGTCTCCCGATGTCGTCGGCAAGGTTGCGAAGGAACGTCCCGACCTCGTCAAGCTCGGCGAATTCGCCAGCAAGTACGGCTATGTCATGACCGGAGCGACGTCCGCGAGTGCGCTCCCGGTTTATGAGCTGCAGGCAAAGGAGTTCACCGGCTACTGGTCCGGCCAGCAGAGCCTCGAGGATGCGCTCGCCCACACCAAGGCGGGCATGCAGGACCTTCTGAAGAAATAAATTATTGGCCGGACGCCGGGCCGAGGCCCGGTATCCGGCGCGTTTGGCGGATCGACATGGCCCTTGTGACACGTGCCGAAGGCAGGAAGTATCTGACGCCGCTGGTCGGCTTCCTGCTTCTGTTTCTCGGCTTTCCGGCGATCGTCAATCTGATCTATTCCGTTTCGACCGTCACATTCGAGACGTTGCGCAGTCCGGTGTTGAGCGGTTTCGGTAACTATGTCGCGGTGTTGAACGACCGCGAATTCTGGAGCTCGGCCTGGTTCTCTCTGCGCTTCGGTATTCTTACCGCATCGGCGGAATGTCTGATCGGCCTTTTCCTTGCCATCTTCCTGGCGCCGCTTCTGAGCAAGCGTCCAGTCCTGATGGCGCCGTTGATGCTGCCGCTGATGGTCGCGCCGGCCATGGTCGGTCTCATGTACCGGCTGGTGCTGCATGAATTCGCGGGCCCCGTCCCCTACTATCTCTTCGAATGGTTCGGCGACAGCCCGGCCTTCCTCGACATCGACAATGCCTTCCGCACCCTTGTCGTCGTGGAGACGCTGCAATGGACGCCTTTCGCCTTCCTGCTCTTCTACATGGCCTATTCGGCCATACCGCTCGACGTGCGCGAAGCCTCCTCGCTCGATGGCGCATCACAGTTTGAGATCGTCCGCTGGATCGACCTGCCGTTGATGAAGCCGACGCTGGTCATCGCGTTTTTCATCCGTTTCATCGACGGTTTCAGGGTGTTCGACAATGTCTACGCACTGACCGGCAGTGGCGCTGGCGGTTCAACGACGTCCTTGTCGATCTACATCTATCAGGCTTTCTTCAAGGAAGGGGCTATCGGCAAGGCGGTCGCCGCCTCGGTTGTGCTGTTCCTGGCTTCGTTCATCGTTCTCCACGGCCTTAACCGGCTTGCCGGCCGCAGGAAGCTTTGACGATGGTCAGGGCACTGCGCTGGATCGTTTTTGCCATCGCCGTGCTGGCGATGAATTTCCCCATTATCGTGACGCTGATCACATCGCTCAAAAGCCAGCGCGAGCTTTCGACGAACCCCGGTTTGTGGATCAGCCAGCCGACGCTCGAAAACTATCTGGAGGTCCTGACGCAGACCAGCCGCTTCAACATCTATGCCTATCTGCTGAACAGCACCGTGGCGGCGCTGATTGGAACCGGCCTTGCGATCGCGCTCGCGTTCCCGGCTGCCTATGCGATCGCGCGTAGCGAGGCGGGAAAGCGCTTGGTCCTGCCGATCGTCATCAACCTTCGCGCCGTGCCGCTGATCATCTTCGCGATCCCGCTTTACATGATGTACCAGTGGCTGGGCCTGCTCGATACGCGGATCGGGCTCGGGCTCATCCTGACCATCGTCAACGCGCCGCTTGCGCTCGTCATCCTGGTGAACGCGATTTCAGATGTACCGGTCGAACTCGACGAGGCGGCGAAAGTCGATGGCGCAAGTTCCTTGCAGGTGATGATGATGATCGTCCGGCCCGTCATCCGACCGGCGCTCGTCACAACCTTCATTTTCGGCTTCATCACTGCCTGGAACGAGTTCCTCTTCGGCCTCATGCTGACAACCAGCCGTGCCGTCCCGATGACGGTCGGCGCATCGTTTTTTTTCGCCGCAAGCGGCGGCGGCGTAAAATGGGGAACCGCTTCCGCGGTCATGATGCTGGGCGCCTTGCCGCCGGCCTTGCTGGGTCTTGTGATGTATCGGCAGATATCAGGATCCATGACCGCTGGAGCGGTCAAAGGCTAAGGCAAGACGAGTTCGTCGTTCTGACTAGTTGGACAACCCTATCCGACAGGGCGAGCGCACTTGTCAGGCCAGGTGACTCGATTCCGAAAAGACTGATCAGCCGTCCGGACGAATCTGCCAGAATGTCGAAATCGCCGAACTGCAACCCGTTCGTTTTAGGCCGCAGCCCGCAATAGCTCGGCTCCAGTTCCCCGTCCCTCAGCCCCGGCCAATAGCGTCGGATGGCCGCGTAAAATGGCGTGGCCCGAGTTGGGTCGACCGCGTAGCCGACCTCATCGACGGGCTCGACGTCCGGCCCGAAACGAACCGATCCGCCCATATCCAGCGTCAGGTGAACTCCGAGGCCGCCTGGTTCCGGAACCGGATAAACAAGATGGTTGAAGGACGGGCGGCGTCCAAGCGCAAAATAATTGCCTTTGACGTAGGTGACATCTGGGATTTTGCCGCCATGCCCGCCCGCGAGGCTTCGGGCAACGAGATGGGCTGACAATCCGGCCGCATTGATGACCAGATTTGCGGCGATCCTATAGCCTTCCATATCGCCGCCAAACTGGAGCTCGCAGCCCGTTTCGTCGACGCTCCCGCCGAGAACCGGCGCGCGAAACGCAAAGGTGGCACCGGCATTCTCGGCATCGCCCTGTAGCCCCAGCATCAGCGCGCGGCTGTCGACGATCCCCGTGCTTGGGGACAAAAGCGCGCCGGCAACGTCCAGTTCAGGCTCAAGGCGTTCCACATCCGAGCGGCTGAGCATCTCCAGGTCCGCAACACCATTGTCCGCAGCCTTGGTCCGGATCCCCTCCAGAATCGGCAATTCCGCGTCGCTGGCGGCGACGATCAGCTTGCCGATGCGTTTGTGCGGAATCCCGCGCGCTTCGCAATAGCGGTAAAGCGCGTTCTTTCCTTCGACGCATAGCTGCGCTTTCAGGCTGCCCTTCGGATAGTAGATGCCGGCATGGATGACCTCGCTGTTGCGGCTCGACGTGCCCAGCCCGGGGCTGTCCTCGGCCTCCACGACAAGAACTTCGCGTCCATCGAGCGCCAGCTGCCGCGCAATCGCCAGGCCGACGACGCCGGCGCCGATGACGATGCAATCGACTTTCTCGTCGGGGACCTCCATCGTCAGTCGCCAGACCCTAGGGAACAATGCAGGACGTGCAAGCAGGCCTCACCAGAATTGCGGACCCACCGAAGGCGCCGCCAGCATGAGATGTCACCACAAGCATGACATGTCACTCCACCGCCGAGCAAATAGAACGAGATGTCCAGACCGATGCCGTTCATCGGCTGCTGGGTTCAATTCAAACTTGCGTTGTGTGGCGCACGCAGCGCAATTTGTTTGCGTCCCGTTGCATTGATGCCAACCGCGATCTCGGCGGCCCTGCCAAGGTCGTGCTTCAGAACCCAGACGCGCGGCGAAAGTTCATCGTCTTTCTGCAAGGGCAACTCGGCATCTCCGCGCAGGAGGCGGATACGATGCTGGAGCACTGCGCCAACTCCTTCGTCGGCATCTTCACGACCTTCGACCGTCGGTTTCGCCAGCGGTTCGCGAAGGCCGACATCGAAAGGCTGCTGCGCGAGATCAACGGCGAGGCGGATGAGCGGGACGATCAAGCCGCTTGAATTCGATGGCGCGTGCCCGCCGCAGCCCAGCTGCAAAAGGTAGCGGTTCAATGTTTGATTCACTGAACCGCTCCAACTTATTGTTTTTGCGCGGCTACTGAAGGAAGGCCGCTGTACGCCTTTCCTGGAGTTGCGCTACAGAAATTATCCCCGGCCCAGGATCATCTCCGCTGCCCGCTGCCCGATCATCATGCTGGGGGCATTGGTGTTGCCGCCGATCAGCTTCGGCATCACGGACGCATCCGCGACCCGCAAGCCACCGATGCCGCGCACCTTGAGCGTTGCCGGGTCGACGACGGCCATCGCGTCGGTCCCCATCTTGCACGTCCCCACCGGATGATAGACGGTGAGCGCTTCGGCACGCAAATAGGCGAGGATCTCGTCATCGCTGCGAACATCCTTGCCCGGCAGCATCTCCGTCCCCCTGATCGGGTCGAACTCGGATGCGGCAAAGATTTGACGCGCGATCTTGATGCCTTCGACCAACACCCTGGCATCCTCGTCGTTCGAGAAGAAGCGATGATCGATCAGCACATCCCGCTTCGATGCCTGGCCTGACAGTTTGAGTTCGCCGACGCTTTTGGGCCTGAGCACGCAGGTGTGGATTGCGTAGCCATGGCCGTACTCCACCAGCCTGCCGCGATGGCTGCGATAGCCGGGCACGAAGTGGAACTGGATGTCGGGAGTGCCGATCGCATACTTCGTCCGGGCAAAGCCGCCGGCTTCGACATAGTTGGTGGTGAGCATGCCCTTGCGGCCGGCAAAGTACCGGAAAGGCGCAGCCAGCACGCGGGGCAAGTTGGGCAGCGACAGGCCGAGCGTCTTCGTGCTCGAGGAGCGGACCGTGATCATGCCGTCGATATGGTCCTGAAGGTTCTTGCCCACGCCCGGCAGATCGACAACCGGCTTTATGCCGATCGCCTGCAACTCGGCGGCTGCGCCGATGCCGGACGCCAGCAGGATCTTCGGTGAATTGATGGCCCCGGCCGAAAGCACGATTTCGCGGCGGGCCGACAGCGTCTTCTGCTCGCCCTTGTGCCGCACCCGTACCCCTGTCGCGCGCCCCTGGGCTATATCGAGGTCGATCACTTCGCATTCGCTGAGGATTGTGAGATTCTTGCGATCGAGCACCGGGCGCATGAAGGCGGTGAAACTGCTGAAGCGCTGGCCGCGATCCTGGGTGACATTGTAGATGCCGAGGCCGAACTGGCTTTCGGCATTGAAGTCGCTGTTGGCCGGAAGACCGGCATTGTTGCCGGCCTTGACGAACATCGACGACAGCACATTCGGATCGCGCGGCTTGTCGACCAGCAGTTCCCCGCCTGTACCGTGGTAGTGCGGGTCTTGGCCAAGCAGGTTGCGCTCGAGCTTCTTGAAGACGGGAAGCACGTCGCTGAATGCCCAGCCTGCGCAGCCGAGTCGCGACCACTCGTCATAGTCCTGCGCGGCGCCCCTGATGTAGACCATCGAGTTGATCGAACTGGAGCCGCCCAATGCCTTGCCGCGATTGACCGGAATCCTGCGGCCCTTGAGGTTGGGCTGAGGCACGCCGACATAGCAGTAGTCATAGTTCGGATTGCCGTAGAGCGAGAGGATGCCGGCAGGCACCTTGACCCGCAGGCCGCTGTCGCTGCCGCCGGCTTCGATCAGGCACACTTTGTGGGACGGGTTGGCGCTCAGGCGATTGGCAAGGACGCAACCGGCCGAGCCTGCGCCGATGACGATGTAGTCGTAGTCAAGATTTTCGGTCTGCATGGCCAGCCCCTTTGAGAATGGAGATGCCGGGGCGGCGCGCGCCCCGGCTGAGCGGCTCATTGCAGAAGCTGCGTCCAGACCTTGGTGACGAGTTCCTGCGCCGCCGGCGAGCAGGCCTGGCCCATCTTGACGGGAACGGTCGGGAACAGCTCCGGAGCGTTCTCCTTGTTGTAGAGCGCCTTGCTCTCGTCGATCTTCACCGGCGAAGAGTGGCCGTAATAATTGTACTGCGCCGTCGCGTTGTCGATCTGGGTCATGAAATCGATGAACTTCTTGGCGTTCTCGATATTGGCCGCGCCCTTCGGCACGACATAGGAATCCAGCCAGCCGACCAGACCTTCTTTCGGCATCGCGTATTCGACATTGGCCTTGTCGTTGCGGCGAAGCCTCATGGTGTTGCCGTCCCACCAGAAATGGGCGGCAACCTCGCCGCTGCCGATGCGGTTTTCGATGTTGTCGCTGGAATAGGCCGCCACGAATGGCTTCTGCGCCAGCAAGAGGTCGAGCACGCGCTTCATCTCCTGCGGGTCTTCGCTGCAATATTTGATGCCGAGATAGTTTTCCGCTGCCGGTATGACTTCGTCGGGCTGCGCCAGGCTGGCGATCTTGCCGCGCAGCTCCGCCGGTGGCTCGAAATAGGTCTTCCAGCTGTCGACCGGGCCTTTGTAGAGGTCGCGGTTAACGGTGTAGCCGGCATTGCCGAAGGCGAGCGGGATCGAATGATTGCCTGTCGCATCCCACCACGGTTTCTGCCAGTCCGGCAGGACTTGGCTGTAGGCCGCCATCGAGCTGGCGCCGAAATCCTCGAGCAGCCCACTATCGATCATGATCTTCACGAAGTGCTGCGAAGGCGTGACGATGTCGTAGCCCGACGAGCCGGCCTGCAGCTTGGTCAGCAGGTCCTCGTTGGATGAGAAGGCGTCGACCGTGACCTTTATGCCGGTTTCCTTCTCGAATTTCGTGACCATCTCGGGCGAGATGGAATCCGCCCATGCGTAGATGGCCAGGCTGCCCTCGGCGAGAGCGGGCACGCTAAAGGCGAGGCTCATGGCACCGGCCATGGCGAGCGCTGCAATTTTAGTCGTCATGTCATTCCCCTGTTTGTTGTTCTCCCAAGGGCGACGATAACAAACCGTCGGGTTCGATAAATTCGATTTGCCCGACGCCTTGATTAGGAAAAACTACGCCGCTGCTACTGCCGTCGCTGAAGCAGGAAGGCCACGGTCGCCAGCACTACCGAAACAATCATGATCAAGGTCGAGATTGCGTTGAGCTGCGGCGACACGCCCTGCTTGATCAGGGAAAAAATGTAGACCGGCAGCGTGGTGGCGCCACCGGAATTCAACAGGTTGCTGGTGATGAAATCATCCATCGAGATGACGAAGGCGAGCATGGCGCCGGCGAACACACCCGGCAGGATGAGCGGCAGCGTGACGCGACGAAAGGCGACCCAACCGGTTGCATAGAGATCGCGGGCGGCTTCCTCCAGATCGAAGTCCATTCCCTGCAGGCGGGCGCGTATCGGCAGGAAGGCGAACGGGATGCAGAAGGTGGTGTGGGCGATCATCAGCTTCACCATTCCGTTGGCGAGCCCGATCTCGGAGAAGAGGATCAGGACGGCGACAGCAACGACGATTTCGGGCAGGAGCAGCGGCAGGTTCACCACCGCTTCGGAAATCCGGCGGAACCGGACATCGCGGCCGCGCACCAGCACCAATGCCGCCATCAACGCGACAAGCGTCGAGGCGACTGTGGCGACCGCGGCAACGAGCAGGGAGGTCTTCACCGCCGTCATCAGGTTCGCGTTGGACAAAGCGGTGGCGTACCAGTGCAATGAGAAGCCGCCCCAATTGGAGACGATCCGGTTCGCATTGAAAGAGTAGAACACCACGACGGCGATGGGCAAATAGAGATAGGCGAAGAAGATCGCGCTGAAGAGACCGAAGCCCGGATAGCGCCTGACATCATCGTCCGCGTTCATGCCGCACGCTCCAGGCCTTCGGTGCGCATCGAGCGCAGACCCTGGAAAATCAGGAAGACCATGACCGCGGCCATCAGCACGATGGCGATGGCGGCGCCGAGCGGCCAGTTGCGGGCGCCACCGAACTGCAGCTGGATGAGATTGCCCATCATCATGGTCTTGCCGCCGCCGAGCAGGGTCGGCTCCAGGACCGCGCCGAGGCTTGGAACGAACACCAGGATCGCGCCGGCGATCATGCCGGGCCGGGTGAGGGGTAGGATAACGCGGCGCAATGTGGTGAGGCGGTTGCCATAGAGATCATGCGACGCCTCGATGAGCGCAGGATCGAGCTTTTCGATCGAGGCGAAGATCGGCAGGATCATCAGCGGAATGTAGCTGTAGACGAGACCGAGCAGCATGGCGGTGTTGCCGAACAGCAGCGAGTCCATGTTGTCGACGAGGCCGAGACCGCGAAGGGTCTTTTCGACGACACCATCCTTGCCAAGGATGATGATCCAGGAATAGACGCGCACGATCATTGAAACCCAGAATGGCAGCGTGACGAGATAGATCAGCAGCACTTTGATCGCCGGCCGCTGCAGCGCGATGAAATAGGCGACCGGGAAGCTCAGAAGCAGGCAGATCGATGTTGTCACGGCCGACAGGACCAGCGTCCTGGCAACGACGATGAGATATTGCGGATTGAACTCCAGCTCGCCGGTCCAGCCTTCGTTGAACAGCAGCTGCTTGTAGGGCGCGGTGGTGAACACATATTCGAACCCGCCGTAAGGTCCGCGCGTCGAGAACGACACCACGATGATGATACCGATCGGGATGATCAGCGTCAGCAGCATGATGAGATGGGCCGGCAGCAGGCCGAGGACATTCCAGTCAGGAGTTTTTGTGGGTGCCTTCATGCGCCGAGGATCCGCACGGATTCGGCGGCAAAGCCAACTTTTACCGATTGCCCGATTTCGAACATCTGGCCGCGGCTGACGCTGTTGCGCTTGGAGATGCGCAGCTTGGTGCCGCCCGCTTCAATCAGATAGTATGTGTAGCCGCCGAGATAGTTGGTGCTCATGATCGTGCCGTCGATAGCGATCGGGTTGTCCTGGGCGGGCAGGCTGATTTTCTCCGGACGTATCGAGATGAAGGCCTTCTGCCCGGCGACCGCTTTCTTGTGAGAGGCCGTCAAGGTCATGCCGAGCTGCGTTTTCACGGTTGCCTGCTCGCCGTCCACGGCAATCACGTCAGCATCGAGGAAGTTGGTCTCGCCGATGAAATCGGCGACGAAGCGGTTCGACGGCTCCTCGTAGATCGCCGCGGGTGTGCCAAGCTGCTGGATCTCGCCATCGCCGAGAACGCAGATGCGATCCGACATGTCGAGCGCTTCTTCCTGGTCGTGGGTGACGAAGACGAAGGTGATGCCGGTCTTGCGCTGCAGGATGCGCAGTTCGTCGCGCATGGCCTGGCGCAGCTTCAGGTCGAGTGCCGAGAGCGGTTCGTCGAGCAGCAGCACTTCCGGTTCCGGCGCCAGAGCGCGGGCGAGCGCGACGCGCTGGCGCTGGCCGCCCGACAATTGCTGCGGCTTGCGCCCGGCAAAGGCCTCCATATGGACGAGACGAAGCATATCGGCGACGCGCGTATCGCGGCGGTCCTTTGACCAGCCGAGGTTTTCGAGCCCGAAGCCGATGTTCTGTTCGACGCTCATATGCGGAAACAGGGCGTAGCTCTGGAAGACGGTGTTGACCCGCCGCTTATGAGGGGGAAGTCCCTGTATGTCCGAGCCGTGCAGGAAAATCTGCCCCGCCGTCGGCCGCTCGAAACCGGCGATCATGCGCAGCAGGGTGGTCTTGCCGCAGCCGCTCGGGCCGAGCAGCGTGAAGAACTCGTTGTCGTAGATGTCGAAGGAAACAGGCTTCAGCGCCTGATAGGTGCCGAACACCTTGGAGACGCCCTTGATCTCGACGGCCTTTCGAGGTGCGCCGTTGCCGGCCTCGTCATTCATGGTCAGGCGCTCCGGTCAGGACTTTTTGCGAGCTCGGCGGTGATCGACGCCGCGCCACGAGAACGGGCGGCGTCGATCAGGTAGTTACATCTTCTCCCATTTGCCGCTGCGAACGACGAACATGTCGATGTCGATGGCCATGTTGGTCTGTCCGTTGGCATCGAACGAGACGTCTCCCAGAATGCCGTCGTGGTGGATGTCACGAATGGCCTTGCTCAGCGCTTCCTTGTCGTCGAGGCCTTTTTCCTTGATGACCTGAAGCAGGATCTGCGTCGCCTCGTAGGCATATTTCGCATAGGAGCCGGCAGGATCGGGATAAGCCTTGGTTTCATAGGCCTTGTTGAATTCCTCGAGCTTGGGGTTCGACTGGACGGCCGGAGTTCCGGCGATGGTGCCCTCGGCTGCAGCTCCCGCGATCTCGATGAATTTCGGGTCGTAGATGCCTGAAATTCCGTACATCGGCAGATTGCCCATGCCGAGGTCGGCCATCTGGCTGCGCACCAGCGCTGCTTCGGTGACGACGCCGCCGAAATAGACCGCGTCGGGCGACGCTGCCTTCGCGGTAGTCAGCATAGCGCGGAAATCGGTCGTGCCGACAGCCGCGGCATCCGAAGAAACGACCTCGCCGCCGGCCGCCTTGAAGAAATCGCCGAACCATTTGGTGTTGGCCGCACCGTAGTCGGTCGTGTCGGAGATGATGGCGATCTTCTTGATCTTGCCTTGCTTGGCGATGGCTTCGGCCAGCGGCTTGTTCTCGTTGACCAGCGTCGGCGTCACGCGGGTCACGTTCGGGAAGTTCTGTTCGGTGATCTTCGGGCTGACCGCGCCCCAGACGATGAACGGCATCTGCGAGCGGTTGAAGACCGGGATCGTCGCCAGCGCGACCGAGCTGTTCCAATGCCCCGTTGCCGCGACCACCGCGGGATCGTTGACCAGCTTCTGCGCCGCCGAAACGCCGACGGCCGGATCGGAGGCGTCATCGAGCACGACGCCTTCCACCTGGTGCGGATAGCCGCTGGCATTGGCCTGCTCGATGGCGAGCAGGAAGCCGTTGCGGGCGCCGAGGCCCTGCTGGGCGTTGCCGCCGGAGAGCGGCCCGATGAAGCCGAGCTTGATCTGGTCGGCCTGCGCCTGGGCGGCGCCCAGGGCGATGGCAAACAGAGAGCCGGCCAGAATTGACGATACGCGGATAAGCGCACTGCGCCTGTTTTGCATGGTTCCACCTCAAACAGAATTATCTGCCGCCGTCGTAGCGACCCGGCCGATCGTGATCGTCGGCTGATCATCAGTGTACGGGCGCGTATTCAGTGACGAAATTCGGAAATTGTGACTCGTGAGTTCGGAGATTCGTTCTGTCCGCCCGGGATGGCGGTTGATACCTGTCGGCTTCAATCGAGAGACGGACCGCATGGCGGAACTGCTTGTCCAGCAACTGGTGAACTGGATAACCCTTGGCTGCATCTATGCCTTGCTGGCGATCGGATTCAGCCTGATCTTCGGTGTCTTGAACGTCATTCATTTCTCGCATGGCGATGTCGCGATGACGGCGCCGTTCATCACGCTGGCGCTTGCCCAGGCGTTGGCGACCGCTCTTGGCGCCTCGGGGCCCGCCTGGCTGGTGCTTGCGGTTCCGGTCGCCGTGCTCGCCGTCGGTTTGATCGGCGTCCTGCTCGACAAGGTGGTCATCAGGCGCTTCCGCGATGCGCCCGCCATGATGGCGCTGGTGGCGACGGTGGCGCTCGGCATCGTCATCCGCGAGCTGATCCGCCATCTCTATCCGCAGGGATCGAACCCGCATGCCTTCCCGCGCCTGGTGTCGGGCATGGCTTTCGAAATCTCCGGTGTTGCCATCAGTTGGTTCGCGCTGCTGGTGGTGGTGCTGACCGTCGCGCTGGTTGCCATGCTGTTTGTCTTCCTGCGCATGACCCCGCTCGGACTGCGCATCCGGGCGGCCTCGGAGGACCGGGTTGTAGCGCGCATGATGGGCATCCGCGATGCACGCGTCTTCCGTGCGACATTCTTCATTGCCTCGGCTATCGGCGCCATCGCCGGACTTCTGTTCGCAAGCTATGCCGGCGTGACACGGTTCGACTTCGGCGTCATGGCCGGCCTGCTCGGCTTTTCCGCCGCGGTGATCGGCGGCCTCGGCTCGATGCCGGGCGCCATATTGGGCGGACTGATCATTGCCGGCATCGAAGTGCTGGCGCAGACATTCGTGCCGGACGGCGCTTCCTACCGGCTGGTCTTCGTCTTCCTGCTGGTCATCGCCGTGCTCATCTTCCGCCCCGCCGGCCTGCTTGGGCGCACCGTCATGGAGAAAGTCTAGCATGCAGGGTCGTGCTTCACCCGACGTGCCGGGCATAGCCGCGGCCACGGTCTTCGCCATCGCCTCGCAAATCATCGGGGCAGCGTTCCTGTACCTCATCCTCAGAGTCGACGGCGGCTGGCAGGTGGTCGGCCTGCTGGCCTTGCTCGGCCTCGGTTTCTATCTGCTGGAGAGGCTGCCGTGGATCGCCGACTATGCGTTGGCGAGCTTTGCCCGGGTTCCGCTCGTGGCGATGATCACTGCGGCGGTCATCGTCCTGGCCTTTCCGTTCTTCGTCGGTTCGAACACCTATATCCTTCATCTGCTGATCGTCGCCGAGCTCTATGCCGTGCTGGCGCTGGCGCTCAATTTCCAGCTCGGCAGCGCCAACATCCCGAACTTCGCCACCGGCGCTTCCTACGGCATCGGCGCCTACGTGTCGGCGCTGCTGGCGATCAATTTCGGCGTCAGCTTCTGGCTGACGCTGCCGGTCGCGGCGCTGGCCGCGACCTTGTTCGGTTTCATCATCGGCATCCCGTCGATGCGCACGCGCGACACTTATCTGGCGCTTGTCACCATCGCCTTCGGTGTCGTGGTCCAGCAATTGCTAAACAATTTCAGTTGGACCGGCGGACCGAACGGACTGGTCGGCATTCCGGCGCCCAGCCTGTTCGGCCATTCCTTTGCCGATCCGCTGGTGATCTTCGGCTGGAAGCTGCCGAGCCAGGCGAACTTCTATTATCTGTCGGCTGCATTGGTCGTCGTCGCCATCGTCACCGCGCACCGGCTGCACGGCTCGCGCATCGGGTTGGCCTGGAACGCGCTGCGCGCCGACGAGATCGCCGCCAAGGCGCAAGGCATCAACGTGGCGTGGTTCAAGGTGCTGGCCTTCGCGGTCGATGCCTTTCTCGCCGCTTTTGCCGGCACGATCTACGCCTTCTACGTGTCCTACATTTCTCCCGACAATTTCACCTTCCTGGTCTCCGTCACCATCATGACCATGGTCATCGTCGGCGGCATGGACAATATTTTCGGTGTCATCGTCGGTGCGTTCCTGCTGACCATCCTGCCGGAGAAATTGCGCGCGTTCGCCGACTACCGCCTGCTGTTCTTCGGCGTCGTCATCATCGGCTTCCTGATGATCCGGCCGCAAGGCCTGTTCCCGCAACGCATGCGGCGCTACGGAGGCGAGCCGTGAGCGCGCTTCTCAAGGTCGAGAATTTGACGATGCGCTTCGGCGGCCTGGTCGCGCTCAACGATGTCAGCCTGTCGATCGACAAGGGCGCGGTGCTCGCCGTCATCGGCCCGAACGGCGCCGGCAAGTCGACGCTGTTCAATGTCGTGACCGGCGTCTACCGGCCAACCTCCGGTCGCGTGACCTTCGACGGCGCCGAGATCACCGGCCGCCCGTCCTACGAAGTTGTCGACCGCGGCATCGCCCGCACATTCCAGTCGTCGCGTCTGTTCTCCGACCTCAGCGTCCTCGACAACGTGATCATCGGCATGCACACCCGCACCAGGACCGGCGTGCTGACCGCGCTGTTTCGGCCCGGCGCGTCGCGCCGTGAGATGGCGGCCTGCGTGGAAAAGGCCGAAACCCTGCTCAAGCTCGGCTCCGGCGACCTGTTCGAACAACGCTACCGGCCAGCGGGCACGCTGGCCCAAGCCGACAGGCGGCGGCTGGAAATTGCCCGCGCGCTCGCATCACAGCCCAAGCTCTTGCTGCTCGACGAACCTTCGGTCGGCATGGACGACACGGAAACCGACGCACTGGTGGCCGACATCACGCGGCTGCGCGTACAAAACCCTGCTCTGTCGGTGATCCTGATCGAGCACGACATGCGGGTGGTCGAAGCGTTCCCGCAGCATGTCACCTGCATCGACTATGGCAGCAAGATCGCCGAGGGCGACTTCGCGGCGGTGCGCGCCGACCCGCGCGTCCAGGAAGCCTATCTCGGGAAGGCTTTCGCCCATGCTTGAACTCAGGGATGTCGATACTTCCTATGGCGCGGTGCCGATGCTGCGCGGCGTGGCGATGAGCGTGCGCCCCGGCGAACTGGTCTGCCTGCTGGGGCCGAACGGCGCCGGCAAGACGACAACCTTCATGACAGTCTGCGGCGTCGTGCGAGCGCAGCGGGGCAAGGTCGAGGTGATGGGCAAGGACATGGCGACGCTCGGCACGGAAAACCTCGCGTCGCTCGGCGTCGGGCTCGTTCCCGAAGGGCGCCGGCTGTTCCCCGGCCTGACCGTGATGGAGAATTTGCGCCTGGGCTATGACGCGGTGTCGGGCAGGGGACCCAACTTCGCGGTGCAACTGGACAAGATGTGCAAGCTGTTTCCGCGCATCCGGGAGCGCCTGCGCCAGGTCGCCGGGACTTTGTCGGGCGGCGAACAGGCGATGGTGGCGCTGGCGCGCGCCCTGATCGGCGAACCCAGACTGGTGATCATGGACGAGCCGTCGCTCGGTCTCTCGCCAAAACTCATCGGCGAGTATTTCGAGATCACAAGGGAGATCCATCGCCAAGGCACGACCATCCTGTTGATCGAACAGAATGCCGAAATGGGGCTGGGCATCGCCGATCGCGGCTATGTGCTGGTCAAGGGTAAGGTCGCCCAGGAGGGGCCGGCAAAGGAGTTGCTCTCGTCCAAGGCGGCCAGAAGCCTTTATCTCTGAGCCGTCCGTTTCTTCTGTCTCGACAGTGATGATCCACGCCCCGCGCTCCACATCTTCGGCCATGCTTTCCGGCATTTAGGGACAAGCTAACCACTGCCACATGAAATCATAATTTTCGCTGCCCGGTGCCTCCAGTAAACCAACGATCAGATCTCCGCCGCATCCGCAGACACTCCCGGGGAGAGCCAGAAAGGGCCGCTGAAATGCCAGTCGAAACGGTAGACACGCTTGTTGTTGGCGGCGGCCAGGCGGGGCTGGCCATGAGCGAGCATCTGAGCAAGTGCGGGGTGCCGCATCTCGTGCTCGAGCGGAGCCGCATCGCCGAACGCTGGCGTACCGAAAGATGGGACTCGTTGGTTGCCAATGGTCCCGCCTGGCATGATCGTTTTCCCGGCATGGAATTTCCGGACGCCGGTCCCGACGCCTTTGTCGGCAAGGAGAAGGTCGCCGACTATTTTGTCGCTTACGCCGGCATGATCGCTGCCCCCATCCGCTGCGGCGTGGAGGTCAGGAGCGTGGAAAGGCTTGTCGGCCGTCCCGGCTTCCGGGTCGAAACCTCGGATGGCGTGATCGAGGCCAGGAGCGTGGTTGCCGCTACCGGGGCTTTCCAGCATCCGGTCATTCCGGCGGTTGTCCCCGGGGATGCCGGAGCGATGCAGATCCATTCCAGCGCCTATCGCAATCCGGGCCAGTTGCCCGAAGGTGCGGTGCTGGTGGTCGGCTCCGGGTCCTCGGGGGTGCAGATCGCCGACGAACTCCAGCGCGCGGGACGGCGCGTCTACCTCTCGGTCGGGCCGCATGATCGGCCGCCGCGGGCCTATCGCGAGCGTGACTTCTGCTGGTGGCTGGGGGTTTTGGGCAAATGGGACGCCCAAGCGCCGGCGCCTGGCACCGAACACGTCACCATCGCGGTGAGCGGCGCGCGGGGCGGCCAGACGATCGACTTCCGGCGTCTTGCCGCGCAAGGGATGACGCTGGTTGGCCGGACGGAATCCTATAAGGAAGGGGTCATGACCTTCGCTCCGGATCTGGCTAAAAATATCGCGCGCGGCGATGCGAACTACATGTCGGTGCTGGACGAGGCCGACGCCTATGTCGCTCGCAACGGCCTCGACCTTCCCGAGGAGCCCGCGGCCCGCGAGATCGGACCGGACCCTCGATGCATGACTGATCCCATTCTCGAGCTGAACCTGGCGGAAGCCGGGATAGGTTCGATCATCTGGGCAACGGGATTCACCGTCGATTACAACTGGCTGAAAGTCGATGTGTTTGACGAAAAGGGCAAGCCGAAGCACCAGCGCGGCGTGTCGACCGAGCCGGGGATCTATTTCCTGGGCCTGCCGTGGCAATCGCGGCGGGGCTCGAGCTTCATCTGGGGCGTCTGGCACGACGCACAGCATGTGGCAGACCATATCTCCACGCAGCGCAAGTACCTGGCCTACCATGCGTCCGCAAAGCGCGAGACCAGGGTAGCATAGAAACGGACGTCCCGACCTCGAGCCTGACTGACGGAGACCAAGATGGCGCATACAAGAATTCGCAAGTTCAACACCAAGGACACCTATCCCGAGCAGAAACTCGACAATGATCTGTGCCAGGCGGTCGTTACGCGGGGCGGCAGGACGGTCTATCTGCGCGGCCAATGCCCGCAGGATCTCGACACGGCCAAGAATATCGAAAGCCATGATCCGGTCGAGCAGACGCACAAGGTCATGCAGAACATCCGCCAGCTGATCGAGGAGTGCGGCGGCACCATGGAGCATTTGGTCAAGGTGGTGGTCTACATTACCGATGTCCGTCATCGCGAGGGGGTCTACCGCACCATGGGCGAGTATATCAAAGGCGTGCATCCCGTCTCGACCGGCCTTGTCGTGCAGGCCCTGGCGCGGCCGGACTGGCTGGTCGAGATCGACGGCACCGCAGTTATCCCGGATTAAAGTCATGACATTCTCCATCGTCGCGCGGTGCAGCCGCACCGGCATGTTCGGGGTCGCGGTGTCCTCCTCGTCGCCTGCTGTGGCGGCGCGCTGCGGCTATGCGCAGGCGGGCGCCGGCGCCATTGCCAGCCAGAACGTCACCGATCCGACGCTGGGGCTGCGAGGTCTCGAATTGTTGGCGCGCGGTGCGTCGGCCGCCGAGGCGGTTGCCATCCTGAAGCGCACCGGCGCTTATCCCGAATACCGGCAGGTGCTGGCTGTCGATGCCGCTGGAAAGACCGCGATCCATTCGGGTCCCAAGGCGCTTGGCATCTGGGCGGAGGCGCGTGCGGACAATGTCGCCTGCGGCGGCAACATGCTGGCCCATGACGGCGTTCCGCAAGCCATGGTCGACGCCTTCCTGGCGTCGGAAGGGCATCTGGGCGACCGCCTCATCGCGACCATGCGCGCCGCGCTGAAAGCGGGCGGCGAGGCTGGTCCTGTCCATTCCGCCGGCATGAAGCTGGTGCGCGAGGTTGCGTGGCCGGTCGCCGATTTGCGCTGTGACTGGACCGATGACTGCCCGATCGAGCAGCTGGCGACGCTGTGGGAACTCTACAAGCCGCAGCTCGATGCCTATGTGACCCGCGCCATAAACCCATCCGATGCGCCGAGCTACGGCGTGCCGGGCGACGAATAGTCAAGACAGGGTCACCTGCGATGAGCGAACTCAGCCACAAGGACTGGATCGGCAAGGCGTCCGCGATCCGTTTTCGCGACAAGGCGTTCATCGACGGCAAGACGGTTGCGGCGCGTTCGGGCCGGACCTTCGCCAGCGTCAATCCGGCAACTGGCGAGGTGCTGGCCGAAGTGGCGTCCTGCGGTGAGGAAGACATCGATCTGGCGGTTGCCGCAGCGCGGCGCAGCTTCAACACCGGCGTCTGGTCGCGGACCAGCCCGGCGCACCGTAAGGAGGTTCTGCTGCGGCTGGCGCAATTGCTGCGCGAAAACCTGCATGAACTGGCCCTGCTGGAATCGCTCGACATGGGCAAACTGGTCAGGGATGCGGCCGCGGTCGACGTCCCCAGCTCGGCAGCGATCTTCCAATGGTATGGCGAGGTCATCGACAAGATCTATGGCGAAGTGGCGCCGACCGGCGAAGGTGATCTGGTGCTGGTACGGCGCGAACCGCTTGGCGTGGTCGGCGCGGTGGTGCCTTGGAATTTCCCGCTCGACATGGCGACGTGGAAATGCGCGCCGGCACTGGCGGCAGGCAATTCGGTGGTGCTGAAACCCGCCGAGCAGTCGCCTTTGTCGGCCCTGCTTCTGGCGGAACTGGCAATGGAAGCGGGCCTGCCTGCAGGCGTGCTCAATGTCGTGCCCGGCCTTGGCGAAACCGCCGGCCAGGCGCTTGGCCGCCATATGGATGTGGATTGCCTCGCCTTCACCGGTTCGACCGCCGTGGGCAAGATGTTCCTGCAGTATTCCGGCCAGTCGAACATGAAGCAGGTCTGGCTGGAGACCGGTGGCAAGAGCCCGAACCTCATTTTTGCCGATTGCGGCGATCTCGACGCGGCAGCCGACATGGCGGCCTTCGGCATCTTCTTCAACCAGGGCGAGGTCTGTTCCGCCAATTCACGCCTGCTCGTCCAGCGCGGCATCAAGGATGCTCTGGTGGAGAAACTGGTGCAACGTGCGGCGGTCACGCAGCCCGGCGATCCGCTCGATCCGGCTTCGAAAATGGGCGCGATGGTCGATAGTCGCCACGCCGCCAACGTCATGCGCTTCGTCGAGGCCGGCAAGAAAACCGCGCGCCTGGTCGCGGGCGGCGACCTGGTCACGGTCAACGGGCGCGGCAGCTTTGTCCAGCCGACCATCTTCGACGATGTCGCGTCTGCCGATCCGATTGCCCGCGACGAGATCTTCGGGCCGGTGCTTTCGGTCATCGCCTTCGACGACGAGGCCGACGCGATCCGCATCGCCAATGACAGCCCTTATGGGCTGGCCGCATCGCTGTGGACCGACAGCCTGTCGCGCGCGCATCGTATCGCGGGCCGGCTGCATGCCGGCACGGTTTCCGTCAACACGGTCGACGCGCTGAGCCCGATGACGCCGTTCGGCGGTTTCAAGCAATCCGGCTTCGGCCGCGACCTGTCGCTGCATGCGCTCGACAAATACACCGCGCTCAAAACGACATGGATCAAGTACTGATGGGCGCCTAAAGCGCATCGCGATTGAACGGATTCACGCGATGCGCTTTAGGCCTTTGCTCTATGCATGTCGTTTGCGCAAAACCGGGGCCACTTTTGCGCGACATGCATTAGGCTTGATCGAAGCCCTCAAACCGGCAACATAGCCAGCCATGCCGCTACGCTTCACGCTCAGACAGCTGGAATATTTCGTCGCCGTGGGCGAAGCCGGCTCCATCGCCAAGGCGGCCGAACAGGTCAATGTCTCGCCGCCGTCGATTTCGGCTTCCATCGCCCAACTGGAAACCGAGTTCGGCGTCCAGCTTTTTGTCCGCAAGCATTCGCACGGTCTCTCGCTCACGGCCGGCGGCCGCGTCTTCCTCAAGGAAGCCGCCCGGCTGCTCAACGATGCCGACGCCTTGCACGACGTCGCCGGCGACTTTGCCGAAAAGGTGCGTGGTCCGCTGGCGGTAGGATGCCTGCTGACGTTTGCGCAGATCGTGCTGCCGGCGCTGCGCATGCGGTTCGAGCGCGCCTATCCCGATGTGCGCGTGCGCCAGTTCGAGCGCAATCAGGGGCAATTGCTCGAGATGCTGCAGCGCGGTGAAATCGATCTTGCACTGACCTACGATCTCGAACTGTCGCAGGACATGACCTTCGAGCCGCTGATGCTGGTGCCGGCCTATGTCATGCTGCCGGCGGGGCATCGCTTCGCGGCAAAGGCGTCGATCACGACGGAGGAATTGGCCGATGAGCCGATGGTGCTGCTCGACCTGCCGTTCAGCCGCGAATATTTCCTTTCTGCATTCCACCAGCGCGGGATCCGCCCCAACATTGCCGAGCGCACCGGCGACATCGCCGTCATGCGTTCCATGGTGGCCAACGGCTTCGGCTACGGCATCGCCAATATGCGGCCGCTCAACACGCTGGCGCCGGACGGCAAGCCGCTGGTCTTCGTGCCGTTGGACGGCGATCTGCGGCCGCTGACCATGGGCGTCGCCTTGCCCAGTTCCGAACACCGCACGCAAACCGTCCAGGCGTTCATCGACCACTGCCGGCATTTCGTCGTCGAGCAAGGCGTGTTCGGCGCCGAGCGGGCTGTCGGCCAGGCAGCACTTCCACAGAAGTAGCCCCGGTTAAGCCAACTGCTGGTCGGCAAGCCGCTGCAGCAATTTTTCCAGCATGCCGTCGCAGCGGCGCATCTGCTCGACGCTGACGAACTCATCCGGCTTGTGTCCCTGCGCCATCGATCCCGGTCCGCACACGACCGTCGGCGTGCCGAGATCGCGGCTGAACAGGCCGCCCTCCGTACCGTAGGCAACCTTGATGGTGTTGTTGGCGCCGGTCAGCGATTTGATGAAAGCGACGGCTTGCGAACTGGCCGGCGTGTCCAGGCCGGGATAGGTGTTGGTGATGTCTATGTCGATCGCCGCCTCGGGGGCGGTGGCCGAGGCTTCGGATGCAATATGAGCAGCCTCCTTGCGCAGACGGTCGAGAATCTCGTGCGGATCGTCGGCCGCGACATTGCGGATCTCGAAGTCGACCTGGCAGAGGTTCGGCACGATGTTCAGCGCCACGCCGGCGTTGATCTTGCCGACATGGACGGTCGTGTAGGCAATGTCGTAGTCGCCGTCGCGGGCGCCATCGCGCACCAGCCGATCCTGCTCGCGGCGCAAGGCGGCGACGAAGTCGCAGCCGAGATGGATGGCATTGAGCGCCAACGGGGCCAGCGCCGAATGGCCTTCGCGGCCTTTGCAGAGCGCGCGTGCGGCAAGCTTGCCCTTGTGGCCCGTCGCCACCTGCATATCGGTGGGCTCGCCGACGATGCACAGCAAGGGCCGCTGCGGGGCTGCTTGCAGCATGTCGATCAGGCTGCGCACACCAATGCAGCCGATCTCCTCGTCGTAGGAGAGTGCCAAATGCAGCGGCGTGCGCAGCGTCATTTTCGAGGCTTTCAGGCACGCCGCGAGCGCGCAGGCCACAAAACCCTTCATGTCGGCTGTGCCACGTCCGTAAAGCTTGCCGTCTCGGCTCGTCATCTCGAAGGGCGGCAGCGTCCAGGCTTGGCCGTCGACGGGGACGACGTCGGTGTGACCGGACAGCATGATGCCGGAAGCGTCGGCCGGTCCGATGGTGGCAAAGAGGTTGGCCTTGTGGCCGTCCTCGCTGTGGATGATCTGGCTGGCAATGCCATGCGCGTCCAGCAGCTCCGCCACGTAGCCGACGAGGGCGAGGTTCGAATCGCGGCTCACCGTCGGGAACGCGATCAGTTTTTCAAGGATCTGGATGCTGTCCATGCGTCTTGTGTCTCATTGGCCGTCGGCACTTCTAGCATCGCGCGGCCGCGGCCTTGAAGTCGCATTTGGCTCAGCCGGGATTCAGCGGATGCTAATCCAGGCAGTGCTGATCGATTAGGCGCGTCCTAACCGGCACAGAAGAAATCTGTTGTTTCCCGGCGCTTGTCGCAATTTATGAATGGTCTCACGGCATCAACCCACTGGGCTGGCCGGCTTGCACCTTGGCTCGAAACCATGATCGGGCATGTGCAAGGCGACGCTGGCAGGAAGGCACGTTCCATGCGCGATCCGCGCTACGACATTCTGTTCGAGCCCGTGAAGATCGGTCCGGTGACCGCCAAGAACCGCTTCTACCAGGTTCCGCATTGCAATGGCGGCGGCTACCGCGACCCTTCGGCCGCAGCCGAGATGCGCCGCATCAAGTCGGAAGGCGGCTGGGGCGTCATCTTCACCGAGCAGACCGAGATGCACCATACTTCGGAGATCACGCCCTTCATCGAGCTCAGGCTGTGGGACGATGCCGATATCCCGGCACTGGCGAAGATGGCCAAGGCCATGCACCAGCATGGCGCGCTGGCCGGTATCCAGCTGGCCTATTCAGGCATCAACGGTCCCAACCTCTACACCAAGGAAGTGCCGCGCGGGCCGTCGGCCTTGCCGATCCGTACCTTCACCAACGATCCGGTTCAGGCGCGCGCCATGGACAAGCAAGATATACGCGACCTGCGCCGCTGGCACCGCAATGCATTCAAGCGTGCCAGGCTTGCGGGCTTCGACCTGGTCTGCCTCTACGGCGCGCATGGCTTCGGCATCATCCAGCACTTCCTGTCCACCGCCACCAACCAGCGCAGCGACGAATATGGCGGCTCGCTGGAAAACCGCTCGCGGTTGATGCGTGAGTTGATCGAAGAGGGCAGGGATGCCATCGGCGGCACTTGCGGCCTGACGCTGCGGCTGTCGCTGGACGAGATGATCGGCGAGCTTGGCTTCGCCAACTCCGAAGTGCGCGACATGATCGAGATGCACGCCGACCTGCCAGACCTCTGGGACCTGGCACATGGCGCCTGGGAGGATTGTTCGGGGCCGTCGCGGTTCAAGGAGGAGGGCGCGCAGGAGAGCCTGGTGTCCGGCATCAAGAAACTGACCTCGAAGCCGGTCGTCGGCGTCGGTCGCTTCACCTCGCCGGATGTGATGGTGAAGATGATCAAGTCCGGCACGCTGGATTTCATCGGCTGCGCGCGGCCATCGATCGCCGATCCCTTCCTGCCGAAGAAGGTGGAGGAGGGGCGAATCGAGGACATTCGCGAATGCATCGGCTGCAACATCTGCATCACCGGCGACATGACCATGTCGATCTCGCGCTGCACGCAGAACCCGACCTTCATGGAGGAATGGCGCAAGGGCTGGCATCCCGAACGCATGCAGGCCAAGGGCGATAGCGACAGCGTGCTGATCGTCGGCGCCGGCCCGGCCGGGCTGGAGGCGGCGCGTGCGCTCGGCCTGCGCGGCTATCAGGTGGCCATCGCCGAAGCCGGCACCGAGCTCGGCGGCCGCGTGGCGCGCGAATGCCGCTTGCCCGGTCTCTCGGCATGGGGACGCGTGCGCGACTACCGCCAGTACCAGATCAGCCAGATGTCCAATGTCGATGTCTATTTCGAAAGCCGATTGTCGGCGCAGGAGATACTGGACTTCGGCTTTCAGAACATTGCGCTTGCCACCGGCTCGACATGGCGCCGTGACGGCGTGGCGCGCGCGCATGTCGTGCCGATGCCGGCGGACCCGGCCATGCCGGTCTATACGCCGGACGATCTGATGGGCGGCAATGTGCCGACCGGCACTGTCGTGCTGTTCGATGACGATCACTATTACATGGGCGGCGTTTTGGCCGAGCTGATGGCGCGCCAGGGCGCGAAGGTGACGCTGGTGACGCCGTCCGCCTATGTGTCCGACTGGACCCGCAACACGCTGGAGCAGGGCGCCATCCACCGCCGGCTGGCCGAACTCGGCGTCGAGATCGTGTTGAACCGGATCGTGACGCGCATCGTACCGGGCGGTGTTGCCACGGCCTGCGCCTATACGGGCAGCCAATTTGACATCGCCGTGGACGCAGTAGTGCTGGTGACATCGCGCCAGCAGGACGATAGCGTCTGGCACGAGCTGAAGGCGCGGCGCGACGAGTGGGCCGACAGCGGCATCCGCTCGATCAAAATCATCGGCGATGCCGAGGCGCCGGGTCCGATCGCCTGGGCAACCTACGCCGGCCACCGCTTCGCGCGCGAGCTGGACGAAGCCGATATCGGCGACGCACTGCCCTTCCGCCGCGAGGTCACGGCGCTGGCGGCGGATTAGGCGCCTGCGGCGCGGTTAGCGAATCTCGGGTTGTTCAACCATACCGCATTGCACAATTCCTTCGCTTGGTCACAATGCAGGCATGGTTCGAACCGCACTCGCCGTCCTGGTGATCGACGAAAACCGCATCCGCGCCGCGATCATCGAGGCGGGGTTGCGCGAGGCCGGCCATGAGCGGGTCACCGTCATCCATGATGTGACCGGCATTGCGCGGCGGATCGCCGAGATCGAGCCCGATGTCATCGTCATCGATCTCGAAAACCCGAATCGCGACATGCTGGAAAACATGTTCCAGCTTTCGCGTGCCGTAAAACGGCCGATCGCCATGTTCGTCGACCGCTCGGACCAGGCCTCGATCGAGGCGGCGGTCGATGCCGGCGTTTCGGCCTATGTCGTCGACGGTCTGCGGCAAGAGCGCGTCAAACCCATTCTCGACATGGCGGTCAGCCGCTTCAACGCTTTTTCGCGCATGGCGCGCGAACTGGAAGAGGTTCGCGGCGAGCTCGAGAGCCGTAAGGTGATCGATCGTGCCAAGGGCATATTGATGAAGTCGCGCGGCCTCTCCGAAGAGGCCGCCTACACGCTGCTGCGCAAGACGGCGATGAACCAGAACCGCAAGATCGGCGACATCGCCCAGAGCCTGGTGACTGCCGCCGGGTTGCTGGGACCGGCGGAGGACGAATGAGCATGGACGCCGCGCACCAGATCACCGCTGGCTTCATGCCGCTTTTCGACAGCGCCGTGCTGGTCGCGGCCGGTGAGCTTGGCTTTGCCGCACGAGAAGGCATCGACCTCACCCTGCACCGCGAGACGTCCTGGGCTAACATCCGCGACCGCATCGCCATCGGTCACTTCCATCTGGCGCATATGCTGGGACCGATGCCGCTCGCCTGCAATCTCGGGCTGACGCCGCTCGCTTCGGAAACCATCGTGCCGTTCTCGCTCGGACTCGGAGGCAATTGCGTCACCGTCTCCAACACTGTGTGGGCCGGAATGGTGGCGCACAGCGCCGAAGCCGATCTCGACCCCGCGCGCGCCGGTGCGGCGCTGCGCGCGCTCATTCGCGAGCGCGCTGCGGCCGGTGGCGACCCGCTGCGCTTCGCCGTGGTGCATCCGCATTCCGGGCACAATTACGAATTGCGCTATTGGCTCGCCGCCTGCGGCATCGATCCGACGCGCGAAATCGAGATCGTCATCGTGCCGCCGCCCTTCATGGCCGATGCACTGGCCGCCGGCCGCATCGACGGCTACTGCGTAGGCGAACCCTGGAACAGTGCTGCGGTTGCCGCCGGCACCGGGCATATCGTCACCGTCAAGGCGCGGATATGGCGTAACAGCCCGGAGAAGGTGATCGGCGTGCGCAAGGCCTGGGCAGACGAAAACCCCGAGGCCTTGGCGGCGCTGCTGCGCGCGCTGCATCACTCGGCACGCTGGTGCCAGGATCCGGCCAACCATGGCGAATTGGCTGCCGTCATGGCGCAGGCCGGCTTTCTCGGCCTGCCGCCGGCCGTGCAGATGCCGATCCTGACCGGCCATCTCCGACTGGGCGGCGGCGCGGAGCGGAGCATCGACGACTTCTTCCTCCCCTTCGACAAGGCGGCGAACTTTCCGTGGAAGAGCCATGCGCTGTGGTTCTACACGCAGATGGTGCGTTGGGGGCATGTGGCGCATACGCCTGAAAACCTCGCCATCGCGCGGGATTGCTATCGTCCCGATCTCTATCGTTCGGCGCTGAAGCCGCTCGGCATCGCACTTCCCGGCGCCAATTCGAAGGTCGAGGGCGCGCTCCAAGTTGCAACCGCGGTCGGCGCGACAGGCGCCGGCCTTGTGCTCGGTCCGGACGGTTTCTTCGACGGCCAGATCTTCGATCCGGACGAGGTCGACGCGTACATTACCGGCCAGAAATCGGCTCGCGCGGAAGCCTGATCATTTCCGCGTCATTCTTGTGCATTGCACAAAAATTGTGCGCGCGATTGCCCGAATGAGCAATCTTTGACCTTCCGGCCATAGGACCCGGCGCGTCCGCGATCGGCGCTGGTTACTGATTTAATTGATCTTTTTCGCCTCTCTCAAAACTGGCACGGTTCCTGCTTTGAAATAGACAGGCCCTTCGCGGGTCACGGAACAGGCGCCCAATGGCGGGCGCCACAGGCAAAGCTGCCGCTCAGGTTAATACGCGCTCCCGGTCACCCGGACGCGAAGACCTGGCTGGCGGCTTTTTTGTTTTGATCAACACACAATCGACGACGCGGATCCCAAGCCGCGCCCAACCGGAGACGACGATGACGAAACGGATCAGGACTGGAACGACCCTCAAAGACATGACGCGCCGCGATTTTCTGGTCAGCAGTGCAATGACGGCCGGCCTGTTCGTGGCGGCCCGCAAGCTCTTCCCTTCCGGCGCCTATGCTGCGACCGCCACTCCGGAGGTCACCGGCGCCAAGCTCGGCTTCATTGCCCTCACCGATGCGGCACCGCTGATGATCGCCAAGGAGAAGGGGCTGTTCGCCAAGTTCGGCATGCCCGATGTCGAGGTGCTCAAGCAGGCCTCCTGGGGCGCGACGCGCGACAATCTGATGCTCGGCGGCGCCGCCAACGGCATCGACGGTGCCCATATTCTGACGCCGCTGCCTTACCTCATGCACACCGGCAAGGTGACACAGAACAACCAGCCGATGCCGATGGCGATCGTGGCGCGGCTCAACTACGACTGCCAAGGCATTTCGGTCGCCCAGGAATATGCCGGCACCGGCGTCGGCCTCGATGCCTCGAAGCTGAAAGACGCCTTTGCCGCCAAGAAGGCGGCCGGCAAGGAAATCAAGGCCGCCATGACCTTCCCGGGCGGCACCCATGATCTCTGGCTGCGCTACTGGCTGGCCGCCGGCGGCATCGATCCCGACAAGGACGTTTCGACCATCGTCGTGCCGCCGCCGCAGATGGTGGCCAACATGAAGGTTGGCAACATGGACGTGTTCTGCGTCGGCGAGCCGTGGAACGAGCAGCTCGTCCATCAGGGCGTCGGCTTCACCGCCGCCACGACGGGCGAATTGTGGAAGGGCCATCCGGAAAAGGCGCTCGGCCTGCGTGCCGAATTCATCGAGAAATACCCGAACGCCACCAAGGCGATCCTGATGGCCGTCATGGAAGCCCAGCAATGGTGCGAGGCCAGCGACAACAAGGACGAGATGGCCGCCATCATCGGCAAGCGGCAATGGATGAACGTGCCTGTCGCCGACATCATCGGCCGCCTCAAGGGCGACATCAACTACGGCAATGGCCGCGTCGCCAACGGCACCGATCTCTACATGAAGTTCTGGAAAGGTGGCGTCTCCTATCCGTTCAAGAGCCATGATGCGTGGTTCCTCGCCGAGAACATCCGCTGGGGCAAATTCGCGCCGACCACCGACATCAAGGCGCTGGTCGATCAGGTCAACCGCGAGGATCTGTGGCGCGAGGCGGCCAAGGATCTCGGCGTCGCGGCAGCCGACGTTCCGGCGTCGTCGTCGCGCGGCGTCGAGACCTTCTTCGACGGCAAGATCTTCGATCCGGCCAACCCGTCGGCCTATCTCGACAGCCTGAAGATCAAGGCATCGGCTTGAACCTCTGCGCAAACGGCGCATTGCGCCGTTTGTCGCTCGAATTATCTGCCCCACGGAGTTTTCCCCAGACATGTCGATCCAGACTATCGAGGACACCAAGGTGAAGGCCTTTCCTGCGAAGCCGGCGGAGGTCATCGCCTTCACCGCAAAGGCACGACGTCGCTTCGATCCGCTGGCGATTGCCGGCAAACTGGCGAGCGCGCTGCTACCGCCGATCGTAGTCATCGCCGTCATGCTGGTCGTCTGGCAGATCGCCTGTTCGTCGCCCACATCAAGCCTGCCGCCGCCGACCCAGGTGTGGAACGAGGCCTACGATTTGATCGCGCATCCGTTCTTCGACAATGGCCCGCAGGATATCGGCCTGGCATGGCGCGTGCTGATCTCGCTGCAGCGTGTCGCCATCGGTTTCGGCCTGGCGGCGGTGGTCGGCGTCGCGCTCGGCGCGCTGGTCGGCCAGTCGATCTGGGCGATGCGCGGCCTCGACCCGGTGTTCCAGATCCTGCGCACGGTGCCGCCGCTGGCCTGGCTGCCGCTGTCGCTGGCGGCGTTCCGCGATTCCAGCCCGTCGGCGATCTTCGTCATCTTCATCACGTCGATCTGGCCAATCATCATCAACACCGCCGTCGGCGTGCGCAACATCCCCGAGGATTACCGCAACGTCTCGCGCATCCTGCGGCTCAACCAGTTCGAATTCTTCGTCAAGATCATGGTACCGGCCGCCGCGCCCTACATCTTCACCGGCCTGAGGATCGGCATCGGCCTGTCCTGGCTCGCCATCGTCGCCGCCGAAATGCTGACCGGCGGCGTCGGCATCGGCTTCTTCATCTGGGACGCGTGGAACTCGTCGCGGCTGCCCGACATCATCGTGGCGCTCGCCTATATCGGCGTCACCGGCTTCTGCCTCGACCGTCTGGTCGCGGCGGTCGGCGCCTTCGTCACCCGCGGCACAACGGCAAAGTGAGGAGAGGGCGATGACGGCCTATCTGAAGCTCGACCATATCGACAAATCCTTCTCGCGTGGTGCCCAGGTCAGCGAGGTGTTGAAGGACATCAGGCTGACCATCGACAAGGGCGAATTCGTCTCCATCATCGGCCATTCCGGCTGCGGCAAGTCGACCCTGCTCAATCTGATCGCCGGGCTGACCAAGGTGTCCGCCGGCGCCGTGCTGCTCGAGGACAAGGAGGTCGACAGCCCCGGTCCCGAACGCGCCGTGGTGTTCCAGAACCACTCGCTGCTGCCGTGGCTGACCGTCTATGAAAACATCAACCTGGCGGTGTCGAAGGTTTTCGGTCGCTCGAAAAGCAAGGCCGAGCGGCATGACTGGATCATGCGCAATCTCGACCTCGTGCAGATGGCGCATGCCAAGGACAAGCGCCCGGCCGAGATATCGGGCGGCATGAAGCAGCGCGTCGGCATCGCCCGGGCGCTGGCCATGGAGCCGAAGATCCTGCTGCTCGACGAGCCGTTCGGCGCGCTCGACGCGCTGACGCGCGCGCATCTGCAGGACGCGGTGATGGACATCCATTCCAGGCTCGGCTCGACGACGATCATGATCACCCATGATGTCGACGAGGCGGTGCTGCTGTCCGACCGCATCGTCATGATGACCAATGGCCCGGCGGCAACCATCGGCGAAGTGCTTGCCGTGCCGCTGGCGCGGCCGCGCCGGCGCGTCGAACTCTCTTCCGACCGGACCTTCCTGCGCTGCCGCGAGGCGGTGCTGAAGTTCCTCTACGAACGCCACCGCTTCGTCGAAGCCGCGGAGTAGCACCATGAGCGAAAGACTTGTCATCATCGGCAATGGCATGGCCCCGGGGCGCATGCTGGAGCACCTGCTGGAACAGGCTCCGGGCCGCTACACCGTCACCATCTTCAACGCCGAGCCGCGCGTTAATTACGACCGCATCATGCTGTCGCCGGTGCTGTCGGGCGAGAAAGCCTATGAGGAGATCATCATCCACGGCGACGGCTGGTACATCGCCAACAACATCACCCTCTACAAGGGCCACAAGATCGTCGCCATCGACCGAGCGGCGAAGACCGTCACCTCCGATCATGGCGTCACCGAACCCTATGACAAGCTCGTCATCGCCACCGGCTCGGTGCCGTTCATCATTCCGGTGCCCGGCCATGACCTGCCGGGCGTGCTGACCTATCGCGATCTCGACGACGTGCAGGCGATGATGCTTGCCGCCCAGTCGCGGGCCAAGGCGGTGGTCATCGGCGGCGGCCTGCTCGGGCTGGAGGCGGCAGCAGGGCTGAACGCGCAAGGCATGGACGTCACCGTGCTGCATGTCATGCCGACGCTGATGGAGCGCCAGCTCGATCCCGCGGCCGGCTATCTCTTGCAGCGTGCGGTGGAACAGCGCGGCATCAAGGTCATCACCAAGGCCAACACACAGGCGATCACAGGCAACGGCAAGGTCGGGCAGGTGGAGCTCGCTGACGGCACCATTATCCCAGCAACGCTTGTGGTGATGGCCGTCGGCATCAGGCCGAATTCGGCGCTGGCGAAACAGGCCGGCATCGCCGTCAACAGGGGCATCGTCGTCGACGCCGGCATGCGCAGCAACGATCCCGACATCTACGCGCTCGGCGAATGTGCCGAGGTCAACGGCCAAGTCTACGGCCTCGTCGCACCGCTCTACGAGATGGCGCGCGTGACCGCCAGCCAGCTTGCCGGCGACGCGGCGGCGGCCTTCGTCCATATGGACACGCCGACCAAGCTCAAGGTCACCGGCATCGAGCTGTTCTCGCTCGGCGACTTCGCCGAGGGCGAGGATCGCCAGGAGATCGTGCTGCGCGACGCCGCCGCAGGCGTCTACAAGCGCCTGGTGCTGAAGGATGACCGCATCATCGGCACCGTGCTCTATGGCGAGACGGCTGACGGCGCCTGGTTCAACGACCTCAAGAAGAAGCAGACCGACATTTCCGAAATGCGCGACACGCTCATCTTCGGCCAGTCCTACCAGGGGGGTGCCCCGCTGGACCCTATGGCGGCCGTTGCAGCCTTGCCGGATGATGCGGAAATCTGCGGCTGCAACGGCGTTTGCAAGGGGAAGATCACCGGCGCGATCACGGCCAAGGGCCTGACCTCGCTTGACGACGTGCGCGCCCACACCAAGGCGTCGGCCTCCTGCGGCTCCTGCACCGGGCTGGTTGAAAAGCTGATGGTGCTGACCCTCGGCGACACGTACAACCCCGCCGCCGTGCAGCCGATGTGCTCCTGCACCACCCTCGGCCATGACGAGGTGCGCCGGCTGATCAAGGCCAAGAGCCTGAAGACCATTCCCGCCGTCATGCAGGAACTGGAATGGACGACCTCCTGCGGCTGCGCCAAATGCCGGCCGGCGCTCAACTACTACCTCGTCTGCGACTGGCCGGATGACTACGCCGACGATTACCAGTCGCGCTTCATCAACGAGCGCGTCCACGCCAACATCCAGAAGGATGGGACCTATTCGGTGGTGCCGCGCATGTGGGGTGGGGTGACCAATGCCGCCGAACTGCGCGCCATCGCCGACGTCGTCGACAAGTTCGAAATTCCGATGGTCAAGGTCACCGGCGGCCAGCGCATCGACATGCTCGGCATCCGCAAGGAGGACCTGCCGGCAGTGTGGGCCGATCTCGGTCAGGCCGGCTTCGTCTCCGGCCACGCCTATGCCAAGGGGTTGCGCACGGTGAAGACCTGCGTCGGCTCAGACTGGTGCCGGTTCGGCACGCAGGATTCTACGGGCTTCGGCGTCCGCATCGAAAAATTCATGTGGGGCTCGTGGACGCCGGCCAAGGTCAAGATGGCGGTGTCGGGCTGTCCGCGCAACTGCGCCGAGGCGACCTGCAAGGATGTCGGCGTGATCTGCGTCGACAGTGGTTATGAGATCCATTTTGCCGGGGCGGCCGGCCTCGACATCAAGGGCACCGAGGTGCTCGGCCTGGTCAGGACCGAGGACGAGGCGCTGGAGCATATCGTGGCGCTGACGCAGATGTATCGCGAGCAGGGCCGCTATCTCGAGCGCATCTACAAATGGGCCAAGCGCATCGGCATCCCCGAGATCAAGCGTCAGATCATGGACGATGGCGACAAGCGCAAGGCCTATTACGACCGTTTCGTCTTCAGCCAGAAATTCGCCCAGGTCGACCCGTGGTCGGAACGCGTTTCCGGCAAGGACAAGCACGAATTCCGGCCGATGGCCTCGGTCGGGTTTGCGCAGGCGGCGGAGTGAGCGTGTTCCCGAAAAGTGGAAACCGGTTTTCGGTCAAGAACACGCGCAAAGAGGAAATCTAGATGAACTGGGTAGCAATCGGCTCCATCTCCGACATCCCTCGCCGCGGCGCGCGCTGCGTCGCAACGCCCGAGGGAAAAATCGCCGTATTCCGCACCCTGGACGATCAGGTCTATGCCATCGACGACCATTGCCCGCACAGAGGCGGACCGCTCAGCCAGGGCATCGTGCACGGTGCGGCGGTGACCTGTCCCTTGCACAATTGGGTGATTTCGTTGGAGACGGGCAAGGCGCTCGGCGCCGACGAGGGCGCGGTGCGCACCATTCCGGTGCGGGTCGAAGGCGAGCGTCTGTTCATTGCGCTGGAAGCGCTGGCCAGCCGCGCGGCCTGAACCCATGGAGATCGACGAAGCGCGCGAGGTGAGGACCACCTGCCCCTATTGCGGGGTGGGCTGCGGCGTGCTGGCGAAGGCCACCGCGGACGGGCAGGTGTCCGTCCGCGGCGACCCCGACCACCCGGCCAATTTCGGCCGGCTCTGCTCCAAGGGCTCGGCACTCGCCGAGACCATCGACCTCGACGGCAGGCTGCTGCATCCGGAGGTCCACGGCCGCCGCGCCGGCTGGGACGAGGCGCTCGACCTTGTCGCCTCGACCTTCTCGCAAACCATCGCCGAGCATGGCCCGGATGCGGTCGCCTTCTATGTTTCGGGCCAGTTGCTGACCGAGGACTATTACGTCGCCAACAAGCTGATGAAGGGTTTTGTCGGCTCGGCCAACATCGACACCAATTCGCGCCTGTGCATGGCCTCCTCGGTCGCCGGCCACCGCCGCGCTTTCGGCTCCGACACCGTGCCGGGAACCTATGAGGATCTGGAATTGGCCGACCTGATCGTGCTGGTCGGCTCCAATCTCGCCTGGTGCCATCCGGTGCTCTACCAGCGCATCGCGGCTGCCCGGGAAAAGCGGCCGGAGATGAAGATCGTCCTGGTCGATCCACGGCGCACCATGACCGCTGACATCGCCGACATGCATCTGGCGATCGCGCCGGATGGCGACGTCGCTTTGTTCACCGGGCTGCTCGCTTATCTCGGCCAGCACAATGCGCTCGACCGCGCCTACATCACGACGCACACGACCGGCTTCGGGCAAGCGCTTTTCGCGGCCTCCGCGCTCGACCTGGCCGGCGTCGCTGCCGGCACGGGCCTGAGCGAGGACGAGCTTGGCCGTTTCTACAGCCTGTTTGCGGCAACGGCGAAAACGGTGACGGTTTACAGCCAGGGTGTGAACCAGTCGTCATCCGGCACCGACAAGGTCAACGCCATCATCAACTGCCATCTCGCCACCGGCCGCATCGGCAAACCCGGAGCAGGGCCGTTTTCGGTGACCGGCCAGCCCAACGCCATGGGCGGCCGCGAGGTCGGCGGCATGGCCAACATGCTCGCCGCGCATATGGAAATCGAAAACCCCGACCATCGCGACCGCGTGCAGCGCTTCTGGAACGCGCCGGCCATTGCCGGAAAGCCCGGCCTGAAGGCAGTCGAGATGTTCCAGGCGCTGGCCGACGGGCGGATCAAGGCGCTGTGGATCATGGCCACCAACCCGGTCGATTCGATGCCGGACGCCGATGCCGTCGAGGCGGCGATCAAGGCGTGCCCGTTCGTGGTGGTGTCGGACGTGCTGGCCCAGACCGACACCGTCCGCCACGCCCATGTCCGGCTGCCCGCCGCCGCCTGGGGCGAGAAGGATGGCACCGTCACCAATTCAGAGCGCCGTGTGTCGCGCCAGCGCGCGTTTTTGCCCGTGCCCGGCGAGGCAAGGCCCGACTGGCGGATTGTCGCTGAGGTCGGCAAGCGGATGGGGTTTGGCGAGGCGTTTTCCTATGCGACGCCAGGGGAGGTGTTTGCCGAGCATGCCGCGCTGTCAGGATTCGAGAATGATGGCGCGCGGGATTTCGATATTGGTGCTTATGCCGGGGTTGATGCGGAGGAGTATGAGGCGCTGGAGCCGTTCCAATGGCCGGCGCCGAGCCCAGCCACCCCCCTCTGGCCTGCCGGCCATCTCCCCCGCAAGGGGGGAGATCGGCTGCCACCACGGCCTTCGCCAATTACAAACAATGCAGGAGATATGCGAGCATCAAAGCTGCCAATCTCCCTCCTTGCGGGGGAGATGTCCGGCAGGACAGAGGGGGGTGCTCAAGCTCGACATCAGTCGGACGAGCATCTTCGGGCCGGGCAGAGGCTGGAAGGTAACACCACCCGCTTCTTCGCCGACGGCAATTTCTACACGCCCGACCGCAAAGCGCGCTTCATCGCCATCCGCCCCACCACGGAAGTCCGCACCAGCCCGGACTATCCGCTGATCCTCAATACCGGCCGTATCCGCGACCATTGGCACACCATGACGCGAACCGGCAAAAGCCCGCGTTTGTCGCAGCACATCGCCGAGCCCTTCGTAGAAATCCACCCGGCGGATGCGCAGCGCTTCGGCATCGGCGACGCCGACATCGCGCGGGTTTCCAGCCCGCGCGGCGACGTGCTGGTGCGCGCGCTGGTGACGGCGCGCCAGCGCCAGGGCAGCCTGTTTGCGCCGATGCACTGGACCGATCAGTTTGCGGCAAGGGGCCGGCTCGACACGCTGACCGCGCCGCTGACCGATCCCATTTCCGGCCAGCCGGCGCTGAAACATGTCGCCGCCCGCATCGAGAAATTCGCCGCAAAGGCCTTTGGCTTTGCGGTGACGCGGCGCAGGCCTGAGCCTGATACCGCGGCCTACTGGGCCGTGGCCAAATGCAAGGGCGGCTGGCGGGTCGAGCTTGCCTTTGCCGAAGACGACATCGATTGGGCTGGCTTTGCCGGGTCACTGTTCGGCGTGTCACCGGGTGCGGAAATGCTCGCCTATCATGACCGCGACGCCGGCCAGCATCGCATCGCCGCCTTCGACGGCGATCAACTGTCAGCCGCCTTGTTCGTCGCACCCGGCCCGGTCGCCGTGTCGCGCGGCTGGGCGGCGGAACAGTTGAGTGCCGATCATGTCGACCGGCGCGGCAGGTTGGCGATCGTAGCCGGACGACCGGGCGGGATCGACGTCGACCGCGGCGCCATCGTCTGCTCCTGTTTCGGCGTCGGCGCCAACCAGATCGCGGAAGCGGTGCGCGGCGGCTGCGGCAGCGTTGCGGCGATCGGCACGGCCCTGCATGCCGGCACGAATTGCGGCTCCTGCCGCGCCGAGATCAGGGTCATCATCGACGCGCAGAGTCTTCAAGCAGCCGAGTGATTGTCCCGACCAAAGGGGCCTGCGCGACGGCGCTGGTTGGGCTATGGTGGCGCAAGCGTGCCACGTCGTGCACGAATCGTCTTCAGTCAGGGTCATCCGATGGCAAATCCCCCGCGTCGACCGACAAATCCGATGACGGCCGCCGAGGCGGCTTTCAAGCCGGTGAAGAAGCCGGCCGCGCCGGTTCGTGAGCCCTCCGCCGCTCCAGGCGTCAGGGAGCTTGTTTCGATCCGGATCGATCGCGCCGTGCTGGACCACTTCCAGGAGGATGGGCCGGGCTGGCAGGATCGCATCAACGACGCCTTGCGGCAGGCGATAGAAGGCAAGCCTGTTGTTGCCGAGGATGATCGTTCAGACGACGAGTAGCGGCTGTTCCAGTCAGCTCACGCCTCGAAGTGCAGGATATAGAGCTTGCGCGTCTTCTCGTGGATCGTCCATTCGCCTTTCCAGCCTTTCGGCAGCACCAGCATTTCGCCCGGACCGACGTCCTCGCTGCGGCCATCGGGACCATGCAGCGAGACCCGACCTGACACGATGTGGCAGGTTTCGGAATTGCTCTCGCGCGATGCGGTGAAGCGGCCCGGCGTGCACTCCCAGACGCCGACTTCCAGTGTGCCGTCAGGCGAGGTCCACAGCGTCTTCGCTGCTTCGAGCTGATCGCCGCTGATCGAGGTCGGCTTGGGCTCAGGCTCGCCGAGGTCGATGGAAGCGAGATGGGCGAAGGTCTGGAAGTCGGTCATGGCGGTCTCTCAATGTCCTGTGATGCGGTCGGCGATTGCGGCCAGTTTCGACGTATGCTGGAGGCCGGCTTCCTCGCGCTCGTCGGCGACGCGATAGAGCTGATACATCGAGTGGACGCCGAGCCAGCGCATCGGCTCGGGCTCCCATTTGCTCACCTGGCGGTTGACCCAGGGCAGGCGGGTCAGTTCGGTGTCGCGGCGCAGGATAAGGTCGCGCAGCGTGCGGCCCGAAAGGTTGGAACTTGAGACGCCGAGCCCGACATAGCCGCCGGCCCAGCCGATGCCGGTTTCAGGGTCGAGGCCTGATGTCGTGCACCAGTCGCGCGGCACGCCCAGAACGCCGCACCAGGCGTGGTCGATGCGAAGCCCGGCTGTCTGCGGCAGAAGCCGGGTGAGGATCGCGTGCAGGCTTTCGATCGTGGCCTGCTGCGTCTGGCCGCGCACATCCGTTTGCGAGCCGTAACGATAGGGCACGCCGCGCCCGCCCATGGTGATGCGGCCTTCCCGGGTGCGCTGCGCATAGCAATAGGCGTGCGCGGCGTCACCGAGAAGCTCATGGCCCTCCCAGCCGATCTCGTCCCATAGCGATTGCGGCAGCGGCTCGGTGATGATCTGCGCGCTGTTGAGCGGCAGCCAGAGCCGCTCATTGCCTGATATGCCGGCCGTGAACCCTTCCGTGGCGCGGATGATGATCGGCGCGCGCACGGTGCCGCGGTTCGTCGTGACCTTGCCCTTCTCGATGCCGGTCACGGTGGTCTGCTCGTAGATCGGCACGCCAAGCCGCTCGACGGCTTCGGAGAGCCCACGCACCAGCTTGGCCGGCTGCACGCGCGCGGTGCCGTGGTGGACATAGCCGCCAAGCACATTTTTGATGTTGATGCGGGCCTTGGCCTCTGCCTGGCCAATCAGGCTGACGCGGTCCTGCGGCACGCTCCAGCCGATCGCATCGGCATAGGCGGCCTTGATCCGTTCGAGCTGCGGCGGGTTGGTGGCGACCGTCAGATTGTCGACGCGGCGGATGTCGGCATCGATGCCTTCGGCCTCGGTCACCGCGATCACTTCGTCGACCGTGCCATGCATGGCGGTTTCCATGTCGATGACGGCGCCGCGCGTCGAGGTCCGCAGATATTTCTCGCGCGACCAGCTGAAGCCGCCGGACAGCCAGCCGCCATTGCGGCCCGACGCGCCGAAGCCGGCGAACTCCCTTTCGACGATGGCGATGCGGATCGAAGGATCGGCCTTCTTCAGATAGTAAGCTGTCCACAAGCCGGTGTAGCCGGCGCCGACGATGCAGACATCGGCTTCGAGGTCACCCGGGAGCGGCGCGCGATAGGCCGGCAGCCCGATGTCGGCATACCAGAACGAGACGTTGCCGTTGACTTTGGCGTCCAGGTCTAAAAATCCTGCGGGGAAAGAGCGATCAGGTCATCGTCATGTCGGCGCGATCGTCGTCGGCAAGAAGTTTTGCATCGACTACCGACCAGCGCAGATCGACCGTGTCACCAATCGAGAACGGTGTGGCTTCCAGCGACGAGCGCACGATGGCGACCGAGCCATCGCGAAGCGTCACCTGGTATTTCGAACCCGACCCCAGATAGATCGCCTCGCTGACCTCACCGGTGAGGCTGTTCTGCCCGGCGGCGGGAGGCGTGTTGGTGCCGGCAAGCGAGAGCTTTTCCGGCCGCAGCAGGACCACCGGTTTGCCTCCGCCGGCAAGCTTGCCGTTGGCCACGATCTTCTGGCCGGCGATCGTCAGGCTGGTCTCGTTTCCTGACGTCTGGGCGGTGCCACGCAAACTGGTCGATTCGCCGATGAACTTGGCCACGAACAAGGTCGTCGGCTCGTCATAGAGCTGGCGGCCGGTTCCGACCTGTTCGATGCGCCCCTGGTTGAACACGGCGATGCGGTCGGACAGAACCAGCGCTTCTTCCTGGTCGTGCGTCACATAGACGAAGGTGGTGCCGAGTTCGCGGTGGATGCGCTTGATCTCCAGCTGCAGCCATTCGCGCAGTTTCTTGTCGAGCGCGCCGAGCGGTTCGTCCATCAACAGCAGCGGCGGATCGAAGACGATGGCGCGCGCCAGCGCCACGCGCTGCTGCTGGCCGCCGGAAAGCTCTGAGGGATAGCGATGCGCGAAATCGGCCATCTTGACCATGTCCAGCGCTCGCACGACGAGACGGTCGCGCGCCTGCTTGTCCATGCCGCGCAAGGTGAGGGGATAGGCGACGTTCTTGCCGACGGTCATGTGCGGAAACAGCGCGTAGTGCTGGAACACGACGCCGATGTTGCGCTTGTGCGCCGGCAGGGCGACGATGCTGTTGCCGCCGACGGCAAGATCGCCTGCGGTGAGGTCGGTGAAGCCCGCAACGACGTTGAGCGTGGTCGTCTTGCCCGAGCCGCTAGGCCCCAGCAGCGTCATGAACTCGCCGGGCTCGATATGCAGGCTGACATCGTCGAGCGCGGTGAAATTGCCGTAGCGCTTGGTTGCGCCCTTGATGTCGATGGCCGCGCCACGTTCCCTCGCAGTCATCTCAACTCCTCGTCGATTTCGAGCTGATGATCAGCCCGGCGCTGATGATCAGCGTCGTGGCAATGAAGATGATGGTTCCGACGGCCGTCACCGTCGGGTCGGCGTCGCGGGTGATGCTGGTGAAGATCTGCACCGGCAAGGTCTTGAGGTAGGGACTGGTGATGAACAGCGCGACGATGATTTCATCGAAGGAGGTGACGAAGGCAAACAAAAGCCCGGACAGGATACCGGGCGCGATCAGCGGCAAGGTCACGGTGCGGAATGTGGTGAAGCGGTTGGCGCCGAGGCTGGCCGCCGCCGTTTCCAGCCGCACGTCGAAGACTTCGAGGCTTGCCGATACGGCGATGATGACGAAGGGGATCGCCAGCATCGTGTGCGCGATGACGAAGCCGGTGGTGGTGCCGACAAGCTGGTAGTCGAGGTAAACGGCATAGATGCCGATCGCCAGCACCACGCCGGGCACGATCATCGGCGTGATCAGGATGGCGCGCAGCAGGCCGGCGCCGGAATGTTTCATGCGGCTGAGGCCAAGCGACGCCAGCGTGCCGATCAGCGTGGCGGCAACGGCGACGAGGCCCGCGACCCTGAGCGAATTGAAGAAGCTCGACAGCCAATCGGGATTGGTGAAGAAATTCGCGTACCACTGCCAGGAGAAGCCGGACGGCGGGAAAGCGAGCGACTTCTTCTCGTTGAACGACATCGGGATGATGACCAGCGTCGGCATCACCAGCCAGACGGCGACCAGCAGGCAGAACAGGCCGAGCAGAATGCGGAACGGCGTTTGTCTCATGATCTGGACGCCTGCTTGTGGCGCTGGCGCATCAGCGGTGCGGCGAGCGCCAGCAGCACGAAGGTCGCGACCAGCAGGACGACGCCCATGGCGCCGCCTCGGCCCCAGTTGAGCAGGCTGAGCACCTGGCTCTGCACCAGCGTCGACAGCATGGTGCTGCGCGGGCCGCCGAGCAGGGCCGGCGTGATGTAGAAGCCGAGCGACAGGATGAAGACGATGATGGCGCCGGCGAAGACGCCGGGCAGCGACAACGGCAGATAGATTTCCAGGAAGGCGCGTGCCGGGCGCGCACCAAGGCTGCGCGCCGCCTGCACGAGGCGCAAATCGATGCCGCGCATGACCGAATAGAGCGGCAGGATCATGAACGGCAGCAACACCTGCGCCATGCCGATGACGACTCCGGTCTGCGTGCGGATCAGCTTCACGCCGTCAAAGCCGAGCAGCCTGATCACCGAATTGATGATGCCGGAATCTTGCAGCAGGATGACCCAGGCCAAGGTGCGCACCACGCCGCTGACCCAGAACGGCACCAAAACGCACAAGATGAGGACGAGTCGCAGGCGCGGCTCGACGGCCGTCATGAGATAGGCGTAGGGGTAGGCCGCGATGACGCAGACGATGGTGACCCAGGCGGCGATGGAAAAGGTGCGCCACAGGACGGTGACGTTCACCGGCGTGGAGAAGAACCAGACGTAGTTCTGCAGGCCCCAGGCCGGGTCCGAAAAACTGCGCAGCGTGACGGTCAGCAAGGGATAGCCCATAGCCGCGATAAGCAGGAGCAGGGCCGGCATCGCCAGCAGGGACGGATAGGCGGCAAGGCGCAGGCGCCGCTGCGGCCCCTGCACGGCACCTGACGGCCGGGAATGATCACCCCCGGCCGTCGGCGTATGCGATGTCTGGCTCACGCCGTCACCTCAGTGATAGCCGGCTCAGTTGCCGGCCATCAGCGCCGTCCACTTGTCGGACGCGGCGGCGAAATTGGCGACCCAGAACTTGATGTTCTGCTGGTAGCCGAGCTTCGCGTGGTCCGGCGTGTTGGTCAGGAAGGCGGCGACGGATGCGTCGACCTTGGGCTGCGCCTCGTTGTTGATCGGCGAGTAGGACGTCTGCTCGGTCAGGATCTCCTGCGACTTCTTGCCGAGATAGGCGTTGATCAGCGCGTAGGAGGCATCGGTGTCCTTGGCGCCGACCGGGATGGTCAGCTGATCCATGACGACCAGCCAGTCCTTCCACACCGGCGTATAGGCAGCGCCATTCTTGACCGCCGTCATGGCGCGGCCAGTCCACATGATGATCATGTCGGCCTCGCCGGATTCGGCAAGCTGCTGGGATTCTGCGCCGGTCTTCCAGAAGATGGTGTCGGGGCCGATCGCCTTGATCTTGGCGATGCCCTTGTCGATATCGGCAGGCGTCATGGCGTCGACCTTGCCGCCGTCGGCCAGGATGGCCTGTTCGATCAGGCCGCCGAGCGGGCTGCCACTGCCGTCGATGGCACGGGTGCCGGGGAATTTCGCGGTGTCGAAGAAATCCTTCCAGTCCTTTGGCGGATTGTCCTTGTACGTGTCGTTCTTGTACATCAGGACCATGCCGTAGTTCATCGCCGGCACGCTGCATTCGCCGACCTGTCCGGGCGGGATGTGCGAGATGTCGAGCTTGGTCAGATCGAGTTTCTGGAACAGTTTTCCGCAATGCACGAAGGGCGGAAAATCGTCTGTGTCGACGACATCCCAGGTCACATTGCCTGATTCGACCTGCGCCTGAAGCTTGGCGATTTCGGTCGGTCCGTCGTTCAAAAGCTTGACGCCGCTCTTGTCGACGAATTCCTTGAGCGCGGCAACCTGGCCGTCCTGGTAGATGCCGCCATAGGAGACGAAGGTCAGCGTCTTGCCCTTCAACGAGCCGTCGACCACGGTTCCGGCCGGCGGCGCGTTCTGCGCGTGAGCGGCGGCTGCGAGCAAGGCCAGTGCGGCGGCGCCGACAAATCCGGCCAATCTTGATCTGCTTCCCATTTTCTAACCCTCCGATGGCTCGCTGTTTGATTTTGGCAGGCCGGGCGCGAGCGTTTTCCGGGCTACATATTGATCGAGGTCGACAGCGCCGCTTGTCGGCGGCGCGATGATCCACAGCACCTCGGCCACCGCATCGCCGACATTGATCGTCCGGTGCGGCGTCGAGGTCGAATATTCGATGCTGTCGCCCTCTTCGAGGGTGAAGCTCTCGTCGCCGAGCGTCAGTTGCACGCGTCCGCGCAGCACGAGGAACATCTCGCTCGCGTTGCCATGCGTATAGGGCACGTCGCCGGTGGAGCCGCCGACGGCGAACTCGCCGCAATAGACTTCCATCTCGCGGATCGGCCGGCGCGACAGCAGCGTCTTGCGGTAGCCTTCGCTGGTCGGCAGCGCCGGCCGCTCGGCGCGTGTCAGCACCGCGTGCGGCGACACTTCGCAGTCGTCGAAAAGATCGGCGAGGCTGATGCCGAGCGCATTGGCGATCAGCATCAATGTGCTGGTGTTGGCGCCGGAAAGGCCGCGCTCGAGCTGGCTCAGGAAGCTGGCGGTGGTGCCGATCATGCCGCCGAGCTGGCGCAGCGTCAGGCGCCGCGTGGTGCGATAGGCCTTGATGCGATCGCCCAATACCGTCGAGCGGCGCGCTTCGGCGCTGGTTGCGGCATTGTCATTGAGTGCGTGATCCGCAGCGATTTTCATGGCGATCTCAGGGTTCACTTAACATGCTATTAAGTGAGGCGTCCTGGCAAGTAGATTCGCTTGGTCACCTGAAAATCATCGATGGACCTGCAGAGGGTGCATGATCGGCAGACCGGCAACGCCGGTTCGGCTCGATCACTGGATCATGAAGCGCGAACTGAACGGCAGGCTTGCCGCGCCGACGGCCTTCGGGCTGATGCTGACCCGCGCGGGCAGCGCTTCGATGCCGGGGAATTCCCGGCCGATGTCGTCGCACAAGGCCTCGGCGATCTTTTGCGGCGCATAGCTGGACAGGACGACCGAACTGAACTCGACAAACTGGGTCAGCGCGGAGATCGACGCTTTCAGGCGGTCGGAACACTCGCCCAGCCATGCGCTGTAGGCCTCGCCCAGGTCAGGCCACTCAGGGCTGCTGCTCCAGATGATTTCGGACGGGCGCCCGCGCATGGCCAGTTCGCTCTCCAGGCGCATCAGGCCATGATCGAAGCTGGCGCTGGAGTTTCCCTTGTAGATCTGGTGGTTGAGGATGAGCCTGCTCTGCAGCCGTGCTCCCAGATAGAAGAACAGATAGTCGTTGAGCGGCTTTGCGACGCCGAACATGCTCTCGCCGCCAGCTGCCGCGGTGATGTCGTTCTGCACGAAAACCGGCAGCTTGATCTGTTCCTCGATCTCCCCCTGCAAGGCTTTCAGCGAGGTGCTCGATCCGTTGCGGGTTGCAGCCATCGTGTCGACATCGTCGGGAACGGCCAGGCCGATGCCGGCAACCCGGCTGCGCGCCTCGACCGGCAGGCTGGTCATGGCTTGCCTGATCGCGCCGAACAGATCGCCGCTTTGCGGAAAGGGATTGGCTTCATCCGCCGGCAATTGCGTGTGGAAGCGCACGGTGCCGATGAAATCGATGAGTGCGATGTCGATCCGGGGGGGGGGGGGGCCGCCCCCCAACGCCAAGGGGCCCGGCGGGGTGGGCGGAAGGGGGGTGGTGGGGGGCCCCCCCCGGCCGCGCGGGGCCCCGCCCTGAGCGGACCCGCCGAGCAGGGGGCCGG